>NZ_LT607754.1:6002664-6355329 GCF_900090285.1 Micromonospora inositola | reverse complement strand
CGAAGGATGTCGCCGACACCCGTGCCTGCAACCCGTCGGGTGCCACCCAGCGGGTCAGCAACCCGAAGGGCGCCGTCCCCGGCGGCGGCCAGGGATGCCTGTACCACATCGTCCGGGAGGAAGACGTCAACGTCGATCTCGGCAACCAGTTCGCCCCGCAGATCCCGCCGCCGCCGTGCGCCGGCGACGGCCACGTCATCGACCAGTCCACCCTGACGCCCCGGAGCGTCTACTACACCGGAAACCAGGCCACCAGCACCTCCCGACCGCTGTGCGACAAGCGCCTGGTCGTCCTAGAGAACGGCCAGAACGCCAACGCCGACTTCTTCCTCATGACGAACTTCCGGACCGACCCCAACGGGACGAACGCCGCTGACAACCGGACCGGCGACGTGCAGCCGCCGGGCCGCCTGGTCGGGCAGGTCTTCAACGACATCTACTTCGAGCGCAACAAGCTGTCCCCGTGGTACGGCGAGCCGCGGCCGATCGCCGGCATCCCGGTCGGCATCTACGCCCGGGTGGACACCGTGCCGAACGTCAACCAGCCGTACGACCCGAACACCTGGCGGCTGCTGACGACCGTGACCACCAGCCCCGACGGCTCGTTCGAGGTGCTGGTGCCCTCGACCGAGACGTTCAACTGCCCGATCCCGCAGGGCCCGTGCCCCGGCATGTACCTGGTCAAGGTCGACGACCCGGGGACCAAGGAACACCCGAACGCCAACTTCAACCCGAACCTGCTGGTCGCCACCACGCCGGCCGAGGCGTGGCCGGGCCTGACCACGCAGCTCGACCTGCCGCTGGACCCGATCTCCGGCACCGCATGCGAGGACCCCGCCGTCCCGGCACGGCCCGAGCTGCTGCAGGTCTCCCTCCCGGTCGTGCCGGCCACCGGCAGCCGGCAGATCACCGTCCAGGCCGACTTCATCGGCGCGACCGGCACGGCCACGGGCACGACCGGCGTGCGGGCGACGCTGACCGACGGCCGCACCAGCCAGGTGCAGACCCTGACCCGGGCCAACGGCGGCATCGTCAGCTGGACCCCGGGCAGCGGCTCCACGCCCGACACCATCGTGCTGAACGTGCCGGCGCTCAGCTCCACCTTCCGACCCGGGCCGAAGCAGCTGACGATCACGACGGCGGACGCGAACGGTGGCGTGTCGAGCGTCAACGGCATCACGCTGCACGTGCTGGGCAGCAACGGCTCCGGCACGGACATCGTCACCTACACGCCGACCGTGGTGAACGTGCCACCGCCACCGCCAGCCGCTGGAAACGGCGGAGCGCACGCGCTGCAGAACGCGATCAACAGCGCCGCGCCCGGTAGCCTGCTCGTGCTCTCGCCCGGCGTATACAACGAGAACGTGCTGCTGTGGAAGCCGCTCAAGCTGCAGGGACGGGGTCCCGGCGGCATCATCGGCGCCCACGAGCTGCAGGCCCGCGACCCCGAGGACCCGCGGTTCAACGTCCCCGGCACCGTCATCGACGGCCGGTACTTCCAGCAGAACGCGACAGACTACGACGCGACGATCAGCGCCAACTCGCCCTACGCCGGGGTGACCGGCAATCACCCGGTGCTGCGCGGCGCGGACATCACCGTGCTGGCCAAGACCACGACGGCGTACGACATCGGCACCGGCCTCACCGCGGCGTTCAACCGGGCCCGCATCGACGGCCTGGGCCTGACCACCGGTCAGGGCGATGGGGCGGGCGGCATTCAGCTGCAGGCCTCCGCCAACAACATGCAGCTGACCAACAACGTGCTGGAGAACAACGGCGGGATCGTCGCCGGTGGCATCGCGCTCGGCCAGCCGTACGACGCCGGGCCGCGCGGAACCGGCGCGCGGGTGAATCACAACTACAACGTGCGGATCGCCAACAACCGGCTGACCGGCAACGGCGGCCTGACCGAGGCCGGCGCCGTGGGGCTGTTCTACGGCTCCAACGGGTACGAGCTCGCCAGCAACATCATCTGCTCGAACTTCAGCGTGAACTACGGAGCCGGCGTCGCCCACATCGGCCTCAGCCCCGGCGGCCGAATCCACGACAACCAGATCTACTACAACGACTCCGTCGACTCCGGCGCCGGCATCGCCATCGAGACCGAGCTGCCGGTGGGCTCGCCGGCCTCGCTGGGCAACGGGACCGGGACGGTGGATGTCGACCGCAACCTGATCCAGAGCAACTACTCCGGCGACGACGGCGGCGGGCTGTTCGTGCTCGACGCCCTCACCGCGCGGATCAACATCCGCAACAACATGATCAACAACAACGGCGCGGCCGACGTCGGCGGGGCCATCACGCTGGACGACTCGTCCAACGTGTCCATCGTCAACAACACCGTGGCCAACAACGTCTCGACGGGATCGTCCGAGGACTCGGACGGCAACCCGCACTCCGCGGGCCTGGCCTCGGAGGCGAATGACCCGCTGTTCCAGGCGATGCTGCCCGCCGGTTCGCCGCGCTTCTCGAACCCGGTGGCGCTGTTCAACAACATCTTCTGGAACAACGACGCGTTCACCCTGAGCCAGCCCGGCCCGGGGGCGACCCTGGTCGATCAAGGGTTCATCGACTTCGAGGTGCGCGGGACGACCACCGACACCGACACGTTCACGGCGCGGTACTCCACGCTGACCACCGGCCAGATCCTGGGACCGGACGGCGTGCTGCGGCCCCTGCCCGGTGGCCAGGCGAACCGCATCGGCGAGAACCCGCTGTTCACGACGCCGTTCGTCAACGAGCTGACCGTGTCCGGGTCGCGGCTGGACCCGCAGACCGCGGCGGTGACGATCACCGGGCAGGATCCGCCGGTGGGACTCACCGGCGACTACCACCTCCAGGGCACCTCGCCGGCGATCGACCGCGGCGTGCGCTGCTCGAACACCCCGGTCCCGGCGACCATCTCGGCATGTTCCGCCACCGCGATCGGCGCTCCCACCGGAACCCCCGGCGACATCGACGGTCAGAGCCGTCCGCAGCTGCGGGTGTCGGGGCGGGACACCACGCCGTGGGATCTCGGCGCTGACGAACTGGCCGGAATACCGGTGATCGTCGCCCCGAGCGGCCAGTGAGGAGTCCGATGTGAAACCTATGGCGCGAGCCTCGACACGGAGAGAGTTCCTCAGAGCGGTGGGCTGGGGCGCGGCAGGAGCCGCTGCCGGCGGACTCATCGGCACGGTCGCGGCGTACGGCCCCTTGGGCGCCCGCCGCGCGGAGGCGGCAACGAGCGAGCTGTCCCTGGTGGCCACGGACGGGTACCTCAGCGTCCCCGGCCGGGAGGGCAACCCCCTCTACATCTTCGGCTTCGTCCCCGTCGACCCTTCCCTGTCCGTGACGCAGCTGACCGCCACCTACAAGGGGCACACCAAGCACACCGCGCCGCCCCTCGAGTTCCTGCAGAACGACGAGATCAAGATCACCCTGACCAACCTGGGTCTGGTGCAGCGCCCCGACCTGACGGACTCCCACACCATCCACTGGCACGGCTTCGACCTGCCGTCGCCGTTGAACGACGGCGTGCCCGAGGTGTCCGTGGCGGTGCCCATCGGCAAGCAGTTGACCTACTTCTACCGCCCGCACCGCGAGGGCACCTACATGTACCACTGCCACTTTGAGGACGTCGAGCATGTACAGATGGGAATGACGGGGATCGTCTTCGTCCGGCCTTTGCAGGACGGCACCTCGATCGGCGGGTTCACCCGGTTCGCCTACAACGACGGGGACGGGTCGACCGGCTATCACCGCCACTTTGCCATCCTGCTCAACGAGCTGTGGACGAACTTTCACGACGGTGACCGGGACATCCAGGAGTCCATCGCGACGGACTACGACCCGCAGTGGTTCACGCTCAACGGGCGGGTCTATCCGCAGACCGTGCTGCCCAACGACAGCGGCAGCCTGCCTGCGACCATGCGGATCGCCACCCCGAACCCGAACTACGACGACGCTCCGGACTACAGCCAGCCGAACTCCGCGCTCATCCAGGTCAACCCGGGGGACCGGGCCCTGTTGCGGCTGGCCAACCTCGGCTACCAGCAGCACAGCATGCAGTTGCCGGGGATTCCGATGCACGTCATCGGGCAGGACGCCGCGCTGCTGCGCAACGGCGCCGTCGACACGTCGTACTGGACCAACACCCTGTACCTCGGCCCCGGCGAGGCGCGCGACGTGCTGTTCGACGCGCCGGGCTACGACGCGGCGCGACCGTCCGGTTCGGACGGCTGGGGAAGCTACAACGTCTACTACTTCAAGAACCGGGACTGGCGAAAGCTCGCGAACTTCGGCTCCATCGCCCCGGGGCCCGGGGGAATGATGACCGAGGTCCGGGTGTACTCGCCGGCGCGTCCCCTGCCAGCCCAAACCGTTGTGAGCCAGACCTATGTCTGAGCGGGCGCGGCCGCGCGTCGCGGAAGGAAGGCCATGATGAGGCAGAAAGCCCAACGGCTGGCCGCCGTCGTCACGCTCGCCGCCGGCTCGGCGCTGCTGGCTCCCGGACACGCCGACGCGCTGCCCGCCGGGGCGCCCAGGATCGGCATGGTGTGCACACCCGGCGCCGTCTCGGGCGGCACGCACACCTTCAACCTGGTGGCGAAGACCGGCTACATCGGGACACCCGACGGCAACAGCGTCTTCATGTGGAGCTACGCCAACGCCGACGCCCCCGACAGCGGTCAATTCCAGAGCCCCGGACCGGTGCTGTGCGTGACTCAGGGGGAGACGGTCGTCGTCAACCTCACCAACAACCTGCCGGAGCCCGCGTCCATCGTGTTCCCGGGCCAGGACGCGGCGGTGGCCGCCACCGGCGGCGCCGCGGGTCTGTTGACCACCGAGGCGGCGGCGACGAACGGGACCGTCAGCTACCGCTTCACGGCCGGCAGTCCGGGCACCTACCTGTACGAGAGCGGCTCGGACATCGCCAAGCAGATCGAGATGGGCCTCTACGGCGCGCTGGTCGTGCGCCCGAGCCTCGGCCCGGGCTACGCCTACGACGCCCCGACCGCGTTCGACCCGGCGCGCGAGTACCTCCTGCTGCTCAGCGAGATCGATCCCGATCTGCACCACGCGGTGGAGACCGGCGCGACGTACGACGTGAACGCCCGGCGCGACCGCTACTTCGCCATCAACGGGCGGGAGTTTCCGGACACCATCCAGGACAACGGCTCCGGGCTGCTGCCCAACCAGCCGTACGGGGCCCTGGTGCGGATCCGCCCGACGTCGCCCGGCACTCCGCCCGCTCTGGTCCGGATGATCAACGTGGGTGCCCTGAACCATCCCTTCCACCCGCACGGCAACCACACGACCCTGATCGCCCAGGACGGCCGGCCCCTGCGCGCGCCCGGCGGTGGTTCGGCATCTACCGAGCACTTCGGCGAGACCATCGGCTCCGGGCAGACCGAGGACTTCCTCCTGCGCTGGGACGACCAGGACAACTGGGACCCCAACACCCACCCGTTGCCGGTGCCGCCGCCCAACTACCGCAACGTCGCCTTCAAGGACGGCAACACCTGGTACGGCGGCAGCCCGTACCTGGGTTACCAGGGCACCCTGCCCACCGGGGTGGTGTCGCAGAACATCTGCGGCGAGTGGTACTTCCCATGGCACAGCCACGCGCTCAACGAATTCGCCAACTTCGACGAGGGCTTCGGTGGCATGGCCACCCTGCTGCGGGTCGACCCACCCGGCGGGTGCACGGGCTACCCGACATCGAGCACCATCGCCGGCGGTGTGCTCAAGGGCGGCACCGTGGCCGACCTCGGCGTGGACGACACCAGGTACTACATGGTGAACCCGAGGACGACGACCCGGCCGACGGCGACGACCGCCACGCAGACGAGCATCACCGTCGCCTCGGCCGCCGGCTTCCCCGCCTCGGGCACCTACCACGTCCGGATCGACAACGAGGTTCTGCTGGTCACGGGTGGACAGGGCACCACGACGTGGACGGTGGCACGAGGGCAGCTCGGCACGGTGGCGGCGACCCACCTGAGCGGTGCCACCGTCACCGGGCTGGCAACCGACTGGTACGCCGCGTTCACCGGACTTCCGGCCGGAGCCCAGAACCTCAAGGTGACCTACAAGGGCAAGAACTGCGGCAGCACGACCGCCACCACATGCGTGACCATCAGCTCGAACCAGCCGCAGCAGATCGTCAAGATCTGCAACTGGACCATCGCGGGCGCGGTGGGCTGCTCGTCCGCGACCTCTGCCGGGTGGGTGACCCTGCCGCCACCGCCGACGCAGCCGCAGACCGTCGGTTCCAGCGACATCACCTCGACGTGGACGCTGCCCGGACCCGCCAGCGCCTACGTCGGCACCGGGGCAAACGGCGGCCAGGTCCGCGTGCTCGTCCACACCCAGCGATACACGGCCCCCAACCCGACCCCCTTCTCGACGTTGGGCAACCTCATGGCGCTCACCTACGACGCGCCATGACCGGCCGCGAGGCTAAGGAGAGATCGGCGATGCGCGCACGCACGTGGAAGACGACGACCAGGGCCCTGCTCGTGCTGGTCCTGACCGCCGCCGGGCTCGGGGTTGGCAGCTCGAGCGTCTCGGCCGCACCGGTGTCCATCAACCTGTGCGCGACGGCCGGTACCGCCATGCTGGCCGGCGGAGTTAACGTCCCGATCTGGGGCTTCGGCACCACCGCAACGCCCGGAAACTGTACCGGCGTAACGCCGGGCCTGCCGGGGCCGGTCCTGACCGTCAACGTCGGGGACACCGTCACGCTCGCGGTCACCAACGACCTCCCCGCCGGCCACCCGCTCTCGTTCGAGATCCCGGGCATCGCCTTCAACGCGGGACCGGCCGACGCCGCCGTCGGCGCCACGGTCACCCGTACCTTCACGGCCAGCGCGCCCGGCACCTACCTGTACGGCAGTGGCGGTGATGCCGGACGCCAGGCGGCGATGGGGCTCCACGGCGCGCTCGTTGTCCGGCCGGCGACGCCCAACCAGGCCTACAACTCCGCGACGACCGCGTACGACGTGGAGGCCGTGCTTGTCCTGAGCGCGATCGACCCCGCCTTCAATGCCGCGCCCGACACCTTCGACATGCACGGCTACCGGGCGACGTACTGGCTCATCAACGGCAAGGCCTACCCGGAGACGGCACCGGGCATCACGGCGGCAGGCGGGCAACGCGTGCTGCTGCGCTATCTGAACGCCGGCTACGACAACACGACGATGGTGCTGCTCGGCATGCACGAGCGGGTGCTCGCCCGCGACGCCCGGCCGCTGAACGTCCCCTTCGACGCGAACGCCGAGACGATCCCGGCCGGCGCGACGGAGGACGCCATCGCCACCGTCCCGGCCGGTTCCGGACCGAGCCCGCACGGATTCCCGCTGTACAACCGCCAGCAGCACCTCACCAACGGCGTCCAGGCCGGCGACGGCCCGACCCCGGCCACCGGCGGCGGGATGCTGACCTTCATCCACCACTGAGGCGAGGTACCGCCATGAGCGATTCGCTCGGCCCGGCCGGCACGCGGGTTCCCCCGCCAAGGGGCCGGTGGCGCAGGAGCGGGCGCCGCGCGCGCCTCGCCGGGGGGCTCACCGGCGTCGTCCTGGCGATCGCGCTGACGGGGTTCGCCCTGGCGGCCGGGCGCGCATCGACCGACGGCGCGAAGACCGCCGACAACCCCGTCCCGGCGGCCTGGGCACGGCCGGTCGTGGACGCCGACAGTCTCGGCCAGCGCAGCGGGGTTCGGATCACCCGCGTGGCGGTGACCGGTGGCGGTGGCCTGGTCGACCTGCGCTTCACGGTCGTCGACCCGGAACTGGCCAACACCCTGCACGACGACGGCACGCCGCCGGCGGTGGTGGACGAGCAGAGCGGTCTGGTGGTCCACGAGCTGCTGATGAACCATTCCCACACCGGCGCGTACAAGACCGGCATCACGTACTACCTGGTGTTCGAAAACCCGGGAAACTGGATCCATCGCGGCGGCAGGGTCAGTGTGCTGCTGGGTAACGCGCAGGTGGAGCATGTCGCGGTCCGGTGACCCGGCCCGCTGGCCGGCTGCCAGGAACTGGTTACGGCTGCTCGGCGCAGCCGCCGCGCTCCTCTTCGTCCTCCTGCCGGCGCGGCCCGCGGCCGCCCACGCGGTCCTGATCGAGTCGCAACCTGCCAACGGCACGACCGTCACTCAGGTGCCCCGTGTCGCGCTGCTGCGCTTCAGCGAGGACATCTCGCCCGAGTTCAGTACCGCGTCGCTGCTCGACAGCACCGGCCGGACGGTGGAGGGAACCCGCATCGCGACCGACCGTCTCGGCCCTCGCCAGCTCGCGCTCCAGCTGCCGACGCTCGCACCGGGGACGTACGGCATCGCCTGGCGCGTCCTCGCCGAGGACGACGGGCACACGACGGGCGGCGTCGTGGTCTTCACAGTCGGGAACCGGCCGCCCGGCGGGCCGGCGCTGCAGGCCTTCGAATCGGGCGACGACCCGCCTCCACTCGATGTCGTCCGTCGGTGGCTCGGCCTGTGCCTGCTCGCCGGGTTGATCGGGGGACTGGCGGTCGCCGGAGTGGTGCTCCGACCGGTCGACACGGCGGCGGCCGAGCCGGTCCGCGTTGCCGTCGACCAGGCGCGCCGGCGGGCGCTCACGCTCGCGGCCGCAGCGGGCGGGCTGGCGGCGGTCGTCGGCGGTGCCGACCTGGTCGTCCAGACGTACCGGTCCGGTCCGCTCGGATTGTCGACGGCCGTCAGCCTGCTGTCCGACACCCGCTGGGGCCACCTCTGGCTGGCCCGCGAGGCGATTCTTCTCGCCCTCGCCGCGCTCGCCTTCGCCCTGCGATCCCCGGCCCGGGCGCCACACACTCGAAACCTGGGACCGTGGACGGCTGTCGGGGTGCTCGTGTCGGTCGCCGTGACGGTCGAGGCACTCGGCGGCCATGCCGCATCGGTTGGGCCGGCGCGCACCGTGGCCGTCGCCGCGGTCGCCGTGCACGCCCTCACCGCGTGCCTGTGGCTCGGCGGCGTTGCCACGCTGGCGGTGGTGCTCGCCCGCCCTGATAGATCGGCTGCCGGGCGGGGCGACCTGCTGAGGGCCGTCGGGTACCGCTTCACGGTGCTGGCCGCCGTCGGCGTGGCGCTGGTCGTGGTGACCGGGCTCTACAGCGCGGGGCGCGAGGTCGAGTCGGTGCGCGCGCTGGTCGACACGACGTACGGCCGGCTGCTGATCGCCAAGGGCGTGCTGCTGTCGGTGGCGGGCGGCCTCGGCCTGGTCAACGCCGCCCGAGTGCAGGGGCGGTTGGCGGCCCGGCTCGCCGCGCGGCCGTCACGGCGGCTCCTCGCGGCCGAGGCCGCGGCGGGTGTCGTGCTCCTGCTCCTGGCGGGAGCGCTGGTCGAGACACCTCCGGCCAGGCAGTCCGCGGCACCCGACACTGGCGTGCCGACCGCCGTGACCCGGAACGAATCCGTCGGCGACGTCGTGGTCTCGCTCACGGTCACACCCAACCGGCCCGGCACCAACGGGTTCACGGTTCTCGCCGCGAGCTCGCGCCGTCCGCCACCGGCGGAAATCGAGAGCGTCACCGTTGAGCTCGACGGCGGATCAACTGCCGTGCCGCTGCGCGAGATCGAGCCTGGCCGGTACTTCGGCACCGGCGACCTGTCGGGCCCCGGCGTCGCGCGGGCCACCGCCGTGATCCACCGCGGCGGAGCGCGCCTGGCGGTGCCCCTCGAGTGGTCGGTGCCGCCACCGGCGGCCTCGCCGCCGCGGTCCCGCGACCGTCTCGCCCCGATCGCAAACGCGGCGGCGGCCGTCGTGATCGGCGTGCTGGCGGTGCTCGCCGGCTGGCGCCTGACGAAGGTGCGGCGCCGCCGGCCGGTCGCGGTGCCGGCCGGCGAGATCGAGCAGAGGATCCGGGAGGACGTCCGATGAAGCGCAAGGTCATGGCGGCCGCTCTCGTCACGGCGTTGGTGGCCCCCGCGACGGCGGGCCTTCCGGTCGCGGCGTCGCCCGCCGAAGCCGGTCCAACTGCGTCCGCGGGACGCGCCGGAATGGTGAAGGCCATCGTGGTGCTCAGGTCCCAGCTCAACCCGAGCACCGTCGTGACGCCGTCCCGCCGGCAGCGCCAGGTCGCGCTCGTGCGTGCCCTGCGCGCTCGGGCGGCCGCCGATCAGACCGGCGTGCTCGGCCTGCTCGCCAGGCGACGGGCACAGGGCCTGGTGGCTGACGCGGTGCCCCTGTGGGTGGTCAACGCGGTCGCGGTCGTCGCCCAACCGTCGGTGATCGCCGAGCTCGCGGCACGGCCGGACGTGCGCGAGATCGGTCCCGACCGTACAGTCCAGGCCCCGCCGTCGACGGTCGGCTCGTCGACCGCCGACGCGCCCGTGGAGCCGAACGTCGAGGCGGTCAACGCCCCGGCGCTGTGGAGCCTCGGCCTCACCGGCCAGGGGACCGTCGTAGCTACGATGGACACCGGAGTGGACGGCAGCCATCCGGAACTGGCCGCGAGCTGGCGCGGCGGCAGCAACAGCTGGTACGACCCGAACGGCGAGCACCCGGCGGTTCCGACCGATGTCAACGGGCACGGAACGGCGACGATGGGCGTGATGGTCGGAGGTTCGGCGGGGGGCACGTCGATCGGCGTCGCGCCGGGCGCGAAGTGGATCGCCGTGAAGATCTTCAACGACCGCGGCAGCACGACCACGTCGCGGATCCATCTGGGCTTCCAGTGGCTGCTCGACCCGGACGGCAACCCGGCCACGCCCGACGCGCCCGACGTGGTCAACAACTCGTGGAGCGGCAGCATCGGCGGGTGCAACCTCGACTTCCAGCCCGATCTGCGCAACCTGCGGGCGGCCGGCATCATGCCGGTGTTCTCCGCCGGCAACTACGGGCCCGATCCCTCCACCGTGCTCAGCCCGGCCAACAACCCGGAAGCCCTCGCCGTGGGTGCCGCCGACGACGCGGGGGTCATCGATCCCTCGAGCAGTCGCGGCCCGTCCGCCTGTGACCAGGCGATCGCGCCGCGGCTCAGCGCGCCCGGCGTCGGCGTTCGGACCACCGACCTGTACGGGGGCTATCGCGACGCGTCCGGCACGTCGCTGGCCGCGCCGCACGTCGCCGGTGTGCTCGCCCTGCTGCTCGGCGCGTTCCCGGATCTGAACGCGGACCGCCAGCAGGGCGCGCTGGAGAGCACCGCGGTGGACCTGGGGGAGCTCGGGCCGGACAACACGTACGGGTACGGCCGGGTGGACGCTCTCGCCGCCTACCAATGGCTGTCCACGGCGCCCGACTTCAGTGTGATGGCGTCGCCTTCCGAAGCGATGACCGTCCCGGGCGGCGGTGTCACGTACACCGTCGCCATCGCGGGCGTGAACGGCTTCGCCGACGACGTCGCGCTCGCGCTCGGCGGCCTCTCCGGCACACAGGCCACCTGGACGATCACCCCTGCCGCCGTCGCGGGTGGGACGGGCTCCGCACGGGTGGCCGTCACCACCGCGCCCACGATCGCGGCCGGTACCTACCCGCTGACCCTCACCGCGACGAGCGGAGGGCTGAGCCGGCCGGCTGTGGTGCTGTTGGTGGTGACCGCTCCGCCCGACTTCGGCCTCGCCGCGACGCCGACCTCCGCCAGCGTCGTCGCCGGCTCCAGCGCCTGCTACACGATGGGCGTCACCGGCCTGAACGGCTTCACCGGCACGGTTGCGATGAGCCTGGGCGGCGTGCCGGATACGGTCAGGACGGCATCGTTCTCGCCGTCGGTTGTCGTCGGATCCGGCAGCGCCACCCTGACCATCGGGACCTCCGGATCGGCGCCGCCGGGGACGTACGCCCTGACGGTGACGGGTACGAGCGGCTCGACCAGCCACTCGATCGGGATTACTCTGGTGGTCACCCCGGCACCGGGCTTCTCGCTGACCATCTCGCCGTCGTCGGCGACCGTGCTGCGGGGCCACACCGCCACCTACACGGTGTCGACCTCGGCGGTCGGCGGGTCAACGGGCGCGGTGGCATTGTCGACAGCCGGCCTGCCGGCTGGCTCGTCAGCCAGCTTCACGCCGAACCCCGTCAGCGCCTCCGGCGCCTCCACCCTGCGGGTGAGCACCACCAACCGGACTCCGCGCGGCACATTCACGATGCTCATCACGGGCACCAGCGGCTCGGTGGTCCACCAGGCAACGGCCACGCTGGTGGTCCGCTAGCCCCCGCTAACAAGGCCACGCCGGCGTCTCCGCTACCCCGGTGGCCGAAGACGCGTCGGGGCGGTCTCGGGGATCCTGGGCTCGCGATGTCGCGGGGGACACGCCGGCGACCGCAACCTGCCCGACCCGGCCCATCAATGAAACACGGCCTGAGGCCCTGTCCTGCCGATCATTTCGCGGGCACCGAGCTTCGGGCATGGGGCGAGGCGGCGCGTTACCTCAACGTCGGAGCACCGCCGTCAACTGGGAAGCCGCGTGTTCCAGCCACAGCGTCGCAAGCACCTCGTGACCGCGATGACTTGGGTGTACGCCGTCGGGCGCGAGGCCGGCTGCGTCGCCGACGGCGTTGAGGGCCGTGTCCGCCGGCACGAGCGTGGCCTCATACTCCCGCGCGAGGCTCCGCACGATCGCGATCTTCGGTTCGAGGTCGTCGCGCCAGCCGGTCTGCTCCGCCCGCACCGGGAGCAGGAAGGGCTCGATGAGCACGAGTCCGACGCGGTCGGCGGCGAGTGGCTCGAGCAGCGCGCGGTAGTTCGCCTCGAAGTCGGCCGCCGGGGTCGGGTCGTCGCTGTCGTAGCGTCGCCAGGTGTCGTTGACGCCGACGAGCACGCTCACCAGCGCCGGCCGCGCCGCCAGCACATCTCGGTCCCACCTTTCGCGGAGGTCGCGGCTCCGGTCGCCGCTGATCCCGCAGTTGAGCCAGTGCGCCTCGCTCCCCAGGGTCTCGGCGATCCGGAGGACGTACCCGTTTCCGAGCCCGGCTGGGTCTTCACGCCGCCCGCAGTCAGTGACGCTGTCGCCGGCGAAGAGGATGGTCGGCTCGTTCATGAGATCCTTCCGATGTCGATGAGCATCGCCTGCTGCGGGTTGAGCGTCGGCATGGGAACGCCGGCCCCCGCGAGCACGGCGCCGGAGAGTTCGATCGGGTGTTCGGCGGCGCGGGCTACCCACTCGGGGTCTCGCCCCTGGTGCCGGCTCGCCGCGCCGAGTTCCTCTCGGATGACGACCCGGTAGCGGGCGGTGCGGTCGAGTCCGGGGAAGCGGACCCGACCGGACTGACCGGGCGGAGGTCTGGAATCGCACCCAGGTGAACAACGCCGTCGAGCCGTCGCGGGCGACGGTGCCGTAGAGCGCGGTCGCGTTGGCCGCGGGGTCGTCGCGTACCCCTGCGCGTTCCCCGATTGCGCGGTGGTGCCCGACCAGCCGTCGTACTCGCTCGGCCACACGGACAGGACCCTGGGTTCGTCGGGCGAGTTGTTGAGGATGGCGGATTCCGCGGTGAGCCGAAGCTCCTCGTTGCGGCCGTCCGTCGGGCCTCCGAGATCCGCTCCCCAGTGCAGGACTCGGGGGGTGGGATGGTGCACCTCGACGATGAAAGCCGTGCCTCCGGCACGGATGGCGATTACGGCGTCGGTGCCGGAAAGCATCGGTGACGGCCTCCGTGGACGGCTACCGGAAGGTTACTTGACGCCGTAAATTAATCATGTTTACGCTGTCGCGGCAAGCGAAGGACGAGATCGGGCACCTCGCCGTCGAGCACGGCGCGACAGGTCGAACATGCGGGAGCGGGAAGACCAATGGCGCTCTTGGAAACAACGGCTCGCGAAACGCGGCCACCGCAGCAGGCGATGGCGGCGACGCTCGTCGCGGCCCTGCCGATGCTCGGGCTGTTCATGGTCTTCGGCCGGCGCATCGTCAACTCCATCGGCTTCTCCGGGATCAAGTGATGGCCGAGACGCTCCGCCTCGCCTGGCGGCAACCCGCACGCGAGTGGGTCGAGGCCACGCCCCTCGGCAACGGCCGCATCGGCGCGATGGTCTTCGGCGGCGCTCAGACCCGCATCCAGGTCAACGACGCGACCATCTGGTCTGGCCGCCCCGACGGGCCGGCCGACGCGCTCGCCGATCTCGTCGCTGGCGGAGCCGGACCCGAACGCCTCGCCGAGATCCGGTCGGCGGTCGACGCCGGAGACCTCCGACGTGCCGAAGCGCTCCTGATGAGTTTCGAGGGCCCGTACTCCCAGGAGTTCCTGCCGTTCGTCGACCTGGAACTCGAGACGCACGGCGCGGCCATCGCGAAAGGCCGGCCCGCCCGCATCCTCGACCTCGACGAGGCGCACGTGACCGAAGCGCTCGCGATCGACGGCGCCACCGCCACGCGCCGCACCTTCGTCTCCGCGCCCGCCGGTTGCCTGTTCGTCGAGTACCTCGCCGACCGTCCGGTGCTCGACGTCGACGTACGCCTGTCGGCGCGCCTTCGCGAGGCGGGACGCGACACCGCCGCGACCGGTATCACCCTCGACGTGGTCGCGCCGGTCGACGGTGCCCCCCTGCACGAACCGGCGGTGGAGCCGGCTCATCGCTACCTCGCCCTCGAGGCCGACGGCTTCGACCACTTCGCGGCCGCGGCGCTCGCGGTGCGAAGCGACGGAACCGAGGGGTTCGCCGGCGAGACCCTGCGGATCCGCGGGGCGAGCCGGCTGCTGATCGCTCTTTCGACGTCGAGCAGGGCCGGACTGTGGTGGGCCGACCCTGACGGCGCCGACTGGCGGAGTTCCTCCCGCGAGGAGATCCGGGAGCGCGCGCGCTCGAACGCGACGGCCGCCCTGCGGCAGACGGCGCACGAGCGGTTTTCCGAGCACCTCGCGGACGTGCGGGACCATGCCTCGGGGGCGCGCTTCGCGATCGGCGGTCGGCGCGCCGGCACCTGGGACGTCGAGCGCGACATCCTCCAGGGCGACGACGAGGGCCTCCGGGCGTCCGCGCTCGCCGAGTACGGCCGCTACCTGCTCGCAGCGTCGTCACGCTCGGGCAACCCCGCCGCGAACCTGCAGGGGATCTGGAACGACGAGCTCAGACCGCCGTGGTCGTCCAACTACACGATCAACATCAACACGCAGATGAACTACTGGGCGGCACCGGTGGTCGGACTCGACGATTCGACCGACCCGCTGACCGCACTCGTGCGGCGAATCGCGAGCACCGGCTCCGACGTCGCGGCCCGCCTCTACGGCGCCCGCGGCTGGGTCGCCCACCACAACAGCGACTTCTGGGGCTGGAGCCTGCCGGTCGGCATGGGTCACGGCGGCCCGAGCTGGGCGATCTGGATGATGGGCGGCGTCTGGCTCACTCACAACCTCTGGGACCGCTACGAGTTCACCGGCGACCTCAAACTGCTCGAGCAGACCGTATGGCCGCTCATGCGGGGGGCAGCGCTGTTCTGCCTGGACTGGCTCGTCAACGACCCTGCGACCGGCCAACTGCGCACCATCCCCTCGACCTCGCCCGAGAACCTGTTCGTCGGCCCCGATGGACGGCCCGAAGCGCTCAGCGTCTCGACAACGACGGACATCGCCCTCATCCAAGCGCTGTTCGAGCGCGCCCGCTCGGCCATCGCCGTGCTCGGCCTCGACGACCCGCTCGACGGCGACCTCGCCGCCGCCCTCGAACGGCTCCCCGAGCTCGAGGCCGGCCCCGACGGCCAGCTGCGCGAATGGTCGACGGATGTCGCGGACGAGGACCCGCACCATCGGCACCTGTCTCCGCTCGTCGCGCTCTACCCGCTCGATCTCATCGACCCCGTCCGCACGCCCGAGCTCGCCGACGCGGCGCGCCGCTTCCTCGACGCCCGCGGACCCGGGGCGATGGGCTGGTCGTGGGCGTGGAAGATCGCGCTCCGAGCCCGGCTCGGCGACGCCGCCGAAGCCCGAGCACTACTGCTCGAGGCGATCACCGCATTCGACCGCGACCACCGCAGGCTCGCCCCCGTCGACGGATCCGAGTGGGGCGGTCTCCTGCCGAACCTGTTCAGCACGCACCCGCCCTTCCAGATCGACGGCAATTACGGGTTCACGGCGGCGATCGCCGAGATGCTCGTGCAGAGCCACCACGGCCGCATCCGGCTGCTGCCCGCACTGCCTGCGGAATGGCCGTGCGGCCGGGTAGCGGGGTTGCGCGCCCGCGGCGGACTCGAGGTCGACGTCACGTGGGCGGACAGCACCGTCGAGAGCGCCGTGATCCGCGACGTTCGCGGCGCCCCGCACCGGATCGCCGTCGAGCACGGCGACCGGCTGCTCGAACTCGAGCTCCCGGCACACGGTGAGGTCTCGCTCCGGCCCTCCGACCTTCGCCGCCGAGCGCATGAACGCGCCAGCACATCAAACCCACCACACTGTCCGACCGAGCGTCAGTGACGGCGCCCCGCCACCCCCCATAGTGAGGAAACTCGTAAAACCGCAGGGAATCGCATCGGCGCCAGCGCTCGTCGTCATGACCGTCACAGCGCTCACCGGCTGCTCGAACAGCGACGACTCCAGCAGCAGCACGGTCAGCATCAACCGTCAAGATCTCCCAGGCGCTGCCGACGGCCAACGGCCAGGAGCCCGCCGACACGATGCAGCCCCTCTTCGAGGCCTACTTCAACAGCGATCGTGACGAGAACGTGTTCCCGGAGATGGCGACGAAGACCGAGAAGGTCCTGGCCGAGTAACACCGATGCCGGGGCGGAGTCGGCGCATGCCGGTTCCGCCCCGCTCGCCGACCACCGTAGTGTCCGGAACGACGCGTGACCACGCCCTGACCGGCGTCGAACCAAGAGGGATCCCGGAATGAACGAAGCAGCTGCCGCAGTCTCGCTTCTCCGAGGGGCGTCCGCGGCGGCGGCCGAGGTCTTCAAGAGCATCCTCACACGGGGCCCGATCAGCCGCATCGACATCGCCCGGCTCACGGGCCTCTCGCAAGCGGCGGTCACGAAGGCGGTCGCACCGCTCATCGGGGCCGGCCTCGTCTCCGACCACCTCGAGTCGCAGCGCGACGGGCAGCCAGGGCGGCCGGCGAACCCGCTCATGGTCGTTCCCGATGCGCTGGTCTTTGTCGGCATCAAGGTCAATGCCGACGAAATCGTCGGCGTCGCGACCGATCTGACGACGAGCATCCTCGCCAGCGACCGGCGCCCGCTCTACTCCACCGAGCTCGACGTCGTCGTTGACGCCATCGAGGCGACCGCGACCAAACTCGTAGACCTGCTCGGCGTGCGAGCCGAACGCATCTGCGCCGTCGGGGTCACCGTCTCCGGCGACGTCGACGCGCAAAGCGGCATCGTCCGCGAGTCTGCGATCATGGGCTGGATCGATGTGCCGCTCGGTAAGATCCTGACCGGCCGCCTCGACCGCGACGTGCTGGTCGAGAACGACGTTCGAGCCCTCACGATCGGCGAGCACTGGTTCGGCGTCGGCGTCGGCACCGCCTCGTTCGCGATCGTCACGATCGGCCGCGGCATCGGCAGCGGCCTACACGTCAACGGCGAGGTCGTCGAAGGCGCCTACGGCGTCGCGGGCGAGATCGGGCACCTCCCGCTGACCTCGCCGGACCGGATCTGCCCCTGTGGCCGCCGCGGCTGCGTCGAGGCGGTCGCAGGCACCCCCGCCATCGTCGCCGAGATCTCCCGCGGACACGGCAACGATCTGTCGATCGACGAGGTCGTCGACCTGGCGCACAGCGGCGACCCGATCGCCGTCCGGACGTTCGAGCAGGCAGCGACCGTGATCGGCACCGCGATCGCGACACTGGTGAACCTCGCCGGGCCCGAACTCGTCATCATCGGCGGCGAGGCGGTGAGCGACTTCGACCTCTTCGAGGAACACCTGCGTGCCGCATATGCCGAGCACGCCTTCGGCGCGGCTAGCCGCTGCCGGATCGTCACGCGCCCGCACACCTTCGAGGACTGGGCACGCGGCGCCGCAGCCTCGGCTGTCCGCCGGCTGGCGGAGAACCGGGTCTGAAGCGCGGCCGGGAGCCCCAGGCCCGGCCGTGCCTTCGGTCAGCGGCCGGATGCGGTCGCGGTGTCGTCGGGGACCAGGACGACCTCCAGTCGGCGGGGTCCGTGCACCCCCTCCACCCGGTCCAGCTCGATGTCGCTGGTCGCCGACCTACCGGAGACCCAGGTCTGCGGCGCGCGGGTCGAGCCCGGCGACGGCCTCGGGCACCAGGCCCACGATCTGGCCGGTCGCCCGTACGCCGGAGCGGGCGCGGTCCAGGCCGCCGCCGATGTGGGCCAGGCAAGAGTTGTCCGCCGCCGCGAGCACCGCCGCGCCCGTCTCGCGTACCCGGGCGCACTTGTCGGCGAGCATCGCGGTGGACACCGCAGCGTTCTTCAGCGCGAAGGTGCCGCCGAAGCCGCAGCACTCGGTGGCGTCACCGAGCTCGACGAGGCGGATCCCGCGGACGTGGCGCAACAGGGTGAGCGGATTCAGGAAGCGACGAGCGCCTGGATGCTCACCGTGGCCGCTCCACGCGCCCATTCCTCGAATGGCAGCGGGCGGATCGACAACGGGCACTCGGCGGCGGCGCCGAAGGCCTGGCGCTCGAAGCCCGCGCGGATGTGGGTCTCGAACAGGTCGTAGGCGGCCAGGCCTTCGCCGGACACCACGATCCGGGCTGGCCCGACCAGGTTCGCGACCGCGGCGATGCCGCAGCCGATCGCGTTGCCGGCGCTGGCGAAGACGGCGCCGACGCGCTCATCGCCGCGGCGCGCCAGGACCACCGCTTCGTCGAAGGTGAGCTCCGGCCGGCCGGAGCGTTCCCGCGCCTGTCCGACGATGGCATCAGTGCCGGCGATGGCCTCCACGCAGCCGCGTCCGCCGCAGTGGCAGGTGGGGCCGTTCGCGTCGATGCCGATGTGGCCGATCTCGCCGGCGACGCCGTGCGAGCCGGAGACGAGCCGGCCGCCGATGACCAGGCCACAGCCGATGCCGGTGCCCACCGTGACGAGGGCGAACGACTCCGCGCCCACGCCCTCGCCGAACCAGTGTTCGGCGGTGGTCAGCGCCTTCACGTCGTTCTCGACCGTGACGGTGAGCCCGGTGAGCCTTTCCGCGCGTTCGCGCAGCGGCACGTTGTGCCACCGCAGAAATGGCGAGTACCGGACCAGGCCGGTGGTGGGGTCCACGTCGCCCGAAACGGCGAGCCCCAGTCGGCGGGTGCGCGCCCGGTAGCCGCCCGGGCTGTCGAGCAGTTCGTCGACGAGGTGGCCGAGCTCGGTGAGGACGGCCTCGACGTCGGGGTCGGTCAGCGGCCGGTGGATCGCGGTGCGTACCTGTGCGCACAGATCGCAGACGACGCCGATCAGCTCGTCAGCGGTGATCTTCACACCGACGAAGAACTCGCGGTCGGCCCGGACGGCCAGCGGGCTGGCCGGCCGCCCGGCACCCGGTCCCGTACGCTCGGTCGCGGCCAGCTCGTGCAGGTAACCCATCTCGATGAGTGGCCGTGCGGCCTTGGTGACGGCGGCGGAGGACAGCCCGAGCCGGCGAGCGAGCCTGACCCGACTGAGTGGTCCTTCGGTCAGCACCGCGGTGAACACGGCGGTTACCGCGGGCGCGACCATGTCCGCCTGGTGATACATGGCCCCTAACCTAGGCTTAATATTTAACTTCGTCAAGTATTGATTTCGGCCCTTCGGAAATCCTAGTCTCGGCGGCACTCATCCGCCCGTCACCGCCCTGCCTCGTCGCCCGTCTGAACCGGAAAGGCACAGCGTGGCCCTCTTCGATCTACCCCTCGCCGAGCTGCTCACTTACCGCCCGGAACGCGTCGAGCCGGACGACTTCGACGCGTTCTGGCGGGCGACGCTGTCCGACGCGGCGCGGCACGAGCTGAAACCGGAGTTCACCCCGTACGACGCGTTGCTGGCTCGCGTGCGGGTGCAGGACGCGCGGTTCAGCGGCTACGAGGGACAGCGGGTGGCCGCCTGGTTCCTCGCCCCTGCGGAGGTGGCCGGGCCGCTGCCGTGCGTCGTGCAGTTTATCGGCTACGGCGGCGGCCGGGGCCAGCCCCACGAGTGGCTGCTGTGGCCGGCGGCCGGGTACGCGGTGCTCGTGGTGGACTCCCGCGGGCAGGGCAACGGCGACACCCCCGACCTGCCTGGCGACGACACGCCGCAGCACTCCGGCCTACTGACGCGCGGCGTGCTGGACCCTGAGCAGTACTACTACCGCCGGTTGTTCACCGACGCGGTGCGGGCGGTGGACGCGGCTGCCGCCCACCCGGACGTGGACCCCACCCGGATCATCGTCGCCGGCGCCAGCCAGGGCGGCGGCATCGCGCAGGCGGTCGCCGGCCTGCACCGCCAGGTACGGGCCGCGCTCATCGACCTGCCGTTCCTGACCCACTTCCGGCGCGCCACCGAGATCACCGACGCTCACCCGTATCAGGAGCTGGCCGACTTCTGCGCGACGAACCGTGACCGGATCGAGCAGGTGTTCCGCACGCTGGGCTACTTCGACGGCGTCAACTTCGCGGCGCGGGCCACCGCACCGGCGCTCTACTCGGTGGCGTTGATGGACGACGTCTGCCCACCGTCGACCGTGTTCGCCGCGTACAACCACTACGCGGGCCCGAAGGAGCTTCAGATCTGGCCGTACAACAGGCACGAGGGCGGCGCGACATTCCAGCCACCGATCCAGTTGCGCTGGCTGCGCGACCTGTTGGCGTGACGGGTGCAGGTTCAGCCCGTCACGGCCGGCCCCGAACCTGATCCGTGGATGCGGCCGTGAGCCCTGGCTCAGCCCACCGGCCGCAGGTGGACGAGCGTGCTGGCGTGGTCGCCTGACGGCAGGTCGAGGGGCAGGCCGGACCGGAGCAGCACCGCACCCGGGTACGTCGCCCCCGTGTCGGTGTCCCGGTACACCGCCTCGGGCCGCACCGCGGCCAGCCGCAACGGGGCGGTTGCGTGGCCGTAGGGGCGGGTCGGGCACCAGGCGAGCACCACGTGCTCGTCGCCATGGGCGAACTGCACCGCGGTCAGCGTGCCGTCACCGCGCAGCCGGTAGGCCGTACCGTGCTGGACGACCGGCCGGATGCGCTTGTACGTGGCGATCAGCTCGACGGCCTCCTTGAGCTCGTCCTCGGTCCACGCGGTGAGGTCGCCGCCGATGCCCAGAACGCCGGCCATGGCGACGTGGAACCGGAACCGCAGCGGAGTCTCCCGGGCGGTGGCCGCGTTCGGGCTGTCGGTGACCCAGGCGCCCATGACCTGGGCCGGGTAGAGCTGGCTGAAGCCGTGCTGGATGTCGATCCGGTCGACCGGGTCGGTGTTGTCCGACGTCCACACCTGGTCGGTACGGGCCACGATGCCCAGGTCGGCCCGCCCGCCGCCGCCGGCGCACGCCTCGATGCGCAGGCCCGGGTGGTCGGCCCGCAGCTGGTCCATGATCCGGTAGACCGCGCGGGTGTGCTCGATCCACAGCCGGTCGGGATCGCCGTGCCCGGGCCACCCGGCCTCGGTGAACGGCCGGTTGGCGTCCCACTTGAGGAAGTCGATGTCGTGTTCGGCCACCAGCCGGTCGAGCCAGGCGTGGGTCCACTCGGCCGTGTCCGGCCGGGCGAGGTTGAGTATCAGTTGGTTGCGCAGCTCGGTGCGGTCGCGGTTGGTCATGTGCAGCACCCAGTCCGGGTGCGCCCGGTAGAGGTCGCTGTCCGGGTTGACCATCTCCGGCTCCACCCACAGGCCGAAGCGCATGCCGAGCCGTCGCACCTCCGCTGCGAGCGGGCGCAGCCCGTTGGGGAATCGGACCGGATTGGGCACCCAGTCGCCGAGGCCCACGTGGTCGCCGGTGCGGGCGCCGAACCAGCCGTCGTCCATCACGAACAGCTCGACGCCGAGGCTCGCGGCGCGCGCCGCCAGGGCCATCTGGCCGACCTCGTCCACGTCGAACCCGGTCGCCTCCCACGAGTTGTAGAGCACGGGTCGCGTCTCGTTCGGGTGGGACAGCACGTGCCGGCGCACGTACCCGTGCCAGGCGCGGCTGGCGGTCCCGAACCCGCCCGCCGTGTAGAGGCCGGCGAACACCGGGGTGTCCAGCGCCTCGCCGGGGGCCAGCGACCAGGTCAGGCCCTCGTGGCCGAAGCCGCCCGTCCAGGTCGTGCGGCCGACCGGGTCCCGGTGCAGGGCGATGCGCCAGCTGCCGCTCCAGGCGAGCGCGGTGCTCCAGACTTCGCCGTGCTCCTCGCCTGCCGTGCCGTCGTCTACGGCCAGCCAGGGATTGGCGTGGTGGCTGGTCATCCCGCGCCGGCTGGTGAAGACCGTCTCGGCCACGGCGACGTCGGTGCGTCGGAGCTGGAACTCGCTGTTCCAGCCGCCGACGAGGTGGCTCACCCGGTAGTGCGTCCGGTGCGGTGCCGCCCAGGCAGCGGAGTCGCAGCGCAGCACCGTGATCGGGGTGCGGTCGTCGTGGTTCTCGACGGTCGTCCACCGCTCGATCACGTCGCTGTCTGCGCATACCCGGTAGTGCAGGGTGAGGCGCAGTGGGTAGTGCCGGTCGTGCAGCCGGATGCGCAGGTGGCCCCCGTCGATGTCGTGGCCGGCGTACCGCCACTGGACGCCGCGGGTGCCGTCGGCGAAGCGCACGAGCAGGCTGGGCGGTCCGAAGCGGGCACCGCCTTCCACCGCCAGTTCGTCCACCGCGGCCACCGCCTCGAAACTGCTCGCCGCCGGGGAAATGCGCTCGGCGACCTTCACCGCCTCGGCCAGCGTCAGCATCGCTCCCCAGTGGACATTCCGCACGCTGTCGTCCTCGGCGAGCCGGATGGCGTACGCGGTGGTCGGGCCGCACAACAGCCACAGGCGGTGATCGGGATCGAACAACACAGGGGGCATCAAGTCCTCGGCGGTGGTGGGCGACGGGCAGATGAGTGCCGCCGAGAGTAGGACCCACGCCAGCCCAAATCAATACTTGACGAAGTTAAATATTGGCCCTAGGTTTCGGCCATGTTTCCCCCGGACCGTCACGGGTCCAGCCGCAACCCCGGCCCCCACCGGAATACCGCGGATTCTTCAGTCGCTCGTCGTTCCCTGGCACCACCCGCGTCAACTCGGCCATCGGCCGGCCACATCGCAATCGGCATCACCCCCACCCACCAGTAGGAGGTGTGACTGTGAGGTCACCGTCACGCAGCCCCGGCCAACCCGGCGGCCTCCCCGGGCGAGCGAGCCGCATCCGTACCGGCCCCTCGGCCCTGGCCGACCCGCTGGGCGCGACGCCCGCTGCGGGCGTCGTCGCGGCGCAGGCTGCCCCACCCGCCACCGATGACCTGCGGGTGGCCTGATGACGATCACCACGCCGCGCCCGAGTCCGCCGGCTGACGCGGCCCGGCCGCGGGTCCGGTCCCCCTGGCGCCGGACCGCGCCGAAGCGTCGGCGTAGCCGTTGGGCGCAGGCGCAGCGGTCCTGGCGGCTGCACTGGCAGCTGTACCTGCTGGTGATCGTGCCGGTGGCGTACTTCGTCATCTTCAAGTACATCCCGATCAGCTTCGCCGTCATCGCGTTCAAGGACTACAACGTCATCCAGGGGCCGTGGGGCAGTGACTGGGTCGGGTTCAGGAACTTCGAGCTGTTCTTCACCAACCCGGTCTTCGGCACGCTGCTGGAGAACACCTTCATCCTGGCGTTCTATCTGGTGCTGGCGAGCTTCCCGATCCCGATCCTGCTTGCCATCGCGCTGAACGAGATCGGCAACGGCTGGTTCAAGCGCACCGTGCAGATGGTCACCTACGCGCCCTACTTCATCTCCACCGTCGTGGTGGTGTCGATGACGATCCTCGTGCTGTCGCCACGGCTCGGCATCGTGAACGACGGGCTCGGGCTCTTCGGGGCCGAGCCCGTAAACTTCCTCGGCGATCCGAACTACTTCCGGCACATCTACGTCTGGTCCGAAGTCTGGCAGACCGCGGGTTACTCGGCCGTCATCTACCTGGCCGCGCTCGCCGGCATCGACCCGGCGCTGCACGAGTCGGCCAAGATCGACGGCGCTAGCCGGCTGCAGCGGATCCGGCACATCGACCTGCCGGGAATCATGCCCACCGCGGTGATCGTCCTGATCCTCGGCGTGGGGAACATGATGGCGATCGGGTTCGAGAAGGCCTACCTACTGCAGAACGATCTGAACCTGGCGCAGTCGGAGATCATCCCGACCTACGTGTACAAGACCGGCCTGATCAACGCGGACTTCAGCATGGCGACCGCCATCGGCCTGTTCAACTCGTTGGTCAACCTCTGCCTGCTGCTGCTGGTCAACTTCGCCGCCAAGCGGATCACCGGGAACGGACTATGGCGATGAGCACGCTGACGACATCGAGGCTGTCCAGGCTGCGGCGCAAGCCGGCGGCCACGCAGAAGATCCGTGAGCCGTTCGGCGACCGCGTGTTCCTGGTCGTCGTCACGCTCATGCTTGCCGTGCTGCTGGCGCTGGTGCTGCTGCCGTTGATCTACATCGTCGCCAGCTCGTTCAGCAGCGCCCCCGCAGTCAGCGCAGGCCGGGTGACGTTCTGGCCGGTCGAGTTCTCGGTGCGCGCCTACCGGGTCGCCCTGAGCAACCCGCAGGTCCTGCAGGCGTACTACAACTCGCTGATCTACGCCGTCGCCGGCACCCTGATCAGCGTCACGCTGACCGTGGCCATCGCCTACCCGTTGTCGCGCAAGGCGTTCTTCGGGCGCAACGTGCTGATGACCGCCCTGATCTTCACCATGCTGTTCTCGGGCGGCCTGATCCCGACGTACATGGTGGTCCAGGACCTCGGCATGCTGAACACCCGCTGGGCGCTGCTGATCCCCAACGCGATCGGCGTCTGGCAGGTGATCATCGCGCGCACCTTCTTCGCCCACTCGATTCCGGACGAGCTCTATGAGGCGGCGACGCTGGACGGGGCGAGCGAGCTGCGGTTCCTCAGGTCGGTGGTGCTGCCGCTGTCGAAGCCGCTGCTGGCCGTCCTCGCACTGATGTACACGATCTACCAGTGGAACTCCTACTTCGACGCCCTGATCTACCTCAAGGATCCCGATCTGTATCCCCTGCAGATCGTGCTCCGGAACATGCTCCTCACCACGGTCAGACCCGGCGCCGGGGACCTGGCGCAGCAGCTCGAACAGCAACAGCTCGCCAACGTCCTGAAGTACGCCCTCATCGTCGTCTCGAGCCTGCCCGTACTGATCATCTACCCGTTCATCGCCCGCCACTTCACCAAGGGCGTGCTGGTCGGCGCCGTCAAGGGTTAGCAGTAACTCACGATTGGAAGGGATTATGAAAATGAGCTCCGTCAACAGAAAAGGCATCGCACTCACGCTCGCCACGATGCTGGCGATAGCGGGGTGCTCCTCCGGCGACAAGGACGACGCCCCCAAGGCCGAAATGGGCCCCGAGGGCAAGGTCATCATCGATGTGTTCTCGCCGGCCGACGCGGACACGAACCTGGACACGAACCCGGTCACGAAGAACATGAGTGACAAGTTCAAGATCCAGTTCCGGTGGCAGACCACCACCTACGACGCCGGGCCGGCCAAGGAGAAGCGCCAGGTCGCGCTCGCCAGCGGCGACTACCCGGACATGTTCTTCCTGATCCCGTGGGTCGACGGGTTCAACAAGGCCGAGGTCCAGAAGCTGGGCAAGCAGGGCGTCGCCGTGCCGCTGGAGGACCTGATCAAGGAGAACGCGCCGAACATCCAGAAGGCGCTGGACTCCAACAAGACGCTCAAGGCGATGTCGACCGCGCCCGACGGGCATATCTACGCGTTGCCGCAGTGGGCCGACTGCTTCCACTGCACGTACCCGGACAAGCTGTGGATCAACAGCACCTGGCTGAAGAAGCTGAACCTGCCGATGCCGAAGACGACCGAGGAGCTGCGCACCGTCCTGCGAGCGTTCAAGACGCGGGACCCGAACGGCAACGGCAAGGCCGACGAGATCCCGATGACCACCGACACTCAGGACGGCGCCCTGATCGCGTACCTGATGGGCGCGTTCGCCTTCGACCCGGTCGGCGCGAACAACGGCGTCCGGTCGTTGCTGGTGCTGAACGGTGACAAGGTGGACACGCCGGTCAACAAGCCCAACTGGCGCGAGGGTCTGAAGTACATCAACTCCCTGTACAAGGAAGGCCTGATCGACCCGGCCTCGTTTACTCAGAACGCCGAGGCACTACAGGCGACCGGCAACAACCCAGCGGCCGTCCAGATCGGCTCCTCGCCCTTGCTGCATCCCTACATTTTCGTCTCGCCGGGCTCCAAGGACGGCCGGGACAAGCAGTACGACGCCGCGCCGCCGCTGACCGGCCCCGATGGCAAGAGCTACACCGGATACAACTACCCGACCTCGACCGGGTACACCTTCATGCTGACCAACAAGTCGAGCAACGAGGCGCGGATCGCCGCGATCAAGATGCTCGACTACATCTACACCGACGAAGGCCAGCTCCAGACGTGGGGTGGACCCGAGGGGGTCGCCTGGAAGAAGCCCGGCCCCGGCGACGTCGCGCTCGACCCGAACACCACGCCGATGTACAAGCCGTTGCCTGACGCGAGCGTCCCGAAGAACGTCCGGTGGGCCGCGCTGGCGCAGTACAACAACACCCTTGCCTTCCGCAATGCGCAGGTCGTCCCGCAGGACATCTACTCCGACACGGGGTACGAGCGGCGGCTGTTCCAGGCGACGAAGCTGTACGAGGGCCACGAGGACAAGGCGCAGGTCTTCCCGGAGGCCTCGGTCTGGGGAGACCCGAGCGTCAGCGCCGAGCTGGCGACCCTGAAGACCAACCTCGACAGCTATGTCAACCAGGGCCAGCTGGCCTTCATCACGGGGTCGAAGAAGATCGACACCGACTGGGACGCCTGGGTGTCGGGTCTCGACGGCGTCGGCCTGAAGCGGTACCTGGAGCTGAACCAGCAGGCCTACGACAGGTACAAGAACGGCAAGTGACACCGCGCCCAGCTGGTCGGCGCCGGTCGCAGTGCAGGCCCAGGCCGCTGCGGCCGGCGACGGCCGGCTGGGCACGCCGGTGTTCCGTACCACCACCAGCGGAGTACCTGAGATGCCAGTGAGGTCCCCGATCACGCATGCCGAGGCGTACCTGGTCGATATCGCCGTCGAGACCGTCCGCACGGATGCGGTGCAGGCGTTCGTCAAGCAGGAGACGGTTTTCGTCGAGATCCGCACGGCCGACGGCCAGCAGGGTACCGGCTACTCGTACACCATCGGGACCGGCGGCACCGCTGTGCTCGCGCTCCTGCGCGACCATCTGGTGCCCCGCCTGATCGGCCTGGACGCGGCCCGGGTGGAGGCGGTTTGGCGTGATCTCTACGCCAGCACCCGCGCCACCGCCGTCGGCGCGATCACCTCACTGGCCCTGGCCGCTGTCGACACCGCCCTGTGGGATCTGCGCGCCAAGGCCGCCGGGCTGCCCCTGTCGGTGCTGGCCGGCGGGGCCAAGGACCGCATCCCGCTCTATGACACCGAGGGCGGCTGGCTGCAGCTCAGCACCGAGGAGCTGGTCGCCGGGGCGAAGGCGTCCCAGGCGGCCGGCTGGCCGGGCGTCAAGCTGAAGGTGGGCAAGCTCGACCCGGCGGAGGACACTGAGCGGATCGCTGCGGTCCGAGCCGCCGTGGGCGCCCGGCTCGACGTGATGGTCGACGCCAACCAGTCGCTCACCACCGCGGAGGCGATCCGCCGGGCGCGGCTGCTCGAACCGTACGGGCTCGCCTGGTTCGAGGAGCCGCTGCCTGCCGACGACGTCGCCGGGCACGAGCTGCTCGCCCACTCGACGAGTATCCCGATCGCCGTTGGCGAGTCGATGTACTCGATCGGGCAGTTCGCCGAATACCTGCGCCGCCAGGCTGCGGGCATCATCCAGGTCGACGTCGCCCGGGTCGGCGGAATCACCCCCTGGCTCAAGGTCGCTCACCTGGCAGAGGCGTGCAACGTGGCAGTGTGCCCGCACTTCCTCATGGAGCTGCACGTGAGCCTGTGCGCCGCGGTGCCCAACAGTCGGTACCTCGAGTACATCCCGCAGCTGCGGGCGGTAACCCGGTCCGAGATCGCCGTCGCCGACGGCCACGCTCTCGCGCCGACCGCCCCCGGCCTCGGCATCGACTGGGACCGGGACGCGGTCGAGGACAGGAGAGTCGCGTGACCACGCCATTCTGCGTCAACCCACGACTGATCCACGGTTCGCAGGAGGGCGCGTGAAAGCGACCGAAAGGGTCCGGCTGGGGCGTACCGAGGTGGAGGTGACCCGGCTGGGCTTCGGGCTCGCACCGATCGGGGGACTGTTCACCGCCGTCGGCGACGAGCTTGCCAGGGCCACGGTCGAGGCGGCCTGGAACCTTGGGCTGCGCTACTTCGACACCGCCCCGCTCTACGGCTGCGGCCTTTCCGAGCGCCGGGCCGGCGCGGTGCTGTCGGGCAAGCCGCGCGAGGAGTTCACGCTGTCGACCAAGGTCGGCCGGCTGCTCGTGCCGGGCGGTGCCCCGGAGCAGGAGTTCTGGGTGGAGCCGAGCGAGCTCAGTCCGGTCTTCGATTTTTCGTTCGACGGGGTGCTGCGTTCGCACGCGGAGAGCCTGCAGCGGCTGGGTCTGGCCCGGGTCGACATTGCGCACATTCACGACCCGGACCACCATTTCGACGAGGCGGTGAGCGGGGCCTACCCGGCGCTGGCCGAGTTGCGTGCGCGGGGCGACATCGGCGCGGTCAGCGCAGGTATGAATCAGGCGGAGATGCTGGTCGATCTCGCTCGGGCCGGTGACTTCGACTGTTTCATGCTCGCGGGGCGGTACACGCTGCTGGATCAGTCAGGGCTGGCCGAGCTGTTGCCGCTGTGCCTGGAGAAAGGCATTTCTGTTCTCGCGGCCGGGGTGTACAACTCGGGGCTGCTCGCCGATCCGACGCCGGGCGCCCACTACGACTACGCCCCGGCCGAGCGGAGTCTGATCGATCGGGCGCTGGCGATCCGGGCGGTGTGCGAGCGGCACGGGGTGCCACTGCGGGCGGCGGCGATCCAGTTCCCGCTCGGCCATCCGGCCGTCGCCAGCGTCGTGGTCGGCGCCAGGGATCCAGAGCAGATCACCGACAACGCCGACATGTTCGAATGGGAGATCCCGGACGCCATGTGGGCCGATCTGAAGAAGGACGGCCTGCTGCCGGAGGAGGTGCCCACACCGTGATCGTCGATGCGCACCACCACTTGTGGACCGCCGACTACCCGTGGCTCGCCGCGCCGGGTCTGGCGGCGATCCGGCGCGATTACACGGTCGCCGACCTCACGCCCCGGCTGGCGGGGGCAGGCGTCGCGGCTGGTGTTCTGGTCGAGGCGGGCCGCTGCGACGCCGCCGAAACCGCCGCGTTCCTCGCCTTGGCCGCTGCCACTCCGCACATCGCGGGCGTGGTCGGCTGGGCGTCCCTCACCGATCCGGACCTGTCCGCCACCCTGGCCGGCTACCGCGGCCTGCCCGGCGCAGCGAAACTCGTCGGTATCCGCGACCAGGTGCAGGGCGTCGACGACCCGGCGTTCCTCGCCCGCGCGGACGTGCGGGCGGCGCTGGCCACCATCGGCGCAGCGGGGTTGACCTACGACCTGATCGTCCGGGTCGGACAGTTGCCCGCCAGCGCCGCGGCGGCGCGCGCCACCCCGGGCACCGTCTTCGTGCTCGACCACCTCGGCAAGCCGCGGATCGGCGCGGGAGCCGAGGGGTTCGCCGAGTGGCGCGCGGCCGTGGCAGGACTGGCCGCCTGTGGCAACGTCGTGGCGAAGCTGTCCGGTCTGCTGACCGAGGCCGGCCCCGGGTGGAGCGTCTCCACCATCCGGCCGTACGTCGATGCCGCCCTGGACCTGTTCGGTCCCGAACGGCTCATGGTCGGCTCCGACTGGCCGGTCTGCGAACTCGTCGCCTCGTACCCCGCTGCCCTGGAGGCGATCGGCAGTTGCCTGAGCGAGCTGTCGGCAGGCGAGCGGGCCGCCGTCGCGGCCGGCACCGCGATCCGTACCTATCGTCTGGAGGTTGGCTCTTGAAGCTCATGCGGGTTGGACCGGTGGGGGAGGAGAAGCCCGTTCTGTACGCCGACGGCCGTCACTTCGATCTGTCGTCGGTCGCCGCCGATCTCGACCCGGCGTTCTTCGCGTCGGACGGGCTCCGGCGCGTAGGCGATGCGACCGGCCTGCCCGAGATCGACATCGCGCGACAGCGAATCGGGGCACCGATCGCGCGCCCCGGCGTGATCCTCTGCGTCGGCCAGAACTACGCCGCCCACGCGGCCGAGTCCGGCGCACAGCCGCCCACCACGCCGATCATCTTCTACAAGGCCCCGAACACCGTGGTCGGCCCGTTCGACGACGTGCTGATCCCGCGGGGATCGGCGAAGACCGACTGGGAGGTCGAGCTGGGCGTGGTGATCGGCCGGCGCGCCCGGTACCTGTCCTCCCCTGCGGACGCGCTCGCGCACATCGCCGGGTTCGTACTGTCCAACGACGTGTCAGAGCGGGACTTTCAGCTCGCGCGGTCGGGCGGGCAGTGGTCGAAGGGCAAGTCGTGCGAAACCTTCCAGCCGCTCGGACCGTGGCTGGTGACGCCCGACGAGATCACCGACCCGCAGGCGCTGCGGCTGCGCTCATGGGTCAACGACGACATTCGGCAGGACTCCTCCACCAAAGACATGATCTTCGACGTGGCATACCTGGTGTGGCACCTGTCCCAGTACTCCGTCCTGGATCCGGGGGACCTCATCAACACCGGCACGCCGCAGGGTGTGGCGCTCTCCGGCCGCTTCCCGTACCTGGCGCCGGGTGACGTGATGGAGGTCGGAATCGACGGTCTCGGCCGGCAGCGTTCGCTCCTGAGGAGCGCCTGATGGCCGTGATCGTCGCCGTCGACACCTTCGACGTACGGTTTCCGACCTCGCGCGAGCTGGACGGCTCCGACGCGATGAACCCCGACCCGGACTACTCGGCCGCCTACGTCGTCCTGCGCACCGACGAGGGGCCCGACGGGCACGGGTTCACGTTCACCATCGGCCGCGGCAACGACATCTGCCGGGTGGCGATCGAGGCGCTCGCTCCGTTCGTCGTCGGCGTCGATCCCGACGTTCTCGACCTCGGCGCGTTCGCCCGCAGCCTCACCCACGACTCGCAACTGCGCTGGCTCGGGCCGGAAAAGGGGGTCGTACACCTCGCCGCCGCAGCGCTCATCAACGCGATGTGGGACCTGGTCGCCAAGCGTGCCGGTAGACCTGTCTGGCGCTATCTCGCCGACCTGACCCCCGAGCAGATCGTCGATCTCGTCGACTGGCGCTACCTCACCGACGCGCTCACCCCACAGGAGGCGTTGCGGATCCTGCGGGACGCCGAGCCCGGCCGGGCCGGGCGGATCGCAACGCTGCAGGCCCGCGGGTACCCCGCCTACACCACCTCACCCGGCTGGCTCGGGTACGACGACGAGAAGCTGGCCCGGCTGGCGAAGCAGGCCGTGGCCGACGGGTTCACCCAGATCAAGCTGAAGGTCGGCGCTGATCTGTCCGACGACGTCCACCGCTTCCGGATCGCTCGCGAGGCCGTCGGCCCGGGCATCCGGATCGCGGTCGACGCCAACCAGCGTTGGGACGTCGGAGTGGCGGTCGAGTGGATGACGGCGCTGGCCCCGTACGACCCGTGGTGGATCGAGGAGCCCACCAGCCCCGACGATGTGCTCGCCCACGCCGCGATCCGCGCCGCCCTGGCCACCGCGGCGCCTGAGGGCAGGCCGATCCGGGTCGCGACCGGTGAGCACGCGCAGAACCGGATCGTGTTCAAACAGTTGCTGCAGGCGGGCGCGGTCGACTTCGTGCAGATCGACGCGTGCCGGGTCGGTGGCGTCAACGAGAACGTCGCGATCCTGCTGCTGGCCGCGAAGTACGGTGTGCCGGTGTGTCCGCACGCCGGCGGCGTCGGCCTGTGCGAGCTCGTCCAACACCTGTCGATGTTCGACTTCGTGGCCGTGTCGGGAACGACCGAGAACCGGGTCCTCGAGTTCGTCGACCACCTGCACGAGCACTTCCTCGCCCCGGCGATCGTCCGCAACGGCCACTACGTCGCGCCGACCCAGCCCGGCTTCTCGGCCGAAATGAGCCATGACAGCATCGCCACCTACTCCTACCCCGACGGCCCGGCATGGGCGTCCTCGACGTCAATCCCACCGGGCGGATGTGAAAGCGAGAGCACTCTTGTTGTTTGACGGTTTGGTGGCAGTGGTGACCGGTGGCGCCTCGGGGATCGGGCGCGCCTGTGTGGAGGCCTTCCACGCCGCCGGCGCCCGGGTGGGGGTGCTCGACCTCGATCCGGCGGGAGCACCCGAGGACCCGCGCGTCCACGGGGTACGGGCCGATGTAGCCGACCGCGCCTCGCTCACCGCGGCGATAGCGTCGGTCGCGCACGCGTTCGGTGGGGTGGACATCCTGGTCAACAACGCAGGGATCTCCGCCGTCGGCGAGGTCGAGGCCAACGATGACGCGCAATGGGCACGCGTCCTGGACGTGAACGTGACCGGAGTCGCCCGGGCCACCGCTGTCACGCTGCCGTACCTGCGCCGATCCCGAGCGGCCGCGATCGTCAACATCTCCTCGATCGCGGCCGGCGCCGGTCTGCCGAAGCGGGCGCTGTACTCGGCATCGAAGGGCGCGGTACACGCGCTGACGCTTGCCATGGCCGCCGACCTGGTCGGCGAGGGAATCCGGGTCAACTGCGTCGCGCCCGGCACGGTGGACACGCCGTGGGTGGCCCGGCTGCTGGCCAACGCCGCCGACCCGCAGGCCGAGAAGCGCCAGCTTGCCGCCCGCCAGCCCACCGGCCGCCTGGTCACCGCGCAGGAGGTGGCGGAGGCTGTGGTGTATCTGGCGTCGCCGACCGCCGGCGCGGTGACGGGCACGTCGCTCGCCGTCGACGGGGGCATGTCGGGCCTTCGCCTGCCGGCCCGCGCGACCTGAGCGGCGAAGGCGGGGGGTGACTACCAGCGAAGGGAGCAACCGGTGACCGGAGTTCACGAGATCATTTCGCCGCCCGTCGGAGCGCAGCCGCCCCGGGCCCGGACCCGCTCGGACGCGGGTGAGCTCTCGCTTGACGGGCGATGGCGGTTCGCGTGGTCGCCGACCGCGCTTTCCGGCAAGGACCCCGCGGATCCTGGGGACACCTGGGACGAGATCCAGGTTCCCGGGCACTGGCAGCTGTGCGGCTATGGCGCCCCCGCCTACACGAACCTGCGCTATCCGTTTCCCATCGACCCGCCGCACGTGCCTGAGGCGAACCCCACCGGCGAGTACCGCCGAATCGTGCGGCGTCCGCCCGGCTGGGACGGTGGACGCTTGCTGCTCCGGTTCGACGGCGTCGACTCCTGGTTCGAGGTGTGGCTGAACGGTTCGCCCGTCGGTCGGGCGTCGGGCAGCCGGCTCACCGTCGAGTTCGACGTGACCGAGCTACTCACCGGGGGCGACGACCTCCTGGCGGTGCGGGTGCACCAGTGGAGCTTCGCCAGTTACGTCGAGGACCAGGACCAGTGGTGGTTGTCAGGCATCTTCCGTTCGGTCGCGCTGCTCCACCGCCCCGCGGGTGGGATCGACGATGTCCACATCGTCGCGGACTACGACCAGCACACCGGCGACGGCCTCCTGCGGGTCGAGGCGCGCAGCGGCGAACCGGTGACGGTGGAGCTGGCCGAGCTCGGCGTTCGCGGCGTAGCCGGTGAGACCATCCGCGTCCCGTCGGTCGAACCGTGGTCGGCCGAGCTGCCGCGGCTCTACCGGGTCCTGGTCGCCACCGGGGCCGAGACGATCTCGGCCGACATCGGCTTCCGCACGGTCCGCGTCGACGGGGGCCGGCTCCTGCTCAACGGCGCGCCACTGGTGTTCCGCGGGGTGAACCGGCACGACTTCGATGCCCGGTCCGGGCGTGCGCTGACCAGGGACGCGCTGGAGCGCGATGTCATCGGAATGAAGCGGCACAACGTCAACGCGGTGCGGACCAGTCACTATCCGCCCGACCCGTACTTCCTCGAGCTCTGTGATCGGTACGGCCTGTACGTGCTGGTCGAATGCGACCTCGAGACGCACGGCTTCTCGCTGGTGGACTGGCGGGGCAACCCCTCCGACGACCCCGCCTGGGGCGAGGTGTACCTCGACCGGATGCGGCGAACGGTCGAGCGCGACAAGAACTCGACGAGCGTCGTGATGTGGTCGCTCGGCAACGAGGCTGGGTGGGGCGTCAACCTTGCGGCGAACGCCCGGTGGACGTCGGATCGTGACCCGAGCCGGCCGATCCACTACGAGCAGGACGTCGAATGCGAGGCGGTCGACGTCTACAGCCGGATGTACCCGACCTTCGACGAGCTGGACGCGATCGGACGGCACGACGAGCCCGCGCTCGCCGACCCCGCCCGCGACGTTCGCCGACGCGGGCTGCCGATGCTGATGTGCGAGTACGCGCACGCGATGGGGAACGGGCCGGGCGGGCTGGCCGACTACGAGGCGATCGTCGACGCGTATCCGCGGCTGGCGGGCGGCTTCGTCTGGGAGTGGACCGATCATGGCCTGGCCGGCGAAGGCCCGGACGGACGCCGCACCTACCGCTACGGCGGGGACTTCGGCGAGCCCGTACACGACGGCTCGTTCGTGATCGACGGCCTGCTCTTCCCGGATCGGACCCCATCGCCGGGACTTTCGGAGCTCGCGGCCGTCGTCGCGCCGGTGCGGATGCGCCTGGACGGGGACCAGCTTCGCGTGCGGAACCGCTGGAGCTTCTCCACCACTGAAGAGGTGGACTTCCGCTGGCTCCTGGAGTTGGACGGCGAGGTGATGGACGCGGGACGGCTGGACCGGATCGTGGTCGGGCCGCTGTCGGAGTCCCGGGTCACGCTCCCGCCTGCCGTACGCCGGGCGGAGCGGGACGCACCGGCGGGCGGGGAGTTGTGGCTGACGGTCACGGCGGCGACCGGGAGCGCACGCCCCGGGGTGGACGCCGGGCACGTGCTGGCGCGGACGCAACAGCGGCGCCGCGCCGCTGCTCCGTCACGGGAGGCGGAGCCGCTGCCACCGGCGGCAGAGCCCCGTCCGGCCACACTGGACGGGCGGTTCGACCACGCGGCGCGACCGAAGGCGCTGGGTCCGTTCGCGGTCGCGCAGGTCGGCCTCGATGTCTGGCGCGCGCCGACGGAAAACGACCGGTACCCGGGACGCGGCGCGCAGGTGTCGCTGGAAACCCGCTGGCGGGCGGCGGGCTTCGATCGCCTGGTGGATCGTACGGTCGAGGTTCAACTGGGCGAGGCGTCCGTACGACGCGTCGCGCGCTACGGTTCCCCCGGTATCGACAGCGGATTCGACGTGGATTGCCACTGGACGGCCCGGGATGATCGCCTCCGGCTCGACGTCGTGATCGAGCGCCGTGGCGAGTGGCGGCTGCCGCTACCCCGGTTGGGGGTCGTCCTCGCCCTGCGCTGCGCCGATCCGGGTGCGGCGGAGCTCGAATGGCTCGGGCTGGGACCGGGGGAGAGCTACCCCGACTCGCGTTCCGCAAACTGGTATGGCCGGCACCGCATGACGGTCCGGGACGCGCAGGTCCCGTACGTCGTGCCGCAGGAGAACGGCAACCGGTCCGACGTGCGCTGGCTGCGGTTGACCGGGCCCGAGGGCGGCCTGCGCATCGAGGGTGCCCAGCCATTCGAGGTCGCGGTGCGGCCCTGGTCGACCGAGCAGCTCGAGCGCGCCCGGCACGCGGCGGAGCTGGACGAGACGGGACTCCTGTGGGTGCACCTGGCGGCGGGCGTCACCGGACTCGGCTCGGCGAGCTGCGGTCCACCGGTCCGGTCGTCCGGGCAGTACCGCGCCGCCCGGGTGCGGCTCGGCTTCGACTTCGTCCCGGAGGCAGGTTAGCGATGGCGGTGCCCGTCACCCGGGCCGGGGCGTGACGCACATGCCGGCACTGCTCGACGTCACCGACTTCGGGGCGCTTCCCGACCAGCCGCACACCGACGCCGCGCCCGCCGTCCGGGCGGCGCTGCGCGCCGCACGGGCCGCGGCCGGCCCGGTGCGGCTCCGCTTCCCGCCGGGCGCCTACCACCTGTGGCCGGACCGCGCGCACGGACGTGAGCTGTACGTGTCCAACACGGTGGGGGACGACCCGCGACACCGCGTCAAGTCGATGGCGCTGCTCGTGGAGGCGACGGACGATCTTGTCATCGCCGGGGAGGGCGCCCGTCTCGTCCTGCACGGGCTCCAGACGACCTTCGCCGTCCTCGACTCGCAGCGGGTACGCATCGAGGGGCTCGAGTTCGACTTCGCGGTGCCGACGGTCGTCGATGCCACCGTGGTCGGCGCGGGCGTCGTTGCAGGCCGGGCCTACCGCCTGATCCGGGTGCCCGCGGCGTCGTCGCCTGGTCCGGGCGCGACGCGCTCGCGTACACCCAGGTCCACGATCCCGCCACCCAGCGGACGTGGCGCGGCCCGAACCCCTTTTCGAGGACGTCCGGTCGATCCGGGTGGTGGGGGAGCGCGACATCCGGATCGACTACGAGTACGCCGACGAACCGGCCGACCTGGGACTGGTCTACTCGATGCGGTCGACGACCCGCGACCACCCCGGCGCGCTCGTGCTCGACAGTGCCGAGGTGACGCTGTCGCGGATGCGGTTCCGCTTCCTGCACGGCTTCGGCGTGGCCGCGCAGACCAGCCGGGACGTCACCGTCGAGGGGTGCCAGTTCCAGGCTCCGCCGGACAGCGGGCGGCACAGCGCCGGCTTCGCCGACTTCATCCCAGTTCTCCGGTTGCTCGGGACGAGCTGTCGTGCGCGACTGCCTCTTCGACGGGAGCTGCCGGACGGTCTCGTCGGGTGGACCGCCGTGGAGAACGTCACTCGGACGCCGACCGTGCAGATCGTCCGCAACATCTTCCGCAACGTCCCCACGCGCGGAGTGCTCGTGACCAGCCGCCGTGCCGTGCTGATCGAGGAAAACCGTTTCGAGCACACGGGAATGGCCAGCATCTACGTCTCCGGCGACGCCGCCGAATGGTGGGAGTCCGGGCCAGTGCGTGACGTGACGATCCGCGGCAACGAGTTCGTCGAACCGGGGGGACCGGCAATCCACCTCGATCCGAGGAACACCCAGTGCGATCAGAGACGTGCGGTCCACAGTGGCGTGCTCGTGACGGAGAACCAGTTCGTGCTCGACGGCGTGCCCGCGCTCGACGCGAAGAGCACACGCGGGATCCGCTTCCGGGACAACAGCATCGTCCAGCGCGGCCAGGAGACGCCCGACATCATCCTCCGGTCCTGCTTCGACGTGCGCATCGAACTCGACAGTGCCGGCCGGAAGCGGGCGCCGAGCGGAGGACTTGGGGAAATCAATGCTTGACGAAGTTAATTATTGATTCTAGGTTTCCTCCATGTATCCCGACTCCGGCGCGGGTTCGCTTCGCCGCGGCCCCCAGCGGCAATGGCCGCTGCCTCTCGAGGAGTGGGCGCGCGGAGCGGCTGCCGTGAGTATTCAGTCGCTCGTCGTTCCCTGACCCACCGGCGCCATCCGGCCCCCGGCGGGCGATGTCGCAACAGGCACCACCCCCGGCTCCCCCCAACCAGGAGGTGTGACTGTGAAGTCACCGTTACGTGCCACCGCGCAGCGAGTCGAACCCCCAGCCCGGCGCCAGAGCCGGGTCCGCACCGGCGTGGCACTTGCCGCCACCCTCGCCGTGGCCCTCGGCGCGGGCGCCATCCCGGCGCAGGCTGCCGCACCCGGCCCGAAGACGCAGACTGCCGTACCCGGTCCGAAGCCGAGCCCCGCGCCGGGCAGCGCGACGCCCGGCGCCACCACGAAGGACCCGTCGGCCGCCGACCGCGCGGCCGCGCAGAAGGCGGCCGCCGCGGCGGCCGCGCAGGGGATCGCGGACCGCCCCTACATGGGGTGGAGCAGCTGGAGCCTGCAGGCCAGCAACTATCCCGGACTCAACCCGAACGGGGGCGCGAGCTGGCTCAACGAGGCCAACCTGCTGCCGCAGGTCGATGCGCTCGCCACCAGGCTCAAGCCGTACGGCTACGAGTACGTCAACATCGACGCCGGCTGGTCGAACACCTACAACTGGACGTCGAACTTCGACCAGTACGGGCGCGAGATCGCCGCGCCCGAGCGGTTCCCGCACGGCATGCAGTACGTGGCCGACTACATTCACGCCAAGGGCCTCAAGGCCGGCATCTACCTCGCCGTCGGCTTGGCCAAGCCCGCGTACAACAACGGCACGACGCCGATCTGGAACGCCCCCGCATGCACGACCGCCGACATTGTGTACCCGGACCTGCGTACGACGAACGGCTGGGACAGTTCATACAAGATCGACTTTTCGAAGCCCTGCGCCCAGAAGTACATCGACTCGCAGGCACAGCTGATCGCCGACTGGGGCTACGACTTCCTCAAGTTCGACGGCGTCGGGCCGGGCTCGTTCCGCGGCGGCGACAACTACAACAACGTCGCGGACGTCGCCGCCTGGCAGGCGGCCATCGCCAAGACCGGGCGCCCGATGGAGTTTCTCCTGTCCTGGTCGCTGGACCGGAACTACGCCGCCGACTGGAAGCGGTACTCGAACGGCTGGCGGATCGACACCGACGTGGAGTGCTACTGCGACACCCTGGTGACCTGGAACAACTCCGTCAAGATCCGGTGGGACGACGTACCCGGCTGGACGCCCTGGGCCGGCCCCGGCGGCTGGAACAACCTCGACTCGCTCAACGTCGGAAACGGCGAGATGGACGGCATCACCGAGGACGAGCGGCAGAGCTACATGACGCTGTGGGCGATCTCGGCGGCCCCGCTCTACGCCGGTGACGACCTCACCAAGCTCGACGCCTACGGCCTATCCCTGCTCACGAACCGCGAGGTGATCGCGGTCGACCAGCAGGGCATCCCGGCCCGCCCGGTGACGCCCACCGGCTCCGCGCAGGTCTGGGGCATGAAGAACGGCGACGGCACGTACACGATCGCATTGTTCAACATGGGCAGCTTCCCGGCACAGGTGAGCGCGAACTGGAGCAGCTTCGGCTTCGGCGGCAAAGCCACCGTCCGTGACCTGTGGCAGCACAAGGAGCTCGGCGTCTACGACGGCAGCATCGCAGCGACCCTGCCGTCGCACGGTTCCCGGCTGTTCAAGGTCACGCCCAAGGACGGGGCCGTCAAGATGACCAGCTACGAGGCGGAGGCCAGCACGAACAGCCTCGCGCGTGGCGCCTCGGTCGCCGGCTGCGCCAACTGCTCCGGCGCCGCGAAGGTCGGCAGCCTCTACAACGGCGGCGCGCTGCGCATCAACGGCGTCACCGTGCCGAAGACGGGCACCTACCAGGTGAACATCCGCTACACCACGAACGACCCGCGCTCGGCGACCGTCTCGGCCAACGGCCAGAACGCCGTCACGCTGGCCTTCCCGCCCAGCGGTGGTTGGGACATCCCGGCCACCCTGACCGTGGCCCTGCAGCTGCACGCCGGCGCCAACACGATCGAGATCGACAGCACGACGCCGGTCTACTCACCCGACGTCGACAAGATCGAGGTGCCACTGACCGTACGGTAGGCACGGCTCGTCGTGGGGGCCGGAGCGGCACCGCCGCCCCGGCCCCCACGCCATCCGGACTCATGTCGCGCGCGCTGCGGGTCGTCCCGCCTCGGCGGCCCCGGCGGCTGCCCTCAGTGGCCCAGCAGGTAAGCCGCTGAATCGGTGTACGTCTTTGCAATCCACAATCCAGGCACGTCGAGCGGGGTTTGCCACCCGCCGTACCGCTGCCCTTCACATGATCGTCATTGGCCGGGCAGCCGGACTGTCGACGCTGTCGGGACGACTACGTCTCGATCAAGGCAGGTGTGGCAGTGGCGGACGCATCCCCCATCAGCCGGCGACGGTTCCTGGCCATCGCGGGCGGTACCGCCGGCATGGTTGCCGTGAGCCAACTGGTTGCCGAACTCCCCGCGGCATACGCGGACGAACTGGATCCGGCGCCGTTCGCCCTCGGTGTCGCGTCCGGCGAGCCGGACCACGAGAGCGTCGTGCTGTGGACGAGGCTGGTGCGGGATCCGCTGAACGCGGCCGACGGCGGCATGCCGCCAGATCCCGTCCAGGTCCAGTGGGAGGTCGCCCGCGACCCGCAGTTCCGCCAGCTGGTCCGGTCCGCTGAGGTGACGGCGGCGCCGAACTCGGCGCACACGCTGCACGTGCTCGTGGGCGATCTGGCCCCTGGCCGCTGGTACTGGTACCGCTTCCGGGCCGACGGGGTGTACAGCCGCACCGGGCGTACCCGGACCATGCCGCCGCCCGGCGACACGACCGACCACATGCGGTTCGCCTTTGTCTCCTGCCAGTCCTGGGTGGGTGGTCCCTTTCCCGCCTACCGGGACCTGGCCGAACAGGACCTCGACTTCGTCATCCACCTCGGCGACTACATCTACGAGACCACCAACGGCAGCCTGACCGAGTTCCGTCGGCTGCACGCCCTCTACAAGACCTCTCCCGACCTGCGCGCCGCCCACGCCCGGTTCCCGTTCATCCTCACCTGGGACGACCACGAGGTGCAGAACAACTACGCCGGCCCCATCCCGCCCAACCCGGCCGACGGCCGGCCCTTCCTGGAGCGCCGCGCCAACGGCTACCAGGCCTACTACGAGCACCTGCCGCTCCGCCCCGAGCAGCGCCCCAGCGGGCCCGACATGCTCATGTACCGCCGGCTCAACTTCGGGCGACTGGCCCAGTTCAGCGTGCTCGACACCCGGCAGTACCGCAGCGACCAGGCGCTCGGCGACGGGCGTAAGGAGCCGACCGGCGAGGTCTTCGATCCGACCCGCACCATGACCGGCCCCGAACAGGAGAGCTGGCTGCTCGACGGGCTGCTCCGGTCGAAGGCGCGCTGGAACGTCGTCGCCCAGCAGACCATCATGGCTGCCTTCGACTACGACCTCGGGCCCGGGCAGATCGTCAACCTCGACCAGTGGGACGGATACCCACCGGCACGGTCCCGCATCCTCGACTTCATCGCCACGCACCAGGTACCGAATCCCGTCGTCCTCAGCGGGGATTGGCACACGCACTGGGTCAACGACCTGAAGACCGACTTCGCCGACCCCGGCTCGAAGACAATCGCCACCGAGTTCGTCGGCACGTCGATCTCCTTCGGCGCCGGCTGGGACGCCGACGTCCGGGCCGGCCTCGCGGCCAACCCGCACGTCAAGTTCTACAACGGCGGCTACCGCGGCTACGTGATCTGCGACGTCACGGAGAAGCGCTGGCGCGCGGACCTGCGCATCGTGCTGAGCGCCCGCGATGCCGCCTCACCGGCGTACACGATCGCGGCGTTCGAGGTGCGCGACGGCGTACCGGGGGCGTACCGGATCGACGCCGGCGACGGCATCGTCGGTCGGGTCACCGACGCGGCCACCGGCGCGGCGCTGCTGAACGTGCAGGTGACCGTGACCAGGACGGACGGCAGCCAGCTGGTGGCGAGTACCACGGACCCGTCGGGGGAGGTCCTCGCCTTCGCGCCGCCGGGCAACTACACCGTTGCCGTGAACGGCGTCGGCTATGAGCCGGTGAGCCACCCGGTGACGGTGGTCCAGGGCATACCGACAGAGCTCGACCTGCGGTTGCACCGGGCATCGACCAGGGCAGGCACCGGTCGCATCGTCCCCGGACCGCAATCCGAGGCCGGAACGTCCGACCTGGTACTCGGCAACGACCTGGTGGCCCTGGCCGTCTCGGCCGGCACTGACGACCCGCAACTGTCCGGGGTCACCGTTGGCAAGCCACTGGACCTGGCCGCGGTCGGACGCCTCGACCAGCTCGACTGGATCAACCTGCCGTACGCCTCGGCGACCCAGCCCCGCGGCGGCAACGCCTGGCAGCAGCGCACCGTCCGGTCCACCGCCGTGGAGGTGCTCTCCGCCACGGCGCCGGTGGCGAGCGTACGAGCCATGGGCACCAGCACGGCCTTGCCCGACCTCCAGGTCGTCACGACGTACACCATCCGGCCGAATGAACCGTGGGTGGCGGCGGAGAGCGTCTTCACCAACCTCGGCACGGTGCCGCGCAGCTTCTGGACGGGCGACGCCCTCGACCACGACGGCGCCGGTCAGCGCAGCGGTGTCGCCGGACACGGAACCATCACCAGCGGTACCCCGGCCGACTACCCGCCCACCGCGCCCTGGATCGGCATGACCGGCTCGGACCGGCAGACCTACGGACTGCTCTACGAGGACACCAGCTTCGTCGCGTACGCCGCGTACAACTGGGTGATGAGTCAGCGTCAGGTGACCCTCGCACCGGGCGAGACGTTCACGCTGCGGCGGCGGATCGTCGCCGTCGACAGCGGTGACGGCGCCGACCCGTTCGCCGTGCTCGGCCAGCTCTGACGGTTCATGTGGGCGGGCAGCGGCGAGCTGCCCGCCCACGTCATCTCCGGTACCTCGTCAGCCCGGTGGCGTCGGAGTACCGGAGATCATGGAAGCGCAGCGCGGCTGGCAGGCCGGCGCGTTGCAGCCCCGTCGCATCAGGCGAGGTCGTACCGGTCCAGGTTCATGACCTTGACCCACGCCGCCACGAAGTCCTGGACGAACTTCTCCTGCGCGTCGTCACTGGCGTAGACCTCTGCGATGGCTCGGAGCTGGGAGTTCGAACCGAAGAGGAGGTCAACGGCGGTGGCGGTCCACTTGACCTCGCCCGTGGCGCGATCCCGCCCCTCGAACACGTTCTCGGCCGAGGTGGCTGCCTTCCACTCCGTGCCGATGTCGAGCAGGTTCGCGAAGAAGTCGTTCGTCAACGTCTCGGGCCGGTCGGTGAAGACGCCGTGTCGTGCCTGCCCCACGTTGGCGTTCAGGGCCCGCATGCCGCCGATCAGGACCGTCATCTCGGGAGCGGTCAGCGTCAACAGGTTGGCCCGGTCCAGCAGCAGGGTCTCCGGCGACAACTTCTCTCCGGCTCGCAGGTAGTTGCGGAACCCGTCTGCCTTCGGTTCGAGCACGGCGAACGACTCCACGTCGGTCTGCTCCTGGGAGGCGTCCGTGCGCCCCGGTGCGAACGGGACCGTGACGTCATGCCCGGCGTTCCTGGCCGCTTGCTCGACGGCCGCGCATCCGCCGAGGACGATCAGGTCGGCAAGCGAGACCTTCTTCCCACCGGACTGTGAGTTGTTGAATTCCTGCTGGATCTGCTGCAGGGTCTGCAGCACCGTGGCGAGCTCGGCCGGGTCGTTGACCTCCCAGTTCTTCTGCGGTTCGAGGCGGATCCGCGCTCCGTTGGCCCCGCCACGGTTGTCGGTGCCGCGGAAGCTCGCCGCCGACGCCCACGCGGTCAAGGCGAGCTGCGAGATGGACAGTCCCGACGCGAGGAGCTTGGCCTTGAGGGCAGCGATGTCCTCGTCCGCGATGAGCTCGTGATCGACCGCCGGGACGGGGTCCTGCCACAGTTGCGGCTCCGGAACCCACGGGCCGAGGTAGCGCGAAGCGGGTCCCATGTCGCGGTGCAACAGCTTGTACCACGCCTTTGCGAACGACTCCGCGAATTCGTCCGGATTCTCTAGGAAACGCCGCGAGATCTGCTCGTAGATCGGGTCGACCCGCAGCGCGAGGTCGGTCGTCGCCATCATCGGGGCGTGCCTGACCGAGGGGTCGTGCGCGTCGGGCACGGCGTCCGCCCCGGCGCCGTCCTTCGGCTTCCACTGCTTCGCGCCGGCAGGGCTCTCGGTCAGCTCCCACTCGTAGCCGAACAGCGTCTCGAAAAAGCTGTTGTCCCACGTGATCGGGGTGGGCGTCCACGCCCCCTCGAGCCCGGCGGTGATCGTGTCCTTGCCCTTGCCGCTGCCGAAGGTGCTCTTCCAGCCAAGGCCCTGATGGTCGACGGGGCAGCCCTCGGGCTCGGGGCCGACCAAGCTGGGGTCGCCCGCACCGTGGGTCTTGCCGAACGTGTGGCCGCCGGCGATGAGTGCGACCGTCTCCTCGTCGTTCATCGCCATGCGACGGAAGGTCTCCCGGATGTCCCGGGCGGACGCCAGCGGATCCGGGGTGCCGTTGGGACCCTCCGGATTCACGTAGATGAGGCCCATCTGCACAGCACCGAAAGGACCGGTGAGTTCCCTGTCGCCGCTGTAGCGCTCGTCTCCGAGCCACGTGTCCTCAGGCCCCCAGAAGATTTCCTCGGGCTCCCAGATGTCCTCTCGCCCGAAGCCGAAGCCGAAGGTCTTGAAGCCCATCGACTCCAGCGCAACGTTGCCGGTGAAGACCAGGAGGTCCGCCCAGGAGATCTTCCGGCCGTATTTCTGCTTGACGGGCCAGAGCAACCGGCGGGCCTTGTCGAGGTTTGCGTTGTCGGGCCAACTGTTGAGGGGGGCGAAGCGCTGGGCCCCGTCGCCGGCACCGCCACGGCCGTCCTCGATGCGGTACGTGCCGGCGGCGTGCCAGCTCATCCTGATGAAGAGCGGCCCGTAGTGGCCGTAGTCGGCCGGCCACCAGTCCTGCGACGTCGTCATCACGTCGAGGATGTCCTGCTTGAGCTCCTCCACCTTGAGGGTCTTGAGCTCCTCGGCGTAGTCGAAGTCCGCGCCCATCGGAGTGGCTCGCGGCGCATGCTGGTGGAGAACCTGCAGGTTCAGCTGATTCGGCCACCAGTCCTGGTTGGTCCTCGGCCGCCGGGTCGGCTTGGGAGCCGGGGAGGGGATTGCTGGGTTCTCGCTTTCGCTGACGCTTTCAGTCGCGGCCTTCTTGTCAGACACGTCGGTCCTTCTCCTGTCTTGATGTCTCGTTCTGTCAACTGGTTGCTGGTGCCGCGAGACACTCGGGGCACACGCCCCAGTAGGTGACCTCGGCCTCGTCGATCGAGAAGCCCTGGTCCTCGGACGCGGTCAGGCAGGGAGCCTCGCCGACGGCGCAGTCGACGTCGGCAATGGCACCGCACGACCGGCACACGACGTGGTGGTGGTTGTCCCCGACCCGCAACTCGTAACGAGCCACCGAGCCGGACGGCTGGATGCGCCGCACCAGCCCGGCGGCGGTCAGCGCACGCAGCACGTCGTACACGGCCTGGTGGGACACCTCGGGAAGCTCCCTACGCACGGCACCGAAGATCGAGACGGTGTCGGCGTGCGGATGCGCGTGCACCGCGGTCAGTGCCGCCAGCCGCGGACGGGTCACGCGGAGCGCGGCCCCGCGCAGCATGCGCTCGAAGTCCGAGGTCGTAGGCACCCTGCGCAGTTTGCTCTACTTTCTTGAATGCATCAAGAATCCGGTGGCGGCGCGTGGCGAGATGGGGAGTAGCGGGGAGCATGCGGCGGGGCGGCGAGCCTTCACCGCCGGCAGTCCGGCCGCCGGGCGGAATTGCTGATCCGGGGACGGGCCACCCCGTCGGCACCGATAATCCTCGAGGATGCGACGCCCGGGAGGCCGTACGCCCGGCGGCCGGCGCGCAACGCGGCGCCGACGTCGCCCGCGACCGGGTGTGACGGGCGACGGGAGGCCGGGCATGACGACCGGAGGCAGCACCGAGCTGGTGCGCCGGCCGAACGGGTCGCCCCGGGCGACCCTGCTGGAGCTGCTCTTCGACGTCGTCTTCGTGGCCGCCCTGGCGCTGACCTCGATGTTGATCGCCGAGCGGGACTCGTGGGCCGGCGTCGGGCCGGTCGTCCTCATGCTGATGGCGGTCTGGTGGACCTGGTCGGTCACCTCGACCACCACCGACTTCTACGACCCCGAGCGGCGTCCGATCCAGGCCATCCTGATGGTGACCATGCTCGGTGCCGTGGTGACGGCGGCGGCGCTGGCCTCCGACGCCCACGCGCTGATCTTCGCCACCGGATACGTGACCCCGCACGTGTGGCGGGGTCTGGTGCTGGTCAGCGTGTTGCACCGGCACCAGCGTCAGGCCGAGGAGCGTGCGGCACGCTTCCTTTTCTGGTTCCTGGTCTCCGGCGTCTTCTGGATCGTCGGGGCGCTGCTGCCGGACGCGCCGCGATGGACGCTCTGGACCGTCGCGGTGGCGATCGACTACGTCGCGGCCGCGGCGCGCTACCCCACACCCTGGCTCGGCCGGGTACCGGTCGGGCAGTACGAGAAGACGACCGAGCACCTGGGCGAGCGGTACCAGCAGTTCGTCATCCTGGCGCTCGGCGACATCATCCTGGTACCGACCCTGGAGATCAGCACCGCGGAATTCACCCGCGCCCGGCTGGCCGCCTTCCTGGCCGCCTTCGTCGCCATGCTGCTGCTCTGGCAGATCTACGTCCTGGGGGCCGGCGCCATCCTGCGGACGTTCTCCGGGCAGTTGCTCCGGCGGGCGACCCGGCTGGCACCGTACACCCACCTGGTGATGCTGGCCGGCGTCGTCTGCACCGCCGCCGGTTTCGACCTGGTCATCGAGCGGCCCACCGGCGACACACCGGCGCGCTGGACCGTCCTGCTCCTCGGCGGGCCCGCGCTGTTCCTGCTCGGGCGAACCCTGTTCACCTACCGGATCATCGGCGTGGTCCCGTGGCACCGGGTGCTCTGGCTGCTGGTGCTGGCGGCGGCGGCACCGTGGGTGGGCGGCTGGCCCCCGGTGCTGGTCACCGCCCTCCTCGTGCTGGTGCTGACCGGGGTGGTGGTCGGGGACGCCATGGGCGGGCGGTTGACCCGGCCCATGCTGCGGGGGCGCCCCGGCTGACCGCACGCGCTCGGGACTGGGGTGGTCGCTGATCATCGATCACGCAGCTGCCTGAGCGGGTATCCTCGGGCCCGAGGGGCCAGTCGCGAATCGCGTCGGGGGATGTGGATGGTCGGCATCGCGTACGTGATCGGGTCAATGGCCCCCGCCGGCACGGTGGCGGTAGCGGCCACGGTCGTGTGTCCTCGACGTGTCCTCGGCTGATGAGCGCGGTCGAGGTGTTGGTGGTCGGGGCGGGGCCGACCGGGCTGGCGATGGCCGGGCAGTTGGCCGCCTTCGGCGTGCGGGCTCGGGTGGTCGACCGGGCGCTTGACCGCGTCCACGAGTCCCGGGCGCTGGCGATTCAGCCCCGCACCCTGGAGGTTCTCGCGGGTCTCGGCGTGACGGCCGAGTTGGTGGCCTCCGGCAACCGGGCGGTCCGCCTGTGCCTGCACGTGCGCGGCCGGGAGCGCAGTGTGCCCTTGTACGACCTGGGCCTGCAGGACACCGCGTACCCGTATCTGCTGTTCCTGTCTCAGGCGGACACCGAACGGATCCTGGGCGAGCATCTCGCCGCGGCGGGCCTTGCCGTCGACCGTGGTGTCGAGCTGGTCGGATTGGACCGTACCGCTGACGGCGCAGTGGCGACGCTGCGGCACTCCGACGGCCGCGAGGAGCCGGTGTCGGCCCGGTACGTGGTGGGCTGCGACGGCGCGCACAGCACGGTACGCCACCTTGCCGGGATCGGGTTCGAAGGCGGTGCGTATCCGCAGACGTTCGTGCTGGCCGACCTCGAGGCCGACGGCGTCGAGCCCGGGTCGGCGCACGGGTTCCTGTCCGAGCGGGGGATGCTGTTCCTCTTCCCCCTCGGCCACCCCACCAGCTGGCGGCTGCTGGCCATGCGGCCGCCCACCGACCTGACTCCGCCGGACGCACCGGTCACGCTCGACGAGGTGCAGGCCCTCGCCGACACCTACACCGCCGCGACCGTGCGACTGCATGACCCGGTGTGGATGACCAACTTCCGGCTGCACCACCGGGCTGCTAACCGTTACCGGTCCGGGCCGGTGTTCCTGGCCGGCGACGCCGCGCACATCCACAGTCCGGCCGGCGCGCAAGGCATGAACACCGGCATCCAGGACGCCGTCAACCTCGGGTGGAAGCTCGCCCAGGCCCTGCGGGGCGACCCCGATCCGGCGCTGCTGGACACCTACGACACGGAGCGGGCGCCGGTCGGCCGGATGGTGCTGCGCTTCACCGACCGGGCGTTCACCGTCGCGACCTCCTCCAACCCGGTAGTCCGTTTCGCCCGCGCGCGGATGGCCCCCGCCCTCATCCCCGCCGTGCTCGCACCCAGGCTCGTCCGGGCATTCGCCTTTCGCACCGTGTCGCAACTGGGCATCAGCTATCGGCACAGCCCGCTGTCGGCGGAGGACCCGAGCGCGCCCCGCAAGGGCCCCCGGGCCGGTGACCGGCTGCCCGACGCCTCCGTCCCGGGCGGCGGGGCGAGCGGCACGCTGCACCAGCTCACGGCCGCGCCCGGGTGGCACCTGCTGCTGTGCGGGCCACCCGGCGCCTGGCCGGCCGCCGCGACCGCGTCGCTGGATCAGTACCAGCTGACCATCCACCAGCTGACCGAACCCGACGCCACAGCAGCCGCGTCCACGTCCGCCTCTCCCGCGCTGCGCCGTCTCGGCGTCACCCCCGGCGCCAGCGGCCTCTTTCTGGTCCGCCCCGACGGGCACATCGGCTACCGGGCCGGCGGCAGCGACCTGGCCGGGCTGCTGGCCTACATGGACCGGTGGGTGCGTTCTTGACGTTCTCTCCGCCCTAAAGGACGGAGATTCCCTCCACGCTGCGTGTGGAACACGCGGCGTCCGGGTGGATTGCCGCTTCGCCGCGCGGTGCCACCATTGCTGGTGGTCTTACCTGCGCTCCACGGTCGTTTGAGTTGTCCGCCCGTCCGGCGGCCAACACGTTCATGGCGGCGTTGATGTCCCGATCGTGGGCTGCTCCGCAGGGGCAGTTCCACGCTCGGGTATTCAACGGCAGCTTGTCGTTGATGCGTCCACACTGCGAGCACATTCGGGTCGATGGGAAGAACCGGTCGATCCGGCCGAAGGTCCGCCCGAGCCGGGCGGCCTTGTATTCCAGCATCGCGGTGAAGCTGTCCCATCCGGCGTCGTGCACCGATTTGGCTAGCCGGGTCCGGCCGAGACCGACGACGCCCAGGTCCTCGACGTACACCGCTTGGTTGTCGCGGATGATCCGTGTCGAGAGCTTGTGCTGCCAGTCCCGCCGGGTGTCGGCTACCCGGGCGTGCGCCTTCGCCACCATGACGACGGCCTTCTTGCGATTCGCGCTGCCCCGCTGCTTGCGGGACAGGTCCTGCTGCAACCGGCGCAGCTTGCGGGCCGCCCGGCGCAGGAACTTCGGCGCCGCGACCCTCTTGCCGTTGGAAAGGACGGCGAAGTGCGTCAGGCCCAGGTCGATGCCCACCTCGGACTCGACCGTAGGCAGCGGCTCATCGGTGGTCTGCACGACGAACGAGGCGAAGTACCGGCCCGCCGCATCCTTGATCACCGTCACCGAGCTGGGCTCGGCCGGCAGGGGCCGGGACCAGCGGACCGGCACGTCGCCGATCTTCGGCAGGCGCAGCCGGCCGTTGTCCAGCACCGCGAACCGGGCGTTCTTGGTCAACCGGATGGCCTGCCGGTTGTCCTTGCGTGACCGGAACCGCGGCGGCGCGACCTTGCGGCCCTTGCGCTTGCCCGACAGCGAGGCGAAGAAGTTGCGGTACGCGGTGTTCAGGTCCGCGAGAGCCTGCTGGAGCACCACCGACGACACCTCGCCCAGCCACGCCCGCTCGGACGTCTGCTTGGCCTGGGTGATGACCCGCTTGGACAACTCCCCGTCGGAGACGTACGGCCCGCCCGCGTCGTGGGCCTGCTGCCGTGCGCGCAGCCCGTCATTGAACACCACCCGCGCGCACCCGAACGCCCGCGCCAGCGCTTCCTGCTGGGCGGGCGTCGGGTTGACGCGGTAGTTGTACCGAAGCTGCACATCGGACAGCCTAGCATTGGTCTATGACTGAGTTGGAGAATGTTCGTACCGGCAGACATTGCGTTTTCGTGCTGCACACCCACTTGGTCTTCGTCACGAAGTTCCGGCACACGGTGTTCACCGACCGGCACCTGGTCCGACTGGAAGAGATCATGCGGGCGGTGTGCGCCGACTTCGAGTGCGAACTGGTCGAGTTCAACGGCGAGAGCGAGCACGTGCACCTGCTGGTCAACTTCCCACCCAAGGTCGCCATATCAAAGCTGGTCAACAGCCTCAAGGGCGTGTCCTCGCGCCGAATGCGGCAGGAGTTCCCCGACCTGGTGCGCCACTACTACCGGGCCAACCGGCTCTGGTCGGCCTCGTACTTCGCCGGCTCCGTCGGCGGCGCCCCCTTGACCGACCTGCGCCAGTACATCGAGCAGCAGAACCGGCCGGGTTAGGTCACGCTCGGGGCTTGACGGCCCTCCCGCGCGGGCCTTCACCCCCGCCCTAGAGGGCGGAGCGCTGGCCCGCATCTCGGTAGCACGATGGTTGGTATCGGCGGCCCGTGCTGGCCTCAGCCCCCTTCCCGCGCAGCGGGACTCGACGCCGTGGAGCACAAGGCATAGGGCCGGTACGGCCGAAACCGCTTGCTGTGCCCGGTGGGCTCAGGGAAGGTGGTGTCCATGACGTTCTGACGGACAGCACCCCGGTACTCGAAGGCCTCACGGCGACGACCCACGCCGTAATGCCGCCGTCCGTCCATACCCTTTCCAGGGAAGAGAGCGTCTTGTCTCAGCAACACTCCCGGCAGGAGTCCCCGCCGCGGTCCACCCCGGCAATGTGTTCGGCGACCGTCACCGTGTTCGCCTCCCCGACCAGCTGGATCGAGTCCGATGCCCTCGCGCAGTGCCACCAGGTGGCCGCCCTCGACGGCATGATCCACGTCGCTGCCATGCCGGACCTGCACCCCGGTAAGGGCGCCCCCATCGGCGCCGCCATGGCGTCGACCGTGTTGTACCCGTTCCTGGTGGGCTCCGACATCGGTTGCGGCATCGCCGTGTTCCCCATCAAGCTCAAGCGCGCCGTACCTGCGAAGCTTGCCGCCCGGTTCCCCGACCTCGACCGCGCACTGGACCCCGAGCAGGATGTCGACGACCCGGCCTGGGCCGTCGTGGAGGGCGATATTCCCGCCGGTCATGGGGAGGGCCTCGGGACGGTCGGCCGGGGTAACCACTTCGTCGAGCTGGCGCGGATCGAGACCGTCTTCGAGCCGGGCCACGCGATCCGTCTCGGGCTCGCCGCCGGCGACCTCGTGCTCATCGTCCACAGCGGTTCCCGAGGACTGGGCGAGCGGATCCTGCGGGCCCACACCGAAGTCCACGGCGCGGGCCCCGCGCCTGATGCCGCCGCCTACCTGGCGATGCATGACGACGCCGTACGCTGGGGATCACTCAACCGGCGGCTGATGGCCGCCCGGGTCGCTCATGCCCTGGGGACCGAGCCCACCGAGCCGGTCGTCGACCAGTGCCACAACCTGGTCGAGATCCGCGACGGGGTCTACCTGCACCGCAAAGGGGCGGCGCCGGGTGACGGCCGCGACGTGCTGATCGCCGGTACGCGAGGCACCCATTCCTATCTCGTGTCCGCCCACGCCGGGCCGGATGCCAACCATTCAGTGGCGCACGGCGCCGGCCGCAAGATGTCCCGCGCCGACGCCCTGCGTCGGAGCCGGGCAAAGCACACGGTCGAGGAGCTACGCCGCACGCCGGTGGGGTCGCTGGTGGTGTGCGGCGATCGCCAGCTGCTGTTCGAGGAGGCACCAACGGCCTACAAACGCATCGAGCAGGTGATCGCCGACCTCGTCGAACACGACCTTGCCACGCCCGTGGCCACCACCGTCCCCCTGGTCACGTACAAGACGCCCGACCTCAGGTCCACGCCCCAACGGGACCGCCGGGACCACCGCCGCAAGCGAGGCCGGCCGTGAGCATCCATCTGCTCATGTCGGCCGGGCGCGGGCCGCAGGAGTGCGCCTGGGCGCTGGCCTGGCTGCTGCGCCGCCTGGAAGCCGACGCCACCCGGCAGAATCTGGAGACCCATCGGGTCCAGACCGTCCCCGGTGACCGGCCCGGCACCTACCGATCGGTCCTGGTCCAAATCGCTGGAGCCGGCGCCGACGCGTTTGCCGCCTCGTGGAGCGGAACCCTGTGCTGGCGGGCCCCCAGCCCCTACCGGACCGACAACGGCCGAAAGAACTGGTACGTCATCGCCCAACCGTGCCAGGTCGACACCCCGCGCACGACGTTCACGGAGGCGGATGTCGACATCGTGGCCTGCCGCACCGGCGGCCCCGGCGGTCAACATCGAAACAAGGCCAGCACGGCGGTACGGGCCACCCACCGTCCCTCGGGCATCGTCGTCGTGGTCGACACCGAGCGGCAGTTCAGCCTCAACCGCCGGATCGCCATACAGCTGCTGCGACAGCGCATCGAGCACGGCGACGAGGAGGCGGGGCACGCCGTCGCCACCGCCCGCTGGCGCATCCACGACGAGCTCGTACGCGGCAACCCCACCCGCGTCGAACGTCCGGAAGCGTCAGGATCGAACCTACCCTCGCCTGCGCCGTGATCTGCTGGCGCAGACTCCGACACTCAGGGAGCCAGGAGCTCTCAGTTGGCCGCGCAGGCGGCCTGGAACTGCTTGACGGCGGTGCTCAGGGTCGTCTTGCTCGGCGTCTCTTCGGGGGCCGTTGCGTACGTGTCGGCGAGGTCCGACATGGCGGTCGCGACGTGCTTCGCGGCGTCGTTGACCTTGGTGCTTGCGGTGAACATGTGCGCGTAGAGCCCTGCGGCGCCAGCGGAGTATTCGGCGCTGACAGCGGAGTGCCCAGCCGGAGGTCCGATCTTCTCCGCCTTGGCGACCTTCGCCATGGTGGTCTCGATGTCACCGCTGATGGTGGTGCAGGCGGTCCTGGTGTCGGCGTTCATGCCCGGAGCGCCGTCTGGGGTGGCGCTCGCAGAGGTCGACTCCGCTGTGGCCGCCGTGTTACCGCCGCCCGCTTTCGCGGAGTCGCTCGCCGAGTCGGTGCCATCGGTGCAGCCGGCCACGACGACGGCTACCGCCATGATGACCGAGCTGAGTAGTCCAAGCCGAGCCGAGCGCATGGTTTGCTCCCCCGTGTGCCGCAGCGTTCGCTGCGGCAAAGTACCAGATCATCGAGTTGCACTTTGGGCCGGAGCCGCGTCACCGGGTCTTCGGGCGCTCTGCCATGCGCCTGCGATCGCTCCCTCGGCGGCGCGGGTTTTACACGTGGCCATGCGTCGGCTCGTTCAGAGAGCCGGTTGCCGAAGTGCGGGTTGCTGAGGAAGGTGCCCGGTGGGGGATGGCGATGATGGCTGAGCGGAGGCGGTTGAGCGCGTCGGTCCGTGCGCCGGTCAGCGACGGTTCCTCCGTCAGCTGCGCCCCGCGAACCTCGACGTGGCGGGGCATGCGGGTGAAGGCTGCGGTGATGGCGTCGAGGATCGCCGGGTGGCTTCCCCAGGGGCCGCCGAGGATGACCAACCGCGGGTCGGTGAGCGCGACGATGGCGGCGAGGACGCCACTGATGGCGTGCCCGACCGCGTGGCGAGCGGCCGTCGCCGAGGGTTCCCGAGCGTTGGCGAGCTGGAGAAGGCGGTCGACGTCGATGGCTGTCGTTCCGGCGCGGCGCAGGTCGAGTTCGGCGAACACTTCGATGAAGCGGGTTGCCTGGCCGTGTGGGCCGATGGTGATGAGGTGCGCGATCTCGCCGGCGACGCCGGCATGCCCGCGGCGTATCTCGCCGTCGCTGACGACCGCGCACCCGAGTCCTTCGCCGAGGAAGACGTAGGCGAAGTCGCTCAGGTTCGTCGGATCGGTGTCGCGTTCGGCCTGTGCCGCCCAGTTGACGTCATTGTCGACGGTGACCGGCCCGGCGACCTGTGGCGCCAGAACGTCGACCGGGTCGAGTTCGCCGAGTAGGAACGGCGCGTCGGGCAGTCGGATCAGTCGACCGGTGGCGCGCTCAACCGGGTCGGCGGCGCTGACGACCGCCAGCCGACTCGGTCCTCCGGCGTCCTCCTGCGCCTGTGCGGCGGCGGTACGCAGTGCGGCCGCCACCTGCTCCGGTCGGGCCGGCCGGCTGATGTCGTGCCGGGTCCGCGTGAGGACGTCTCCGTGGGCGTCGATGCGTTCGGCCACGACGCCGCCGGGAGCGATGCTGATGGCCAGGGCGGTGCCGACGGTGTCGGCGAGGGCGTAGTACGAGCCGACGCGACCGCGGCCGCGCCCGCCGGGGGTCCGTTCCCCGGTGTCCACCACCAGTCCCGCTCCGGTGAGCCGGCGCACGCTCTCGCCCACGGTGGGCTTGGACAGGCCGCTGCGGGCCGCCAGGTCGGCCCGGGTCAGACGGTTGGCCTGCATCAACTCCCGGAGCACGTGCTCGTCGGTCAGCGAGCGGAGCAGCTCCAGCGAGGGCTTGGCGGCGGTCACCACCCAATTCTAGGCAGGAGTCTTGCCTAGAAAGGGTCCGCCCCCTACAGTTCTTCAAAGAAGGAGCCCTAACTAGAAGGAGTCGTGCCGTGAGCGCCCACCCCGTCCTCGCCACCGCCCCGCTCCCGCCGCTGCCGCACTGGGAATCGACGCCGGCGGACCTGCCCGGCGCCATCCGGCGGATCAAAGCCGCGCTGCGCGCCCGCATCGAAGCCTCCGGCCGGACGGTCGAGGAGGTGTTCGCCGTCGTCGAGCAGCGGATCCGGGTCGAGGTCGATGAGATCACCGCCGCCCGTGAGCGGGGCGAGACGATCTGGCCGGTCGTCGACTACGCCGACCTCGAAGCCGGCACCGTCCCGGCGCACGCGCTGGCGAAGCTGCGCCGCCGCGGTTGCCTCGTCGTGCGCGGGCACTTCGATCGCGAGCAGGCGCTCGGCTGGGACCGCGACATCGTCGAGTACGTCGAGAGCAACGCGTTCTTCGACACGTACCGCGGGCCCGGCGACGACTTCTTCGGCAGCGTCGGCTCCAAGCCGGAGATCTACCCCATCTACTGGTCGCCGGCGCAGATGCAGGCCCGCCAGAGCGACCGGATGGCCCGAGTCCAGGCGTTCCTCAACAGCCAGTGGAAGCACGAGTCCGAGGGGGTGCGGTGGTTCGACCCGGACCGCGACTCGCTCTACCCCGACCGGATCCGCCGCCGGCCGCCGGGCGTGGACTCCAACGGCCTGGGCACCCACCTCGACCCCGGCACCCTCGACCTGTGGATGACCGAGGCGTACCAGAAGGCCTTCCGCCACCTCTTCGACGGCACCGTCGAGCAGTACGACCCCTGGGACGCCGCCTACCGCACCGCCGGACCGCAGTACCCCGGCACCACCATGTGCTCCGCCTTCCGCACCTTCCAGGGCTGGACCGCCCTGTCCGACATGGACCACGACCAGGGGGTGCTGCACACCGTCCCGATCCCCGAGGCCATGGCCTACCTGATGCTCCGGCCGCTGCTGGCCGACGTGCCCGAGGACGACATGTGCGGCGTCACGGTCAACCAGGTCTTCCCCGCCAGCGAGACCTGGCACCCGCTGCTCATGCGAGCCCTCGCCGGCATCCCCGACGTCAGGGCCGGTGACTCCGTCTGGTGGCACAGCGACATGATCCACAGCGTGGCGCCGGTCCAGAACCAACAGGGCTGGGGCAACGTCATGTACATCCCCGCAGCCCCCTGGTGCCCCCGCAACGAGCGGTACGCGGCCACCGTCCGGGAAGCCTTCCACACCGGGTCCAGCCCCGCCGACTTCCCCGAGGAGCACTACGAGCGCACCTGGCCCAACCGCTTCCAGCCCGAGGCTCTCAACGCCACGGGGCGACGCGGCCTGGGCCTCGACTGACCGCAGGCACCCACCAGGGGAGCGAGCATTCCCGGCGCGCGGGAGCACGCCCGGACCAAGGGCTGGTGGCGTCAACGAGCAGCAGCGGTCGTTTCGTCCCCTTCACGGCCCGCTGCGGGGCGTGCCGCCGGCACCGGAGGGGCCGGTGCGCGTCGGGCGTCGACGGCGAGCACCCCCAGCGCGGCCAGCGTCAGCAATCCGCCGACCAGCGCGAGCAGCTGGGGCCCCGGGCCGGGCAGCAGCGCGCCGCCGAGCAGCGAGCCCGTCGCGATGCCGGCGTTGAAGGCTGTGCTGACCCCGGCCGACGCGAGGTCGGTGCTGCCGGGGGCGAGTTGCAGCATCCGGTTCTGCACGGCGGTGGCGAACGCCGCGTAGGCGAACCCGACGCCGGCGAGCAGGCAGACCGTGGCGGGCTCGAGCGCACCGAGCGCGTACAGGCCGAGCAGGCTGGCCGTACCGATGCTCAACGGCGCCACCAGCGAAGCGATCGGGTGGGCGTCGAGGGTGCGGGCCACGGCAATCGTGCCGGCGACGCCGGCCGCGCCGGAGACGAACAGCAGCGGCGCCAGCGCGGCAGCGGTGAAGCCGCTGACGTCGAGCAGGAACGGGGTGACGTACGTCTGCAGGGTCAGGAAGCCGGTGACGCCGAGGGCGGTCGCGACCAGGAGCATCGCGAAGCGCCGCGCGTCGGGCGCGGTGCCGCGGGCGGCACCGCCGGCGGCCGGCGGGTAGGTCGGGATCAGCACGACCACCGCGGCGGCCGTCGCCAGGCCGACCCCGGCCAGGACGGCGAACGACGCCCGCCAGCCGGCCTGCTGCCCGAGCCAGGTGCCGAGCGGGACCCCGAGCACCGGGGCGAGCGCCGCCCCGGTCGAGAACAGCGCCACCACCCGGCCGCGCACGGCGACCGGGAAGGGGCCGGTCACGGTCGCCGAGGCGACGGACCAGAACAGGGCCTGGGTGAGGGCGGTCACCAGGCGGGCGCCGGCCAGCACGGCGTACGTCGACGCGAGCGCGGCCACGGCGTTCGCGGCCGCGAACAGGACCATGGTGACGCCCAGCAGCCGGCGGCGGGGGATCCGGTGGGTCAGCCGGGTCAGCGGCACGGACGCCAGCACGACCACGACGGCGTACCCGCTGACCAGCAGGCCCACCTGCGAGCGCGAGCGGTCCAGGTCCGGTGCGATGAGGGTGAGCAGGCCGATCGGCAGCAACTCGGTCGTGATGAACGCGAACGCGGTGAGGGACAGCACGACGAGCGACGCCCTGGCCCTGCCCGGCGAAACCTCCGGCGTCATCTCCCACCCCTCCCGTCGCCACCGCATCGTCCCACGGAGGCGCTGACGGGGCGCCGCCCGCAAAATCACCGGTCGGTCGGTCGGTCGGTCGACCGGCCGGCAACCCTCAGGTGCCGTGGGCGAACAGGGCCAGGCGTACCCGGTTGGGGCTGTTGGTCTTGGTCATCAGGCTGGTGATGTGGGTCTTGACCGTGGTGACGCCGATGTGGAGCCGGTCGGCGATCTCCGTGTTGGACAGACCCTCGGCGACCAGGTTCAGCACGTCCTGTTCGCGCGCGGTCAGTCCCTGGGCCGGCCGCGGCGTCTCGGCGCGGGCGTGCACCGCGCGCTGGACCAGGCGCTGCAGCACCTCCTGGCTGAACGGGCTGTCGCCCGCCGCGGCCCGGCGGACGCCGTCCAGCAGGTCGGCCGGCGGCGCGTCCTTGAGCAGGAACCCGCAGGCACCGGCGGTCAGGGCCGGATAGAGGTGATCGTCGTCGCCGAACGTGGTCAGCACCAGGACCCGGGTGGCGGGGCGGTCGGCGAGGATGCGGCTGGTCGCGGTGATCCCGTCGACGCCGGGCATGCGCAGGTCCATGACGACGACGTCGGGGACGAGCCGCGCGGCGAGGGAGATCGCCTCCCGGCCGTTGTCGGCCTCGCCGACCACCTCGATGTCGGGCTGCGCGTCGCAGAGCATGCGCAGGCCCGCGCGGATGAGGTGCTGGTCGTCGACCAGCAGGACGCGGATCATGCCGGCTCCGGCGCGGCCGGTGCCGGCGAGGCCCCGCTTTCGCGGGGCGCCGACGGAGCCGGCGCGCCGGCGGGCGGGAGGGGAGCAGCCGTCCGCGCGGAGGCGGACGCGGAGACCGCGGCCGGGAGGACGGTACCGACCTGCCAACCCGTGCCGGTGGGACCCGCCTCCAGTTGACCGCCGAGGACTTCGACGCGCTCGCGCATGCCGGTGATGCCGTGGCCGCCACCGGACGGCACCGCCGCCGGCACCCGGCCGCGGCCGTTGTCCGTGACCTCCCAGTGGACGGCCCCGTCGACCACGGAAACCGACAGGCGCGCCAGCGCGGACGTACCGGCATGCTTGGCCACGTTGGTCAACGCCTCCTGGGTCAGTCGCAACACCGCCAGGCCCCGAACCGCATCGAGCGAACCGACCGCCGGGTCGATGTCGGCCTCCACGGTGACACCGGCCTGGCGGGCCCGATCGACCGCCGCGCCGAGTGCCGCCGGAAGCGCCGACGGCTCGATCGCGGTCAGCGCCGCGTCACCGCGTACCCCATCGGGGTTGCGCAGGACCGCGACCAGCCGGCGCAGATCCGCCAAGGCCGCGGTCCCCGTGCCGTGCACGTCGTCGAAGACCTCGCCCACCCGCGGATCCAGGTCCGTGAGCACATGCCGGGCCACGCCGACCCGCAGCACCATCGACGCCACGTGATGTGCGACCACGTCGTGCAGTTCGCGGGCGATGGCGCTGCGTTCGTCGGCGCGCGCGGCGCGGCTCTCCGACTCGCGCCGGCGCTGCTCCTCCGCCGCCCGCTCCTCGGCCTGCCGGCCGAGTTCCCGGGTGGTCCGGATGACCAGACCGAGCAGCAGCGGCACGCCGACCTCCACCGTCAGCCCGAAGACACCGGAGAGGAACCGGCGGAACGGGTCGCCGATCGAATCGGTCAGGTCGACCGTGGCCAGCAGCCCGGCGGCCAGCCAGATGATCCGCGGCCGGTGCGCCCACATGGCCAACTCGAGCAACGCCCAGCTGGCACCCACCTGATTGATCGTCGTGTCGTCGAGGACGGGGATCGCGACCGCCAGCAGCGCGACCTGTCCCACCAGGTTGACCAGCGGCCGGCGGTGGAACACCAGCGCGACGCCGAACGCGACCGCCGCGAGGATCCACTGTGTGGCCGTCGGCGAGCCTCCGGCCTGGGTGCCGAAGACCAGATAGCCGACGCCGCTGAGGTCCAGCAGCAGCATCCGCGCCAGCTTGTCGCGCGCGTCGAACAGTCGCCCCACCCAGCCCACCGGATCAGCCTAGGCGCTGCGGCTCGCGGGCCGGAACGACCGCCGGCCGGACCCACCTCCGGACCCCGAGGTAGGGGCCCAGGCCGAACAGCCTTCCGGTCATGCGGCCAGCGCCAGTTCCGGGCGGCGTCGGCGAGCCACGATCACGCCGGCGGCGGTCACGGTCACCACCACCAGGGCCGCCACGGCGGCGAGCGTGAGCGCGTCCGGACGCAGCAGCGGCTGCCCGCGCAGTGCCTGCCAGGTCAACAGCATCGTGAGTACGCCGTAAGCCCCGCCCGCGACGACCAGCAGCCGCACGCGGCTGCGCTCGTCCAGCCGCGTCCCGAGGAACCGGCTCAGCAGGATCGCCAGGATCGGCAGCGCCTGCAGGGCGTGCAGTCCCACGAAGTGCCCGATCCGCAGATCCCCGCCGGTGGTGCTCCAGCCGACCAGCGGCAGCCCGGGCCCACCGTCCGGTACGCCCACGCTGTGCGCCCCGCTGATGCCCTCGATCCCCGGGGCCTGGCTGGGCAGCAGCATCGGTACCGCCGCCAGCATGCCCAGCAGGGACAGGCCGAACCCCAGCCCGACCGCGTACGCGGCGGCCCGGTCCGCGATCGGCTGACGCAGCACCACGATCCCGATGACGAAGTGCGCGGCGAACAGCACCATGATCAACGCGCCCATCGCCTGCCACAGGGCGGCGTTCAGCGGGGTCGTCTCGTTGTAGTGGCTGGTCGTGCCGCGCAGCACCTGACCGACGATCACCACCATCTCGGCCAGTGACATCGCGACGATCACCGTGCCCGCCCACTCCGCGACCCGGCTACGCCGCGGCAGCAGGGAGAGCATCCAGGCGAGGGTGGTGCCGTACAGCACGAAGGACACGGAGAACTTGAACGGCTTGAGCCAGATCGGCACGCCGGTGAGGACGCGTGGGTCGGCGAAGATGCCGACCGCGGAGACGACGGCGAGCACCGCCATCGCCGACACGAAAACCATCATTGGGCGGTGCCAGCGAGCCGCCCGGCGCAGCGCGGTAGTCATACCTGTAGATGCTGGTGAACCGATCTCCGGACCGCGCCCGACCGCAGGCCCCGGTTGCGGCCGGCGGTCGGAGCGCCGCCTCCTCCCTGGGGAGGAGAGGCGTACGCCATCACCGGGTGGTGCTGGCGCAGCCACGGCAGCAGGTCGTACTCCGGACCTCGACGGGTCAGGTTGTAGAGGATGGAGGTCGATGTGGTCGACGCCGAGCCTCGCCGACCAGTTCCTCCGAGGTGCCGTCGCCGTACATCTCGGCGGTGTCGATCATGGTCATGCCGAGGTCGGGCCCGGCACGCAGGGCGACGATCTCGTCGCGCTGCTTCGCGGGGCTCTCGCCCGGGTACCAGGTGCCCTGGCCGAGCACCGGCATCGTCTTAGCCGACGCCAACTTGATCGCGCGCAGCGCGTCGGCGTTATTTGCCCGTTTAGTGGCTTTTGACGCGTCTCGCCACCCTTGGTGAGGCTCGCTCAATATGCTCCAAAGCGACATCCAGTACTCGACCCCAGGGGCTCCTGGCGCGGGTTCGTGCTGCCCGATTCGCACACCACGAGGACGCCGGCTTGGCGTCGCCGCGGTGCGGCTCCGGGCCCGCGACCGTCGGAACCCACGGAGATGCGTGAGACACGATGATGGACGCGGAAACCATGGCCCTGCCCCAGCTCGGGCCGGCGGAGGTCAGTGTCGAGGACCCCTGGGGAGAAGACCAGGGCGACGAATCCGTCAGTCCGGCGACCGACGCCCAGCGGTGGCGCGTCGCCGCGTCGCTGGTACCGGCGCTGCTGATGGGCGTACTCGGCGCCGTCCGAGCCGGCGCGCCCGGACTGCGGACGGAAGAACTCGTGACCTGGGGCAGGGCTGCGTCGTCCTGGCGGGACAACTGGTCGATGCTCCGCTCGGGCGACGTCGCCGTCGGGCCGTACCACCTGCTGATGCGGGCGTGGGCGGCGGTCTTCGGCACCTCCGACCTTGCCCTGCGGGTACCTTCCATCCTGGCCATGACCGCGGCGGCAGCGCTCGTCGGAGCGCTCGCGGCCCGGCTGTTCGCGCCGGGCACCGGTGTCCTGGCCGGTGTGGTCTTCGCGCTGCTGCCGACGTCGGCGCGGTACGCGCAGGAGGCCCAGCCGTACGCGTTTACCCTGCTCGCCGCGGTGCTGGCCACGTCGCTCCTCGTGACGGCGATCGACCGGCCGAAGTTCTGGCGCTTCGCCGGCTACGGGGGCGCGGTGGTGGTCCTGGGCCTGTGCAACGTCGTCGCGCTGCTGCTGCTCGTCGGCCACGGCTGGGCCATGTTCGCCTTCCGGCGCACGGTGGTGGTCCGATGGCTGGTCGCCGCGTCCGTGGGCGCGCTACCCGTGGCCGCGCTGCTCTGGTTCGCCACGCGGCACGGCGCGCAGCTCGCCCCGGCCTCGAACCCGAGCCTGACCGTGCTGGCCGCGACCCCCCGGGAACTGTTCGGCGTCACCGCGCTGGGGGCCGTGCTGCTCATGCTGGCGCTGTTCAGCCTCCCGCTGCGGCACAACGCTGCCATCTACACGGCCTGGGCGGTGGTACCGCCGCTCGTGCTGCTGCTCATCGCGCAGGCGACACCGATCTGGCTGCCGCAGTGCCTGCTCTTCACGCTTCCGGCGTGGGCGACGCTCGGCGCGGTCGCCCTCGCTCGGGCCGGCGCTCGATGGTCGGTGGGTGTGCTGGCGGCGATCGCCCTGATCGTTGCGCCGGCACAGGTTGTCCTGCGGGAACCCGATGGACATCAACAGGCCACCCGTCAGCTCGTGGAGATCATCGGACCTCGGCTGCAGCCCGGTGACGGCGTCGTCTACAGCTCGTCGGACGCCGGAGGTGGACGGGTCGGCCGGAACGTGGTGGCGCACTACCTTCCCGCCGACCGCCGGCCGAAGGACGTGCTCGCCACCGGTCCAGACCGCGTCGACGGTCGACTCCCGGTCCCCGAATGCGCCGATGTCGCCAGGTGCCTGCAGGGGACGCGGCGACTGTGGGTGGTTCGCCTCGGTGAGCAGCCGGACCCGGTGCGCGCCATCGGTGGCGCGAAGGAGCAGCTGCTGCGAACGAGGTATCGGGTGGCGCAGGTCTGGCGTCCGACGGGGCTCACGCTGGCCCTGCTGGTGGACGAGCGAACGGATCTCTGACCGGTCGCCGCTCCCAGGAACGACTGCCGTGGCCCTCTGCCGTGATTAGAGCAACTCGCGTTTTTTGACCGTATTGCACGTTTAGGCTCAGCCACAGTCGAGTTCGTGGCGAGCAGGACTCACACCCTTGGGGGACAACGTGGGCGTCGTCGCCGATACGCGCCTGTCTTCAGCCACAAAGGAAGGGACGTCCGGGGGAAGGACTCCGGTCGTCAACCCGGCCCAGCCGCCATCTGGTCAGGGCCCCGATCGTCGCCAGCTGAACATCAGGGCTCGTCTCGCGTACGCGAAATGTGGCGCCACCGCCGGACCCCTGGTCGCGCCGCGGCACCCGCAGGCGGCGGTCGAGTTCCGCCATGCCGTCTCGCCCGCGGCACGGCTGGTCCTGACGTTGCTCGTCCTCGTCAACAGCGCGGCCGGGCTGCTGCTCGTCGGATGGCTGCTGCTTCCCGAGCACGTACCCGGATCAGGCGTGATCGGGCTCGGAAGCTGGCAGACCGTGGCGGCCCGGCTCGGCTTCTGCGTGGTCGTCGGCGTCGAGCTGATCCGCCTCGCGCAGAACGTGGTCGTCTGGGTGTTCGCCTTCAACGCCAAGGACCCGGTCCCGGTCGATCCTCCGGTCGGCCTACGGGTGGCCCTGCTCACCACGATCGTGCCCAGCAAGGAGCCGATCGACGTCGTCGAGCGGACCCTGTGGCGGTTGAAGCAGATCGTGTACTGCGGTCGGGTCGACGTCTGGATCCTCGACGAGGGTAACGACCCGGCGGTGCGGGAGATGGCCGCGCGGCTCGGGGTGCGTCACTTCAGTCGCAAGGGTCTACCGCAGTACAACCAGCCGACCGGTGAGTTCCGGGCCAGGACGAAGTCGGGCAACCACAACGCCTGGCGGGCCGAACACGAGCACGACTACGACGTGGTCGCCAACGTCGACCCGGATCACGTGCCGCTGCCGAACTTCCTCGAGCGGACGCTTGGCTACTTCCGCGACCCGGACGTCGCCTTCGTGGTGACGCCGCAGGTCTACGGCAACATGCACCAGAACCTGGTCGCGCACGGCGCCTCGGTCCAGCAGTACCTCTACAACGGGCTCATCGCGCGCGGCGGAAACGGTCTGGACGCCCCACTGCTCACCGGCACCGGCCACCTCTACCGACCAGCGGCGTGGCAGAGCATCGGCGGCTACCAGGACTCGATCATCGAGGACCACCTGACCAGCATCCGCATCCACGCCGCTGTGAACCCGGAGACGGGCAACCAGTGGAAGGGCGTCTACACCCCGGACGTGGTGGCGATCGGGGAAGGCCCGACGTCGTGGGCGGACTACTTCAACCAGCAGAAGCGGTGGGCGGCCGGCATCTGCGAGATCCTGGTACGTCGCGACCTGCGCGCGCCCCGCGAACTGCCGTCACGGCGGCGCTGGCAGTACCGCCTGCTTCAGTTCTACTACCCGAGCGTGGCGGTCAGCCTGTTGCTCGGCAACTTCGCCACGGCCATGTCTCTGCTGACCGGGGTGAGCGCGGCCCAGCTCGACGTCACCGTGTGGTCGGTGCTGTGGGGCTCGACCATCGGCACCTGGCTCGTGCTGTGGCTCTGGCTACGCCGCTTCAACATCGCCCCGCACGAGCGGGAGGAGATCGGCGTGGTCGGCATGGCGCTGGCGCTCTTCGCCGGTCCCATCTACGTGGCCGCCGGTGTGGGTGCGCTGCTGCGGCGGAAGCTCGGGTTCGTGGTGACGGCCAAGGGGAAGCTGCGCACCACCGAGTCGCTCGGCACCTTCCGTCTGCACTTCTGCTGGGCCGCCTTCGCCGCCGGCCTGCTCGGCGCGAGTTTCCTGCTGGGCAACGACTTCACCCTGCTCCGGGTGTGGCCGGTCCTGACCCTCCTGACAGGTCTGGGCCCGCCGCTGATCGCGCTCGTGTCGAGCGTGCGGGCCCGCCGCGAGCAGCAGGACGACACGGCCGAGCTCACCGCTCGCGCCGCTGCAAGCGAGGAGCGCCACCCGCCGAAGTCACGGGTGGCGGCTGACGGGGTTCTGCAATGATGAGGTTGAGCGTTCCGCGGGTCATGATGGTGTTGACCGGCGCACTGCTGCTGACCTATGCCTTCGCCATAGCGCCCGCCACCACCTCCGAGGGCCGGGGCAGGGCGGTGACGGCCGAAGCAAAGGCGCCCGCCCAACCCAGTGCGTCGCCCCGACCTCGAGAACTCTTCCCGCCAGCGGGAAAGACGTTCATCGGTATCATGACCGACAAGGGCCCTCACGACTTCAAGCCGGTGGACAGCTTCACCGCGGCCGCCAAGCACCAGCCGCAGGTCATGCTCTTCAGCGAGGGTTGGGCGTCCGCCACGTTCGACCGGACGCTCTTCGACCGGATTCGTGACCGCGGCATGATGCCGATGCTGGGCTGGGAACCATGGGACTACCAGCTGGATCAGGGGGCTCGGAAGCAGAAGTTGGCCGCCGCCGAGATCGACAGGATCCGGTCGGATCAACCTCGCTACCGACTGTCCCGCATAGCGGGCGGAGACTTCGACAGCTACGTGCGGTCCTGGGCTGAAGGGATCAAGTCACTCGGCTACCCGGTGGCCATCCGGTTCGCCCACGAGATGAACGGCTACTGGTACCCGTGGTGCGAGCTGGTCAACGGCAACCAGCCGGGTGACTACGTGAAAGCCTGGCGCCACGTACACGATGTGTTCAGGACGGCCGGGGCCACGAACGTCACCTGGGTGTGGAGCGCGAACGTCAGATATACCGACTTGACCCCCAAGCTCTCCACTTACTACCCGGGCGACGACTACGTGGACTGGCTCGGCGTTACGGGCTACTACGGCAAGTGGGACTTCGCCCAGTACCTCTCCTTCGACGAGATCTTCAAGAAGACCATCACCGAGATCCGCACCTTCAGCAGGAAGCCGATGGTCATCACCGAGGCCGGTGCTTCCGACCACAACGGGCGCAAGGCCGAATGGATCAAGAAGGCGTTCCAGACACTGCGCAGCTACCCGGACATCATCGGGCTGATCTGGTTCGAGGTGAACAAGGAACTCGACTGGCGCATCGTGAGCTCCCCGGCCGTGGCCACGGCCTTCGCCCAGGCGGTCGCCGCCCCTCGCTACCAGGTCACCTGGTCGCCGGACATGCTCCTGCGCACGAAACTGGAGGATTAGATGTTCCGTGCCCTGCCTCGTCCCCGACCGATGTCGACGACCGCACCGGCAGGACGGGCGACCTGGAGCCGGGCTGTCCACTCAGGTCACGCCCAGCCAGATCAGACCGAGCCGGTCGCTCGCGCCGACAGCGAGGATCGCCACCCGCCGAAGTCACGGGTGGCGGCTGAGAAGGTTCTGCAATGATGAGGTTGACCGTTCCGCGGGTCCTGATGGTGCTGATCGGCGCGCTGCTGCTGACCTACGCGGTCGCCATAGCACCGACCACCACGTTTGGGGGCCGGGCGGACGGCCAGTCCGACCGGCTTGCGAAGGCCGAGCCGGGTGCATCGCCCCGGCCGGCTGCGGAACTCTTCCCGCCGGCCGGCAAGGCGTTCATCGGTGTGATGACCGACAAGGGCCCGCACGACTTCGCGGCGCTGGACACGTTCACGGCGGCCGCGAAACACCAGCCGCAGGTGATGCTTTTCAGTTCGTGGTGGGCGTCCGACACATTCGACCGGACGCTCTTCGACCGGATCAAAGGCCGGGGCATGCTGCCGGCGCTGGCCTGGGAACCATGGGACAACAAATTGGACGAAGCGGCCCGAAAGAAGGGTTTGCCCACCCGCGAGATCGACAAGATTAGGTCCAACCAACCGAACTACCGGTTGTCCCGCATCACGGGCGGGGACTTCGACCCCTACCTGCGGTCCTGGGCCGAAGGGATCAAGTCACTCGGCTACCCGGTGGCCATCCGGTTAGCGCACGAGATGAACGGTGACTGGTATCCGTGGTCCGAGGCGAGCAACGCCAACCGGCCGGGCGAGTACGTCAGGGCCTGGCGGCACGTACATGATCTTTTCCGGGCGGCCGGGGCCACCAACGTGAGCTGGGTGTGGAGCCCGAATGCCAGATGGGACGACTCGACGCCGAAACTCTCCAGGCTCTACCCGGGCGATGACTACGTCGACTGGGTGGGCCTCTCGGGCTACTACGGCATCGGGGTCTATACGGACTACAGGTCCTTCGATGAGATCTTCGGCCCCACCATTGCCGAGATCCGCACGTTCAGCAGGAAACCGCTGGTCATCACCGAGACCGGTGCCTCCGACGCCAACGGGCGCAAGGCCGAATGGATCCGGGAGACCTTCCAGTCGCTGCCCACAAACAAAGACATCATCGGACTCATCTGGTTCGAGGTGGACAAGGAGCGGGACTGGCGCATCGTGAGCTCCCCGGCCGTGGCAAAGACCTTCGCCCGGGCGGTCGCCGCCCCTCGCTACCAGTTCACCTGGTCGCCGGAGATGCTCCCGCGTACCCAGCTCGTCCGTTAGGCCAGCTGTATCAGGCTGACGAATAAAGCAACCAGGCAGTAGCTGGCGAACGGGGTGAAGGTGTCAAACGAGGAGCGCCACCCGCCGAAGTCACGGTGGCGGCTGAGGGGGTTGCCCATGGTGGGACTGACAGTTCCGCGGGTGATGATGATGTTGACCGGCGCGCTGCTGCTGACGTACGCCTTCGCCATAGCGCCGGCCACCACGTTCGGGGACGGGGACGGGGTCCGGTCCGACCGGCTCGCGAAGGCCGAACCGGGCACGGTGGTGACGGTCGAAGCACACGCGGCGGCGACGGCCGCACCAGCCACGCCGCCTCGAACGGCTCCCGAACTCTTCCCGCCGGGCGGGAAGACCTTCATCGGCGTGGCGACACTCGAAGGCCCGTACGACTTCACGGCGGTGAACAAGTTCACGACGGCCGCGAAGCGTCAGCCGCAGGTCATGCTCTTCAGCTCGGGATGGGCGACCGGCAAGTTCGACCGTGCGCTCTTCGACCAGATCAGCGGCCGCGGCATGCTGCCGATGCTGGCCTGGGAACCATGGGACTACCTGTTGGACGAAGCCGCCCGCAAGAAGCGGTACGCGGCCCGCAAGATCGACAAGATGCGGTCGAACCAACCCAGCTACCGGTTGTCGCACATAGCGCGCGGGGACTTCGACAGCTACCTGCTGTCCTGGGCCGAAGGGATCAAGTCACTCGGCTACCCGGTGGCCATCCGGTTCGCGCACGAGATGAACGGCAACTGGTACCCGTGGTGCGAGATGGTCAACGGCAACCGACCGGGCGACTACGTCAAGGCCTGGCGCCACGTACATGATCTGTTCCGGGCCGCCGGGGCCACCAACGTCACCTGGGTATGGAGCCCGAACGCCAGATGGGCCGGTTCCACCCAGAATCTCCGCCCGCTCTACCCCGGTGACGAATACGTCGACTGGGTGGGCCTTTCCGGCTACTACAGCACCGGGTCCACCACGAAATACCGGTCCTTCGAAGAGATCTTCAACGACACCATCAAAGAGATCCGCGGCTTCACCAGCAAGCCACTGGTCATCACCGAAACCGGTGCCTCCGACGCCGTCGGGCGCAAGGCCGAATGGATCAGGGAGACCTTCCGGGTGCTGCCCCGTCACAAGGACATCATCGGCCTCATCTGGTTCGAGGTGAACAAGGAGCTGGACTGGCGCATCGTGAGCTCCCCGGCCGTGGCAAAGACCTTCGCTCAGGCGGTCGCCGCCCCTCGCTACCAACTCACCTGGTCGCCGGGCATGCTCCCACGCACCGCGCTCGACGATTAGCGGTCCCGCGCCCTGCCGGCGTTCAGCGGGGCGCCGGTGGGGGGCGCAGGCCGTCGAGGGCGACGCCGAGCACCCGGTCGCGCTGGTCCGGCTCCGGGAACTGCGCCATGGTGAGGCCGCTGACCAGCCGGACCACGTCGTCGAAGCTGATGTCGTCGCGTACCGCCCCGGCGGCCTGGGCGCGGCGCATCATCGGCTCGCCCGCGCTGTAGATCTCCGTCCGGCAGCTGCGGAAGACCTCGGAGTCGTGCAGCAGCTCCTCGGCCAGTGCCCGCTTCGTGGCGGCGTACCCGACGAAACGCCGCAACCAGGCGACGAGGGCGTCCCACGGGGGCAGGTCGGCGAGTTCCGCGGCGGACTGGCTGAGCGCCCGGACCTCCTCGACGTAGACGGCCTCGAACAGCTCCCGGCGGCTGGGGAAGTTCCGGTAGAGGGTGCCGATGCCCACGCCGGCGCGCCGGGCCACCTCCTCCAGCGAGGCCGACGCGCCGTTCTCGGCGAACGTCTCCCGGGCCGCCGCGATCAACGACTCGTAGTTGCGCCGGGCGTCGGCCCGTTTGGGTCGGCCTGCGAAGACGTCGGGCAGCTGCCCCGCGCTGGTCATGACGTGCGTCACCTCGCTTTGGTTGCATCCGGAGGAAGGCCTCCGGTAGTGTAGCGGAGGAACCCCTCCAGAAAGCCCGGAGCCATGCCTCCGGATAGCTTACCCCGATCCTTCGAACGGATCCGGCGGAGCGGTGACCGGCAAACAGCCCCGGCACGACCACCGAGAGCTGGCCAGCCTCCTTTCCCCGTACGCAGATGGAGTTTTCTCTGTGACAGAGACCGTCCGGCGCGGCTCGCGCCGGCTCACCTTCTTCGTCCTGGCGGCCGGCGCCGGGTTCTTCGCGATGCTCCAGTCGCTGATCACCCCGGTGCTGCCGACCATCCAGCACGACCTGCACACCTCCCAGAACACCGTCACCTGGGTGCTGACCGCGTACCTGCTGTCCGCGTCGATCTTCACGCCGATCCTCGGCCGGGTCGGCGACATGGTCGGCAAGGAGCGGATGCTGGTCGTCTCCCTCGCCTCGCTCGCGCTCGGCTGCCTGCTGGCCGCCGCCGCGCCGAGCATCGGCGTGCTCATCGTCGCCCGGGTCATCCAGGGCATCGGCGGCGCGGTCTTCCCGCTCTCGTTCGGGATCATCCGCGATGAGTTCCCCGCCGCGCGGGTGACCTCCGCCGTCGCCGCCATCTCGGCGATCGTCGCGGCCGGCGGTGGTCTGGGCGTCGTGCTGGCTGGTCCGATCGTCACCGCCCTCGACTACCGGTGGCTGTTCTGGATCCCCATGGTCGTCGTCGGGCTGACCGCCCTCGCCGCGCACCTGTTCGTCCCCGAGTCGCCGGTCCGCACCCCCGGCCGGATCGACTGGCGAGCCACCGTCCTCCTCTCCGGCTGGCTGGTCGCGCTGCTGCTGCCGATCAGCAAGGGGTCGGCCTGGGGCTGGACCTCGGGCCGGGTGCTCGGCCTGCTGGCCCTCGCCGTGGTGCTGCTGGCCGGCTGGTTGGTGGCGGAGATCCGCTCCACCAACCCGCTGATCGACATGCGGATGATGCGCCTGCCCGGGGTCTGGACGACGAACCTGGTCGCCCTGCTCTACGGCGCGTCGATGTTCTCCGTCTACGCGTTCCTGCCGCAGTTCGTGCAGACCCCGACCGTCGCCGGCTACGGCTTCGGCGCCAGCATCACCCAGGCGGGGCTGCTGATGCTGCCCATGCTGGTCGCCATGTTCGTCGCCGGCATCCTCGCCGGCCGGCTGGCGTCGCGGTTCAGCGCCAAGGCGCAGCTCGCCACCGGTGCCGCCTTCAACGTGCTCGCCACCGCGATGCTGACCGTCGCGCACGACACCCGCTGGGAGATCGGTGTCGCCGGTGGTCTTGTGGGCCTCGGCATCGGGCTGGCGTTTGCGTCGATGGCCAACCTGATCGTCGGGAACGTACCTTCCTGGCAGACGGGCGTGGCCACCGGCATGAACGCCAACATCCGCACCATCGGCGGCGCGATCGGCGCCGCCGTGGTCAGCGGCGTGATCACCGCCCACCCGCAGGCGAACGGCCTGCCCCGGGAGGCCGGCTTCACCATGGGGTTTCTGGTCCTCACCGGCCTCGCCCTGGCCGCCGCGCTCGCGGCCCTGGCCGTCCCGTCCGCGCGGCGCGCGGCGGCCGGCCGACGTCCGTCCCCCGCGACGGAGCCGGTCGGGGAGCTGGTGACCGTCCCCGCGGGGCGCTGACCCGATCGGTACCCAGGCGGTCCACACCTAGCGCGACCGGTCGGTCGGCGTCGCGGCGAGTCCGGTGCAGGCGCGCAGGCTCGCGTACTCGTGGGAGATCCGGGCCGCGTCTTCGGCATCGGCGAGCTGGGGCTGACCGGTACGCCGAGAGATCAGCGCGGGCACCAACTCGGTCCGCACGACCGTCGGCCCGTGCAGGGTCACCCGCAGCACGCCCGTGTCGTTGCTGTAGGCGTCGTCCCGCCACCACAGGAAGTTGCCCAGCCCGTACTGGACGAAGGTTCGACCCAGCCAGCCGTCGCCGAGCAGCAGATGGGCGTGGGTGCCGACGACGATGTCGGCGCCGGCCTCGGCCATCGCGCCGGCGAACTCACGCGCCTCGTCCGGTGGGCACGATTCGCCCTCCACGCCCCAGTGGACGTAGACGACGACCACGTCGGCCTGCTGCCGGGCGGCCCGCACCGCCGCGACCGCGCGGCTCAGGTCCCGCGTCATCGCGATGCCGGCCTGGCTGTCCGTGGCCTTCCACGACGACCACAGCTCGGAGACCTGGCTGAAGGCGAGGAACGCCAGTGACGTACCGCGTATCTCGGTGATCCACGGCGCGTACGCCGCCGCCGCGTTGACGCCCGCCCCGACGGCCGGGACCCCACTGGCCCTGGCCGCACCCAGCGTGTCGCTCAGCCCCACCCGCCCGTAGTCCAGCGTGTGATTGTTCGCGATCGACACGACGTCGATTCCGGCCGCCCGCACCGCGTCGTACGCGCTCGTCGGCGCCCGGAAGTGGAACTCCTTCGGCTCCGGGGTGCCCCGCGTGGTGACGGCGGTCTCCAGGTTGACCATCGCGAGGTCTGCGTCGGACAACGTGGACGAGATCGACCCGAAGGCGGTTGCCGGGTTGCCCAGCAGGCCGGCCGTCCGGTCGGCGAAGTGCACGTCGCCCGCGAAGTCCAGGGTGATCTCGGCGGGTCCAGCCTGCGCCGGGGATGCCGCCACCGGGGCGGATCGGGCCGGCGCACCGGCCGGCCGGGTCGGTGCGGCATCGCACGCCGTCAGGGTCAGGGTCGCCGCCACCGCGACGAGGGATCGTGCCCAGTTCACTTGCGGCAGCGTACGGCGGGAGCGCCTGACGTTCGGCCTACTTGGGCAGAACTGGAACTTGAAGGACAGGCCACGGGGGACGCAGTAGGACCAGACGGCGTCCAGCACCCGCTCGGCGTTCGCCAGACCCGCCGACACGTGGATCTTCGCTGCTTCCGGCGACGGATTCGAGTCTCATCGGCGGGACGGGTCCGGCTCCAGTGCGCTTGGTCATGACGCTCGATGCGTGACGCACCGGTACACATGACAAAAGTCAGCCCCGACCCGTGCGGGCGTCACTAGCGGGTAAGCACCCCTGGTCCCGGCCGCATCGGAGGAGGTGGCGAACGCCAGTGAGCGCTCATATCCGCTCAATCCAGGCACTCAAGGCCGAGCCAGCCATGTCCTCGCTCCGTCGCTCGCTCGACCTCTCCTACGGCGATCCGGCGTGCGGGGCCGCGCTGGACGAGTTGTACGCGCGGTTCGTCACGGCGGGAGACCTCGTCTTCGACATCGGGTCGCACGTGGGCGACCGGATCGGCAGCTTCCGCCGGCTCGGCGCGCGGGTCGTGGCCGTGGAGCCCCAGCCGCTGTGCACCCGCGCCATCCGTGCCATCTATGCCGGCGACGACGAGGTCACGCTGGTGGAGGCGGCGTGTGGTGCGTCCGCCGGGACCGTCCGCCTGCACGTGAACTCCCGCAACCCCACCGTCTCCACCGTCTCCACCCACTTCCTGCAGGCGGCGAACGGCGCGGACGGTTGGGCGCACGAGGTCTGGGACGCCGAGATCGACGTACCCTGCGTCACCCTCGACTCGCTGCTGAGCCGGTACGGCAAACCGTCCTTCGTGAAGATCGACGTCGAAGGCTTCGAGGACGCCGTGCTGGCCGGCCTGAACCGCCCCCTGCCCGCGCTGTCCTTCGAATTCACCACGATCGAGCGTGCGCTCGCCCGCCGGTGCGTCGACCGGCTCACGTCGCTCGGCTTCGACGGCTTCGACGTCGCGTTGGGCGACGACACGTCGTTCGCGTTCGGGGAGTGGGTGTCCGCGGAGCGGATGATCGCCCACCTGCTGTCACTGCCGCATCGCGCCAACTCCGGCGACGTGTACTGCGTCGGGAAGCCGGTCGGGTGACCCCGCCACCGCGACATTCTGCCTGACGCCGCGCCCCGCCGGGACCGTTTGCTGGTCCCGGCGGATCTGTCACGGCCCGTGGTCGCTGGTCGAGACCGGGATGGCCGGCTCGGCGATGCCGCCACGCCAGCGGCTCGTCGACGGCTACCGTCGGGCTGATGGGGCGGATGCGCGGCACCCACGAGCGACCGGCGGGACTGACCTACCAGCCCGAGCTGGTGAGCGACGACGAGGAGCGGTCGTTGCTGACCGCGCTGGCGGCGTACGACTTCCATGAGGTCCGGATGCACGGGCAGATTGCCCGGCGTACGGTCCGGCATTTCGGCTTCGACTACGACTACGGCTCCTTCCAGCTCACCGAGACGGAGGCGTTGCCGGTGGAGCTGCGCGAGGTCCGCGAGCGGTGCGCCGGGCTCGCCGGCATGCCGGCGGCCACGCTCGCGCAGGCCCTGGTCACCCGCTATCCGCCTGGCTCGGTCATCGGCTGGCACCGCGACGCCCCGGCGTTCGGGCCGACGGTGGTCGGGCTCTCCCTGGGCTCCACCTGCCTGTTGCGCTTCCAGCGCGGCCGGGCCGACGAGCGCCGGGTGTACGAGGTGGAGCTGGCGCCCCGCTCGGCGTACGTGCTCGCCGGGGCGGCGCGGTCGGCCTGGCGGCACAGCATCCCGTCGGTGCCGGAGCTGCGCCACTCGATCACCTTCCGACAACTGCGCGGATCGTGACGCTCCGGGTCGGGCGTTCCGACTCGGCACAACCGAGACCTCGGTGGGCCGACCCGGGGCGCGACGTGTGGAAGCTCCGACAGCGGGAAGGCAGGGCCGTTGCGCAGTCGGCAGCGGGAGGGACATGGGCGCCAGAACCTTCGTGGTGGTCGGCGGCACCAGCGGCCTCGGCCTGGCGGTGGCCCGCCTGCTCGTCGACGAACACCAGGTCGCCGTCTTCGGTGATGTGCCCGACGAGGTCGCCGCGGTGGTTGACGAGCTGGGCTGCGCCGGGTCGATCTGCGACGTCTCCTCGTACGACCAGGTCCGGGACGCGTTCGTCGAGGTGGTCGACCGGTACGGCGTGATCGACGGGGTGACGGCGTGCGCCTCGATGTGGGCGGGCGGTGACCTGGCGGACCTTTCCCCGGAGCGGATCCGGCGAGCCGTGGAGATCAACGCGCTCGGCACCACGTACGTGTTCAAGGAGGCGCTGCGCCACCTGCGCGGGCAGGGCCACGGCAACGTGGTGTACGTCGGGGCGATGGCCGTGACGAAGCCCCGGCCGGGCATCCCGATCTACCGGGCCACCAAGAGCTACGGCAGCAGCTTGGTCGAGTCGCTGGCCGAGGCCCAGCACAGCAACCGGATCAAGGTGATGCAGCTGCATCCCGGGCCGATGCCGACCCGGTTGCAGGAACGGGTCGGCGACGAGTTCCTCGACGAGATCTACGCATTGCCGGAACAGGTCGCCACGGAGGTCGTACGGCTGCTGCTGCTCGCTCCCGACGACCTGTACGTCTCCGGCGAGCGCGTGCTACGCGCGGACGGGCGGTGGTGACGCCCGGAGGCGCCACAGCCGAGATCACGGTCTCGGCGTGGGCGCCGTTGCGCACCGCGGTCTACCGCAGCCTGTGGCTGGCCCTGCTCGCCGCGAACATCGGCACCTGGATGCAGACGGTCGGCGCCCAGTGGCTGCTGATCCATCAGTCGAACGCCTCGACGCTGGTCGCCCTGGTGCAGACCGCCAGCCTGCTGCCGACGCTGCTGCTGGCCCTGCCGGCGGGCGCGCTCGCGGACACCTTCGACCGACGGCACCTGCTGATCTCGGTGCAGCTGTTCCTGGTGGTGGTGGCCGCGGCGCTGACGCTGCTCACGGCGACCGGCCGGATGCCACCGGCGCTGCTGCTCACCCTCACCTTCGCCTTCGGCGTGGGGCAGGCGCTGACCCTGCCCGCGTGGGCGGCGGTGATCCCGGAGCTGGTGCCACGGGACCAACTGCGGGCAGCCTCGGCGCTGGGCTCGATCAGCGTCAACGTGGCCCGGGCCGTCGGACCGGCCGCGGCCGGCGTGCTGATCGCCCACACCGGGGTGGCCCCGGTCTTCGCCCTCAACGCGGTGGCGTTCCTGGTCTTCGCGCTGGCGCTGGTCCGCTGGCGGCCCGGCGACGCCCGCGCCGTTGAGGTGCCCGAGCGGTTCACCGCCGCACTGCGGGCCGGCGGCCGGTACGTGCGGCACTCGCCGATCGTGCGCCGGCTGCTGCGCCGCGCGCTGGTCTTCGTGATCCCGGCGAGCGCGCTCTGGGCGCTGCTGCCGCTGGTGGCCGCCCGCCGGCTCAACATGGACTCCAGCGGGTACGGCCTGCTGCTGGCCGCGCTCGGGGTGGGCGCCATCATCGGCGGCCTGCTGCTGCCGAGGATCCGGACCTGGATGTCGGCCAACCAGTTCCTGCTGGTGGCCGGGGCGCTCTACGGCGGGACGCTGATCGTGGTGGCGTCGGTGCGGATCGTCCCGGTGGTACTGCTCGCGCTGCTGCCGGCCGGGGTGGCCTGGGTGACCGTCCTCGCCAACGTCAACGCCGAGATCCAGCTCTTCCTGCCCGGCTGGGTACGCGCCCGCGGCCTGGCCGTGTACCAGATCGTCCAGGGCGGCGGGCAGGCCGTGGGCGCGTTCGCCTGGGGTGTGGTGGCGGACGTCGCCGGGCTGGTCGCCGCGTTCCTCGTGGCGGCCGCGCTGATGCTGATCGGCGCGGTGACGTCGCAGATCTGGCCGCTGCCCGACCTGCGCGGGACGAACAAGGACCCGACCACCTACCGGCCACCCCTGGAACTGGCGCTCGAACCGGATCCGCGGGTGGGCCCGGTGCTGGTGGTGGTCACCTACACCGTCCGGCCCGGGCGGGAGGCCGCGTTCCTGGACGCGATGGACCACATCCGCGGGTTCCGGCAGCGTACCGGGGCGATGCGGTGGGGACTGTTCCGCGAGGGCGAGAGCCCGGCCCGGTTCGCGGAGGTCTACCTGGTGCCGTCCTGGGACGAGCACCTGCGCCAGCACGGGGGCCGGCTGACGAGCGTCGACCGCGAGGCCGAGGAACGGGCCAAGGAACTCGCCGAGGGCGAGCCGGAGGTTCGGCACCTGCTGCCGGCCGCCGCCGGCCCCGCGATGACGGACAACCGTGACCTCCCCTGACCCCGCCCCGCCATTCGCCGGGCCGATCCGTCGTCCCACCGCGAGCCGCCAAACCCTGCGGCTCGAACGGGAAGCGTGATCGGGTGCATTTCGGGAATGACCGGCCATGGCGAGGGGGGCGAAGTCCCCCGGTGCCGCGACCGGGCGATATCGCCCGTCACCACCAGCCGCGACGAGCCGCGGGCGGACCCCTGCAGCGGGCGGGTCCGGCGCGCCGTGCCCGGCGTTCGGCAACGGCCGACGGAAGCAACCCATGGGGGAATGGAGTGAGCAGGATGGCTCGAAAGGGCACGATGGGGGTGCGGTCGGTGACCGACGCCCTGGGTATCGAACGGGCGAGTCAGGACCGCCCGTCCGAGGGGCTGGCCCGGTTCCTGGGCTGGTTCAGCCTCGGGCTGGGCACCGCTGCCCTCGGCGCGCGATCTCGGGTCAGCCGGCTGTCCGGGGTCGACGACTCCCGCACGGCGCAGACCGTGCTGCGGATCGCCGGGGTGCGGGAACTGGGCCACGCCGGGGCCCTGCTGATTCCACGCCGGGCGGGTTGGGGGGCGTGGACCCGGGTCGCCGGCGATGCCATCGACCTCGCCGCGTGTGGCCGGGCGCTGCAGGGTCGGCGCGGGGAACGGCGACGGCGGCTGACGTACACGACGTGGGCGATCGCGGGGATCACCGCGGTCGACCTCTACACCGCCGTACGGGTCGCCCGGCGGCGCCGGCGCGCGGACGGCAACCAGGTGCACGCCGCGGTGACGGTCAACCGGAACATCGAGGACGTCTACCGGTTCTGGCACGACTTCGAGAACCTGCCGCGCTTCATGTACCACCTGCAGTCGGTGCGGATGACGAGCGGCCGGCGGTCGCGGTGGATCGCGAAGGCGCCGGCCGGGAAGAGGGTGGAGTGGGACGCCGAGATCGTCGACGACCGCCCGAACGCGCTGATCAGTTGGCGCTCGGTGGCGGGCGCGCGGGTGCCCAACTCCGGGACCGTCCGGTTCATGCGCGCCGCCGGTGGGCGGGGCACCGAGGTGCGCGTCCAGATCAGTTACCGGGCGCCGGGCGGGATGCTCGGGGCGAAGGTCGCCAAGCTCTTCGGCGAGGACCCCCAGCAGCAGGTCTGCGACGACCTGCGGCGGTTCAAGCAGGTGATCGAGACGGGCGAGATCGTCCGCTCCGACGCCAGCCCGAACGGCAGCAGCGTGCAGCAACAGGCAAAACAGCGTCCGGCGCGACCGCTGGCGATGCGTGGGGCGGAGAGGTGAGGAACCGATGAAAGCCAACTGCTGGATCGCGCCGAACAGCCTGGCCGTCGAGGACGTCCCCGACCCGCAGATCCTCAACCCGCGGGACGCCATCCTGCGGATCACCTCGTCGGCGATCTGCGGATCCGACCTGCACCTGCTGAACGGATTCATCCCGGCGATGAGGAAGGGTGACATCCTCGGGCACGAGTTCATGGGCGAGATCGTCGAGCTCGGCCAGGGCGTACGGGACGGGCTGAGCGTCGGTGACCGGGTGGTGGTGGGCTTCCCGATCGCCTGCGGTGACTGCATCTCCTGCCAGCGCGGTCTCTACTCGATCTGCGAGAACTCCAATCCCAACGCGGCGATCGCGGAGGCCGCGATGGGCCACTCGCCGGCCGGCATCTTCGGCTACTCCCACCTGCTCGGGGGCTACGCCGGGGGGCAGGCGCAGTACGTCCGGGTCCCCTTCGCCGACGTGGGCGCTCTCAAGATCGAGGACGATCTGCCCGACGAGCAGGTGCTGTTCCTGTCGGACGTGCTGCCGACCGGCTACATGGCCGCCGAGATGTGCGACATCAAGCGCGGCGACATCATCGCCATCTGGGGCGCCGGGCCGGTCGGGCAGCTCGCCGCCGCCAGCGCGTTCCTGCTCGGCGCGGAGCGGGTCATCGTCATCGACCGGTACCCGTACCGGCTGCGGATGGTCCGGGAGAACACCGGCGCGGAGACCATCAACTACGAGGAGTCCGACGTCCCGGACGCGCTGCGGGAGATGACCGCCGGACGCGGGCCGGACGGCTGCATCGACGCCGTCGGCATGGAGGGGCACCACGCCTCCGCGGCGCTGCACGCGTACGACCGGGCCAAGCAGGCGGCGAAGGTGGAGACCGACCGGCCGCACGCGCTGCGGGAAGCGGTGCTGGCCTGCCGCAACGGCGGCACGATCTCGGCGGTCGGCGCGTACGGCGGCTTCATCGACAAGTTCCCGATGGGCTCGTTCATGAACCGGTCGCTGACCATGCGGTCCGGGCAGGCCCACGTGCAGCGTTACATGCGGCCGCTGCTGGAACGGATCCGCAAGGGCGAGATCGACCCGAGCTTCATCATCACCCACACCATGCGGCTCGACGACACGCCCCAGGGCTACGACATCTTCAAGAGCAAGCAGGAGGATTGCGTCAAGGTCGTGCTCAAGCCGTAGCGGAACCATCCGCACCGTCGCGCCGGGCAGCGGGCCCGGCGCGACAATGCGTGCGCGCCCGGCCCCACGGACTGGGCGATCCGCGGCTGATCCTTCGCTGGGTCGAGTGGGTTCCGTGCAGACGAGCCCGCGCCCGTGCGGTCTCCCACCCCGGTGGCGCCACCCGGGGGAGTCGGACGACGCCCAGCAGTAGGGCTTGCCGACCGGTGGGTCTGGCCCACCCGCCCGGCGGCCGCCACAATGACGGCATCGGTGTCGCGACCCCGGCGGCGCTCCGGCCGCGCGGGCTGAAACGTCGACCCTTCCCAGAAGGGACGACGGCATGCACCCGATGCTCCGACGTCTGGACGACCTCGCCGCCCACCTCGCCACCCGGCCGGACGCCGTCGCCCTGCTCGGCCTCGGCTCCGCCGGAGCCGAGCACGACCGGCTCGACGCCCACTCCGACCTGGACTTCTTCGTCGTCGTCGCGGACGGCGCGGTGCCCCGCTACGTCGACTCCGTGGCCTGGCTGGCGGCGCCCTGCCCGGTGGCGTACAGCTTCGCCAACGAGCGCAACGGCCGCAAGGCGCTGTACGCCGACGGCGTCTTCGTCGAGTACGCGGTCTTCACCGTGGACGAGCTGGCCGGGTTGCCGGTCAGCGGCGCGCGGGTGGTCTGGCAGCGACCCGACACGCCCGCCGGGCTGGCCGAGTGCGGCCCCCCGCCACGGCCGGCGACGCCCTACGACACGGTCGAGTTCCACCTGAACGAGGCGCTGACCAACCTCTACGTCGGCCTGCACCGCGAGCTGCGCGGCGAACGGCTCACCGCGGCGCGGTTCATCCAGTCGTACGCGGTGGACCGGGTGCTCGCGCTGCTGCGGCTCACCTCGCCCGGCGCCGCGCACCGGCGCGACCCGTTCGACCCGACCCGGCGGGTGGAGCAGGCGTACCCCCCGGAGGCGCTGCCGCTGGCTGAGATGGTGCCGGGCTACCGGGCCAACCGGGCGGCCGCCCGGACCACGCTGGCCTGGCTGGCGGCGCGGTTCCCGGTGGACCCGGTGATCGGCGACGCCATCCGGCGCCTGCTGGTGGCGTAGCCCCACGGTCGGTGGGGCTGCGGGTTTCAGGCGCCGAACTTCCGTGCGCAACTGGGCGACCCGGGGCACGGGGTGACCTTCGCCGGCAGCCTGCTGGAGGTGGTCGGCCTGGTGATCGCGGTGACCTGCTGCCTCGCCACGATGTGGCAGACCTTCCTCACCGGTCCAGCAGGGCGCGCAGCGCCTTCACCACCTCGGCGGGCGCCTCCTCGGCCATGAAGTGGCCGTAGCTGACCGGCAGGTGCACCAGGTCCGGCGCCCACGCCCGCCACCTGGCGGCGGCGTCGAAGCCGAGCGCCGCCCCCCAGTCCTGCTGGAGCACGGTCACCGGCATGCGGAGCCGGTTACCGGCCCCGCGGTCGGCCCGGTCGTGCTCGACGTCGATCCCGGCCGACGCCCGGTAGTCGGCGACGATGGAGACGACCGCCTCCCGGGAGGCCCGCAGGTAGGCGGCCCGCACGTCGGCCGGGATCGCCTCCGGATCGCCCGCCCAGACGTCCAGGAAGTGGCCGAAGAAGGCGTCCGGGCTGGCCCCGATCAACCGCTCCGGCAGGCCGGGCGGCTGCGCCATCAGGTAGAGGTGGAACCCGACGGCGGCGCTGGTGCCGTGCATGACGTCCCACATGTCGAGGGTGGGCAGCACGTCGAGTGAGGCGAGGTGGGTGACCGCGCCGGGATGGTCCAGGCCGGCGCGGACCGCGACCAGGGCGCCGCGGTCGTGCCCGGCGAGGGCGAACCGGTCGTGCCCCAGCTCGCGGGCCAGCGCGACGACGTCGGCGGCCATGGTGCGCTTCGCGTACGCCGTGCCGTCGGTGTCCGCGGGCTTGTCGCTGGCGCCGTAGCCGCGCAGGTCGGGGCAGATGACGGTGTGGTCGGCGGCGAGGTCGGCGGCGACGTGCCGCCACATGAGGTGGGTCTGCGGGAAGCCGTGCAGCAGCACGATCGGGCTGCCGGAGCCGCCGACGGCGGCGTTCAGGGACACCCCGTCGGCGACGGTGACGCGTCGGTAGTCGAACCCACTGATCCTGGGATCCACGGTAGGCCTCTCTGTTGGGATGTCCGGTACGCGCCGAGCCTGCCCGGGGCGGATCAGCGGCGGATCAGCGTCCGATGAGTGGCCCGGCCGGCGCACCGGTGCGGCGACCCCTGCGGTGCCTAGAGTGGGCGACATGACCAGCCAGACCTCGGTGCGGTTCGGCGTGCTGGGGCCGGTGGAGGCGGTCGGCGAGCGCGGCCCCGTACCGCTGAAGGGGACCCGGCAGCGCGCCGTGCTGGCCCGGCTGCTCGTCGCCCGGGGACGGGTGGTGCCGGTCGATCGGCTCGTCGGCGACCTGTGGGCCGAGCCGCCGGAGGGGGCGGTGGCCGCCATCCGCACCTTCGTCGCCGACCTGCGCCGCGCCCTGGAGCCCGACCGGCCGCCGCGGCAGCCGGCCCGGCTGCTGGTCACCACCCCGCCGGGGTACGCGCTGGCCGCCGCGCCCGACGCCGTCGACGCCTGGCGGTTCGAGACGGCGGTCGCCGACGCGGGCGCGCTGCTGGCGGCGGGACGCCCCGGACCGGCCCTCGCCGGCCTGGACGCGGCACTCGCCCTGTGGCGAGGGCCGGCGTACGCGGAGTTCGCCGACCAGGGTTGGGCCCGGGGAGAGATCAACCGGCTCGACGACCTGCGGATGCTGGCCGTGGAGCGGCGGGCCGAGGCGCTGCTGGCGCTGGGCCGGGCCGCCGAGGCCGCCTCCGACCTGCGCGCCCACACGACCGCCCAGCCGCTGCGGGAGGACGCCTGGCACCTGCTGGCCGTCGCCCTCTACCGTGCCGGCCGGCAGGGCGACGCGCTGGCCGCGCTGCGCCGGGCCCGGGAGACGCTGGTGGGGGAGCTGGGGTTGGACCCGGGCCCGCGGCTGCGACAGCTCGAGGCCGACATCCTCGCCCAGGCGCCGCACCTGCGCCCGACGCCGGTCACCGCGCCCGCGCCAGGCGAGCCGCCGACGCTCGCGCCTGCCGCCGCCGCGGTGTCGGCGCCCGCCTGGGCTGCGCGGCCGGCCGCCGGCGCTGCGGTGCCGACGCCTGCCGGCGGCGAGGCGCCGGTGCCGGTGTCCGGTGAGCGGCGCCCGTTCGTCGGGCGCGGTGCGGAGCTGGCCGGCCTGGTACGAGCGGCCGACGAGGTGGCCCGGCGCGGCGGGCCGGGCCTCGCCCTGGTCTCCGCGGAGGCGGGCGGCGGGAAGACCGCGCTCGCCGAGGCGCTCACCGAGCGGTTGGCCGCCGCCGGCTGGAGCACGGCCTGGGGCCGCAGCCCCGAGTACGACGGTGCGCCGGTCGCCTGGGCGTGGGGGCAGGTCACCGCCGCGCTGACCGCCGGCTCGTCGCCGCGCGATCCCGGTTCGCCGGCAACCGGAGCGGACGCCGGATCCGGCCCGGACGCGCCGACAGGCGCGACCGGTGGACCGTCCTCTGCCGGGGACGCCGCAGGGGCGGCGGACCCCGCCGTGGCCCGGTTCCGGCTGTACCGGGCCGCCGCGGCCCGACTTGCGGCGGCGGCCGGCCGGCGGCCGGTGCTCGTGATCCTCGACGACCTGCACCGGGCCGACGCGGACACCCTCGACCTGCTGACCGCCCTGCTGGGCGGCCCGGAGCCGGTCACCGGGCCGGTGTTCGTCGTCGGCACGTTCCGCGCCACCGAGATCTCCCCGGAGCTCACCGCGACCCTGGCCCGGCTCGCCCGGACCGAACCCGTCCGGGTCTATCTCGGCGGTCTGCCCGAGGCGGCGACCGGGGAGGTCGCGAGCGCCGTCGCCGGGCGGGAGCTGGACCCGCCGACCGTGCGGCTGCTCCACCGGCGCAGCGGCGGCAACCCGTTCTTCGTCCGGGAGCTGGCGAGGCTGCTCGCGGCCGAGGGCGACGCGGCCCTGGCGGCGATCCCGGCCGGCGTGCGGGACGTCATCCGGCACCGCCTGGGACAGCTGCCGGAGGCCACCCGGAACGTGCTGCGGCAGGCCGCGGTGATCGGCCGGGACGTCGACCCGGAGGTGCTCGCCGCCGTCGCCGGTGAGGACGCCATGCTCGACGCGCTCGACCGGGCCGTGCCGGCCGGCTTCCTGACCGGGCCGGGCACCCGCTTCACCCACATCCTGGTCCGCGACACCCTCTACGGGGACCTGTCCGCGCCGCGCCGGGCCCGCTGGCACACCGAGGTCGGGGAGGCGATCGAAGTGCTGCGCCCGGACGACGTCGCCGCGCTGGCGCACCACTTCGCCCAGGCCGGCGGCCGCGCCACCGCCCCGCGCGCCGCCCGCTACGCCGCGGCCGCCGCCGAACGGGCCGAACGGCGCCACAACCCGCACGAGGCGGCCCGCCTCTGGCAGCAGGCGGTCGCCGCCCACGACCGGGCGGGCGGGCAGGACGTACGCGGGCGGCTGGCCGCGGTGATGGGGCTGGGCCGGTCGCTGGCCGTGACCGGACACCTGGCGCAGACCCGCCGGCTCCGGGCCGAGGCGGTCGCCACCGTCGAGCGGATCGACGATCCGGTGCTGACCGGGACCGTGCTGGCGGCTTTCGACGTGCCGGCAGTCTGGACCCGCAACGACGACGAGGACCTCTCCCGCCGGGTCGTCGAGGCCGCCGAACGCACCCTGGCGGTGCTCCCCGCCGATCAGGCGGACCAGCGCAGCCGGCTGTTGAGCACCCTGGCCCTGGAGCTGCGCGGCACCACCACCGACCGTGGCCGCCGGGCTGCCGCCGAGGCGGAGGCGATCGCCCGGCGACTCGACGACCCGGCGCTGCTGGCCTTCGCCCTCAACGCCCGCTTCATGCACACCTTCCGGCGGACCGGCCTCGCCCCCGAACGCGCCCGCCTCGGCGCGGAGCTGGTCGACCTGGCCGCCCGGCACCAGCTGGTCACCTTCGAGGTGCTCGGGCACCTCATCGGCCTGCAGGCGCGGTGCGGGCTCGGCGACCTGGCCGCCGCCGACGGCCACGCCCGCGCCGCCGACCGGCTGGCCGAGCGGTACGACCTGCCGCTCGTCGGCGTCTTCACCCGGTGGTACGCCGCCCTGCGCCCGGCCGTCGAGGGGGACCGCGCGGCGGCGGAGGTCGCGTATCGGGCCGCCGCCGCCACGCTCGGCGGCAGCGGGATGCCGGGCATGGCCCGGGGGCTGCCGCCCCTCGCCCTGCTCGGCCTCCGGCTGTCCCTCGGCGACGACGAGCGGCCGGCGCTCGACGCGGGCGCGGACTGGGGCCCGTACGAGCCGTGGGTGCGCCCGCTGATCCTGCTCGCCGCCGGTCACCGCGCCGCGGCCGCCACCGCGCTACGGGAGCAGCCCGACCCGCCGCACGACCTGCTGCGCGAGGCGCGACTCTGTCTGGCCGCCCGCGTGGCGCTCGCCCTCGACGACCGCGCCACGATCGAGCACCTGTACGCCGAACTGCTGCCCGCCGCCGACGAGTTGGCCGGGGCGGGAAGTGGCGTGCTCAGTCTCGGGCCGGTGGCCGGGTATCTCGGTGAGCTGGCCGCGGCGCTGGGCCGTCACGACGCAGCCGCGGCCCATCAGCGGAAGATGCGGGGATTTCGCGTGCGGGGGAATCGTTGATCCGCATCCCGGCTCATCGCTGAAGAAATTTTAGCATTGTCGGTTTCGCGCCGGTATCCACCGTCGGACCGATGCGCCGGACCCACCCCGGTTGGCAGTATCGGCGATCGTTGCCGACGGGGAAGGAACAGGGCTTGTCAGAGACCGCGCAGAGGGAAACGAACGAGCGGAACGCGGAGAACGACACGGCCGAAGCGCCGAGGCACACGGGATCCTGGCTGGTCTCCAGGGGGCTGATCCCCGAATCGCGACCGCAGCGCGTTCTCGCGCTGGCCACCTTCGTCAACATGGTCGGCAGCGGCGTGTTCATGGTGAGCGCCGCGCTGTTCTTCACCCATTCGGTCGGGCTGTCCGTGGCGCAGGTCGGACTGGGCATGGGCATAGCCGCCGTGACCGGTCTCTTCGCCGGGGTGCCGGTCGGGCATGTCGCCGACCGGCGTGGACCACGCGAGGTCTACCTGCTGATGCTCGGCGTCCAGGGCACAGCCATGGCGGCGCTGGTGTTCGTGCACTCGTTCTGGCCCCTGGTGGCCGTGCTCTGCGTCGGCGAACTCGCCCGCGCGGCCGGCGCGGCGGCGCGTGGGCCGCTGGTACGCGCCGTCGGCGGTCGGCAGCTCACCCGCTACCGGGCGTACCTCCGCTCGGTGGCCAACCTCGCCGGCAGCGGCGCCGCGGTCGTGGCCGGTCTCGCCCTCCAGCTGGACACCCGGTCGGCGTACCTGGCCCTGGTGCTGGGCAACGCGGTCAGCTTCGTGGCCTGCGCCGCGATCGTCGCCGCGCTGCCGGCGCTGCCACCGGTGCCGGCGCCGGCCGAAGGCAGCCGGTGGGCGGCGCTGAAGGACCGCGGATACGTCGCGGTGACCGCGCTCGACGGGGTCATGTCGGTCCACCACCAGGTGCTGCTCTTCGCCCTGCCACTGTGGATCGTGGGGTACACCGACGCCCCCCGCTGGCTCATCGGCATGGCCGCGCTCGTCAACACGGCGCTGGTCGTGCTGCTCCAGGTGCGGGCGAGCCGAGGGGTCGACGACACCGCCTCAGCCGGCCGGGCGATGCGCCGCTCAGGCGTGGCGTTCCTCGTCGGCATGGCGGCGATGGCCGCCGCGGCCGGGCTACCCGGATGGCTCGCCACCACCGTCATCGTCCTCGGCATCTGCGTCCACACCGTCGGGGAACTCTGGCACTCCGCCGGCTCGATGGAACTACGGTTCAGCCTCGCCCCCGCGCACGCCCAGGGCCAGTACTCGGGGCTCTTCGGGTTCGGCACCGGCCTGGCGAACGTGGTCGCGCCCTCGGTCCTGGCCCTGTTCTGCGTCACCTGGGGCGTACCCGGGTGGCTGCTGCTCGGCGGCATCTTCGTCGCGGTGGGCCTGGTCATGCCGACGGTCGTGCGGTTCGCCGAGCGGACCGGGCCGCTCGCCGGTGTTCCGGCCGCACCGGTCGTTGGCGCGGTGCCCCGCTAGAGGGCCGGTGAGGGCCGGGAACCGGTCTCACCCGAGCGCCGCAGGCAGGTCGCGGCGCTCGGGTGGCGGTTCAGCCGTACGGGCGGCAGCAGTCACACCATCGGGCTCAGGCGGTGGCCGGAACCTCCGCGGCCGGCTGCTCGGCCGGCTCCTCGGCGGCCCGCTCGGCGGTCGTTTCCTCGACGGGCGTCCGCACGGCGAAGGCGTCGAAGGGCTCCCGCGGCCCGGGCACCCGCTCGGCGGGAGCGGGCTGGGCGGGCGGCTGGTCGGCGGCCGGTCGGACGCCCACCTGCGGGTACTCGGCGGTCTCCCCGCCGCCCGCGGCGGCCGCCATCACCGCCGCGGCGGCCAGGTCGGCCACCCGCTTCGCCTCCCGCTGCACCCGGGCGCGTACCTCCTTGGCGTGCTGCTCGGCGAGGTCGGCGGCCCGGCGCGCGTCCTCCAGCCGCTTCGTCTCGGCGGCCAGGTCGCGGCGGACCTCCAGCAGGCGCTCCTCCAGCTGGGCGCCCTCCTGCTCGATGGCGGCGATCTCCTGCCGGGACCGGTCGAGCTGCTGGCCGGCGGTCTCCAGCTCGGCCTGGAGCTGGGCCAGCGCCTCCTGCCGCTGCTGGAGCTCCTGCTGCACGGTGGTGAGCTGCTCCTGGTGCGCGCTCGTCTGCTCGTCGGCGCGTTCCCGGACCTCGGTGGCGTACTGCTGGGCCTCGGCGACGAGTGCGGCGATGTCCCGCTCCGCCGCGGTGGCCCGGTCGGCCAGCTCCTGCTCGGCCGCGGCCCGCCGCTCCTCCAGCTCGCGGGCCATGTTGGCCTGCCACTGGGCCAGCTCCTGCTGGGCCTTGCCGCGGGTCGCCTGCACCTCCTGCTGGATCTGCGTCCGGGCCGCCTTCACCAGCGCCTCCGAGGCCGAGCGGGCCTGCTCGACCTGCTGGTTGCTCTGCTCGGCGATTCGCTTCGCCTCCTGCTGGGCACGCTCGTGGGCGGCCTGACCCTCGGTCCGCAGCTTCTCCGCCAGCTCGCGGGTGGCGGTGAGTTCGGCCTGCGCGGCTGCCCGCCGCTCCTCGTGCGCCTGCTCCTGCTCGGCGCGCCGGGCGTCCAACTCCTCGTCCAGCTCCCGCAGCTCCCGGGCGGCCTGCTCCCGCGCCGCGTTGAGCGCCTTCTCCGCTTGGACATGGAGCTCGGCGGCACGCTTCGCGGCGGTCTCGCTGATCACCCCGGCCTGCTTCTCGGCCAGGTCGAGGATCTGCTCGACCATCGGGCCCAGGTCGCGGAAGGAGGCCCGGTCCACCTGCGCCGGGCGCTGCCGCAGCTCCGTCGCCTCGGTCTCCGCCCGCTGCAACTGCACGGTCAGCTCCTGGACCTGCCGGTACGCCCGGTCCCGGTCGGCGGTCAGCGTGGACACCTCGCCGTCCAGCCGCTTGACGTAACGGTCCACCTGCCGCTTGTCGTAGCCGCGCAGCGCGAGCTCGAAGCTCGGCCGGGCCGACGCGTCGTCCTGTGGTGCGAACGCGTCCTCGCCGTTGGACATGCGCCATCCTCCGTCGGTTCGCCAGCGCCAGGCCGGCGGATGACCGCCCCGCAGGGCATGATGAGGCGCAACGGTACCGCCACCCCGGAGCGGCCCGGCGGCGTGCCCCACCACCGTCCCGGTGGGATGCCGTGACCGTTCGGCTGGTAACGCTCAGCCCGGCACCGGCCGCAGGTCCCGCTCGCCGGCCACCGGCGCCGATCCCGCCCGGCGGACCGGGCCGCAGCAGCCGCCGACGGCCACCAGCAGGCAGCCCGCCCCCGCCACCAGGCAGACCGAGGCGGCGCCGTATCGCCCGGCCGCCCAGGTCAGCAGGGCGGCGCCGGCCGGCCCGAGCGAGAAGTGCGTGCTCCAGAAGGCGGAGGTCACCCGGCCCAGCAGGTGATCGGGGGTGATCTCCTGGCGCAGCGACATCGAGCAGATGCCACCCACGCTGACGCAGCAGAGGTGGACCGCGGCCACCACGGTGAGGATCGGGACGGTGCCGGCCAGCCCTAGTCCGGCGACGGCGACGCCGCTGACGCCGACCGCGCCGATCCAGGTGGCGCCGAAGCCGAGCCGGCGGCGCAGCGGGGCCACCAGCAGCGCCCCGGCGACCGTGCCGAGGGTGGCCAGGCCGAGCACCGTGCCGACGGTCCGGTCCGAGCCGCCCAGGTCGTGCTTGACGTGGTAGATCAGCACGTCGGTGAGGCCGAACGTCAGGAAGATGAAGACCGCCAGCAGCGCGGTCAGCGACCGCAGCACCGGCTGCCGCCAGAGGAACCGCGCGCCGGCCAGGAACTCGGCCAGCGGCCGCTCCCGGGGCGGGGTGGCCGCGTCCGGGTCCGGCCGGCGGAGTCGGACCAGCCGGAGGCCGACGGCGGAGAGCGCGAAGCTGCCCGCGTTGACGCCGATCGCGGCGGCGGGACCGAACCGGGCCGACACCAGGCCGGCGAGCAGCGGCCCGACCACCGCGGCCGCCGCGTACGTCGCGTGCAGCCGCCCGTTGGCCTCCGTGATGCGCTCCCGGTCGACCAGGTTGCGCACCGCGGTCACCGAGGCGACCCGGCAGACCATGCCGACCGCCTCGCAGACCGGCAGCACCACGAAGAGCAGCCACACCTGCGGGCCGGCGAGCCAGGCGAGCGGGATCAGCCCATAGAGCACCAGCCGGACCAGGTCGCCGACGATCATCAGGGTGCGCCGGTCGAACCGGTCGACGAGCACCCCGCCGAACACGCCCGCGCCGACCGACGCCACCCCGGCCACCGCGGTGAGCAGGCCCATCCGGGCCACCGAGCCGGTCGCGTGCAGCACCAGCAGCGGCACCGCCAGGTAGGCGAAGGAGTCGCCGGCCGCGGAGACCGCCTGCGAGATCCAGTACGTGAGGAAGGAGCGGTCCCGCCCCAGCGAGGGCCGGGCCGGGCCGGGACCTCGGCGCGGGCTCACCACCCGAGGTTAATCGCCGCGCCGCAGCCGGTGGCGCCCGCCCGGTCTCTGAGGGACACTCGACGGATCGTGTGCACCGCCGCGCGACGGGCCGCCGGGACGCGAACTGGAAGGGCTGGACATGCGGATCGCCCTGTTCGTCACGTGCCTGGCCGACACCCTCTTCCCCGAGGCGGCCAAGGCGACGGTACGGCTGCTGGAACGCCTCGGTCACCAGGTGGTCTTTCCGGAGGAGCAGACCTGCTGCGGGCAGATGCACGTCAACACCGGCTACCCGGACGACGCGCTGCGGCTGGTGCGCCGGCACGTGCGGACCTTCGCCCCGTACGACGTGGTGGTCGCCCCGTCCGGCTCGTGCGTCGGCTCGGTGCGGCACCAGCACGCGATGGTGGCCCGCCGGGCCGGCGACGAGGGGCTGGCCAGCCGTGCCGAGGAGGTCGCCGGGCACACGTACGAGCTGTCGGAGCTGCTCGTGGACGTGCTCGGGGTGACCGACGTGGGCGCGTACTACCCGCACCGGGTCACCTATCACCCGACCTGCCACTCGCTGCGGATGCTGCGGGTGGGGGACCGGCCGCTGCGGCTGCTGCGCGAGGTCCGCGGCCTCGACCTGGTGGAGTTGCCGGAGGCCGAGCAGTGCTGCGGCTTCGGCGGCACCTTCGCGGTGAAAAACGCGGACACCTCGACGGCGATGCTGGCCGACAAGATGCGCCACGTGCTGGCCACCCGGGCCGACGTCTGCACCGCCGGGGACGCCTCCTGCCTGATGCACATCGGCGGCGGGCTGTCCCGGCTGCGCGCCGGGGTACGGACCGTGCACCTGGCCGAGATCCTGGCCGGCACCGAGGCGGGGCCGGACGGCGACCGGACCGACCGGAACACCGAGGGGGTGGCCCGGTCGGTCCGGGCGACAGGCAGGGGGGCACGGCGATGACGGAGACGTTCCTCGGCATGCCCGCGACCGCCCCGGCGGGGGTCGGCAACCTGCGTGGCGACGAGCCGTTTCCGGTCGCCGCCCGCCGCGCCCTGGCCGACGCCCAGCTCCGCCGCAACCTGCGGCACGCCACCGGCACCATCCGGGCCAAGTCGGCGGCGGTGATCGGCGAGGTGCCCGACTGGCCGGAGCTGCGGGCGGCCGGCCGGGCGATCAAGAGCGACACCATGGCCCGCCTGCCCGAGCTGCTCGAACAGCTGGAGGCGGCGGTCACCGCGGCCGGCGGCACCGTGCACTGGGCGACCGACGCGGTCGAGGCGAACCGGATCGTCACCGACCTGGTCCGGGCCACCGGCGCCGACCGGGTGATGAAGGTCAAGTCGATGGCCACCCAGGAGATCGGGCTCAACGAGGCACTGGAGGACGCCGGGATCGAACCGGTCGAGACCGACCTGGCGGAGCTGATCGTCCAGCTCGGACGGGACCGGCCCAGCCACATCCTGGTTCCGGCGATCCACCGCAACCGGGCCGAGATCCGCGAGGTCTTCCTGCGCGAGATGCCCGGGGTGGACCCGGCGCTGACCGACGAGCCGGCTGCGCTGGCCGCCGCGGCCCGCCGGCACCTGCGCGCGACCTTCCTCAGCACGAAGGTGGCCGTCTCCGGGGCGAACTTCGCCGTCGCCGAGACCGGCACCCTCGCGGTGGTCGAGTCCGAGGGCAACGGGCGGATGTGCCTCACCCTGCCGGAGACCCTGATCACCGTGATGGGCATCGAGAAGGTCATCCCCACCTGGGCCGACCTCGGGGTCTTCCTGCAGCTGCTGCCCCGCGCGTCGACCGGGGAGCGGATGAACCCGTACACCTCGATGTGGACCGGGGTCACCCCGGGCGACGGGCCGCAGCAGGTGCACCTGGTGCTGCTGGACAACGGCCGCAGCGCGGTGCTCGCCGACGAGGTGGGTCGCCAGGCGCTGCACTGCATCCGCTGCTCCGCCTGCCTCAACGTCTGCCCGGTGTACGAGCGCACCGGCGGGCACGCGTACGGGTCGGTCTATCCGGGGCCGATCGGGGCGGTGCTCTCCCCACAGCTCACCGGGGTCGAGGAGAACGCCTCCCTGCCGTACGCGTCGTCGCTCTGCGGGGCCTGCTTCGATGCCTGCCCCGTGATGATCGACATCCCGTCCGTCCTGGTCCACCTGCGCGCCCGGCACGTGGCCGAGCGACGTGCGGCGCACCGGACGCCGAGCGCCGAGGCGGTCGCGATGGCCGCGGCGGCGTACACGATGGACCATCCCCGGCTGTACGCGGCCGCGCAGCGCGCCGCGGGGCTGGGCCGGGTGGCCGGGCGGGCCCTGCCGCCGCCGCTGAACGGCTGGACCGCGAGCCGGGACATTCCGGCCGCGCCGCCGCAGACGTTCCGGCAGTGGTGGTCGCAGCGGAGCGGGTCGTGACCGCCCGCGACACCGTGCTGGCCCGGCTCCGGTCCGCCCTGGCCGCCGCGCCACCCACGCCGGTACGCCACCGGCCGGGCCACCGCCGGCAGGGCGAGCTGCCCCCCGGCCACCCGGAGCTGGTCGACCTGCTCGCCGAGCGGCTGACGGACTACCGGGCCGAGGTCCATCGGGCCACCGGCGCCGCCGTCGCCGACACGGTCGCCGGCATCCTCGCCGCCGAGGGCGCCACGGCGGTCGTGGTGCCGCCCGGGCTGCCGGCCGGCTGGCGGCCCGGCGGGTTGGAGGTGGTGGTCGACGACGATCTGCCCGCCGACCGGCTGGCCGAGCTGGACGCCGTGGTCACCGCGGCGGCGGTCGCCGTCGCCGAGACCGGCACGATCATCCTCGACGCCGCAGCCGACCAGGGCCGGCGGATCATCAGCCTCCTGCCCGACCGGCACGTCTGCGTGATCCGCCCCGAGCAGGTGGTGGCCACCGTGCCGGAGGCCCTCGCCCGGCTCACCCCGGGCCGCCCACTGACCTGGATCAGCGGCCCCTCTGCCACCAGCGACATCGAACTGAACCGGGTGGAGGGCGTGCACGGCCCCCGCCGCCTGCACGTCGTCGTCACCGACGCCTGACCCGCCGCCGGCTGACGACGGGTGACCGGTCGACGCGGCCCACCGGTTGTTGCGTGGCGGTGGACGACCGGTCGCCGCGGGTCCGCCGGGTCAGGCCGGGAAGTGCGGATTGCCGGCCGTCAGCCGGACCATGAAGCCGTCCGGACCGCGGTGCAGCGCCACGTGGTTGCAGGATTGGTGGGAGATCCACAGGCCCAGCCCGCCGCTGGAGCCGTTGGTCGCCGGGAGGAGGCCGGCGAACGGGTCCTTCGGCCCGTCCCCGCCGTCGCTCACCGCGACCACGATGCGGTCGGCGCCGCTCCACAGCCGTATCCGGGCCGGTGGGAGACCGTGCCGCAGGGCGTTGGTCACCATCTCGCTGACCGCCACCACCAGGTCCTCGACGTCGTCGGCGGGGAGCTGCCCCCGGTCGGCGGCGTAGACGGCGGCGCGGGCCTGCGCGGGCGTCGGATCGGTCAGCTCGACCACCGGCGCCGTCCGCTGCACCGGGTCGGGCAGCAGCGGCCGCGGCTCGGCCAGGTAGCTGGTCGGCTCGGTGTAGACGCCGGTCGGGACGTGACTGCCGTCCGGCCGGGCGACCCGGGGGTGGGTGCGCGCCACGTCCGCCAGCACGCCGGCCGGGGTGACCCGGGTGTCGTACGCGCACATGCTCCAGAGCGGGAAGTCGTCGTAGGCGTGGTTGATGGCCGACTCGTACCGGGCCCACCAGTCCCACGTCGAGCCGAGCGCGGCGGGGGGCAGCTCACCGACGATGCGGATCTGCTGGGCGCCGTCGGCCACGTACGAGGTGAGCAGCTTGCGGTAGGAGCGGATCGCGGCGGTCGGCCGGGCGTAGACGTCGCCGCCGGGCAGGAACGTCACGCCGGAGCCGGCGGGCAGGGCCCGCCGGACCAGCTCGGCGTTGCGCCCGCCGAAGCCGACGACGGCCGGCTCGCCGGCCTCGACGCCGCCGAGCAGGAAGGGCAGCACCACGGCGAGCAGGTGCTCGTCGGAGTCGAAGAGGATGGCCTCGTGGTAGTAGCCGACGTGACCGGCGGCGGCACCCGTCCTCATCACGCGACCTCCACCCGCACGTGGGAAAGCTCCAGCAGCTCGACCAGGCGGGCCGCGGCCGGCCGGGTGGTGCGCAGGACGGCGGTGACGCCGCGACGTCGGGCGTGGTCGCCCAGGTGGATCAGGCAGCGGTGGTCGATGAACCGGAGCCCGGTCCCGTCGACCACCAGCCGGCCGTCGACCGGCTGCGGGTCGACCCGGTCCAGCGCGGCGGCGAAGAGCCGGTGGTTGGACGGGTCCAGCTCGCCGGTGAGCGCGACGGCGCCCTCGTCCGGATCGGCGGCGTACAGGCGGAACAGCACGTCGACGTTGGTCTCGGGGTGCAGGCAGGCCAGCTCGGCGATGGCCGGGTCGCCCAGCTCCCGCCGGTCGTAGGCGCAGATGGCCGACATCGGGTGAGCGCGCATGTAGCGGTCGATCAGGTGCTCGTACCGGGTGAACGCGTCCCGCTGGGCGGGCGTGCGGACCAGTGAGGTCGCCTCGGCCACCACCCGGAAGCCGGTATAGCCGTTGGCGAGCGCGTCCGCCGTGGCAGCCGCATAGTGCCGCACCTGGGTCTCCGGGTCGACGACCTCGTCGAACCGGTAGGCGTCGTCGGTGGGGACCATCCGGGCGGCCCCGCTGCCCAGCGCGTCAGCGAGGCCGGGGAGGCCGTCCAGGCGGTGGGTCAGCGAGCCGGGCGTGCTGGGCGCCGCGAGCCAGACCCGCTCGCCGGCCGCGAGACCGGCGGCGAGGAAGGCCATCGCGCGGGAGTCGAGCACCGTCGGGTCGTCGTAGGCCCAGCAGATGTGACCGTACGCCGAGAGGGGCGCGGCGATGCGGGTCAAGCGGGGTTCCTCATGGCGCCAGTCTATGCCGCTCCACCGGAACGGCCATTCGTGCCGTCCCACGGTGCCGCGGAGCCCCGGGAGGTCAGACCGCCCGGGCGTACTCCCGGAGACCGGCCGGCCAGCCGCCGTCGCTGGCCACCGCGTCCCGGACCCCCTCCCAGCCGGGGCCGTGCGCGTCCAACCGATCGTGCACGAGGTCGACCCGGGTGCCACCGTCGACCGGGGTGAAGCGGCGGCGAGGAGCTCGAAGACCGCGCGCCGGTCGACGCTCAGGGCAGCGGGTGGGAGATGCCCCGGGCGTGGTCGGTGATCGCCGCGCCGACCACCGTGGCGGTCAGCGGCAGCACCTCCAGGCAGCGGCGCACCGCCGCGGCCATCAGCGCGTTCGGCACCCGCATGGAGAGCGTGCAGTGCGGCACCCAGCGGCCCGGCTGGTAGTGCTCGACCAGGGTGATGCCGGCGCTGGCCAGCCGGTGGTGCACCTGGGCGTGGTGGGCGAGCAGTTCGGCGGTGGGCGTCGGCCCGAGCCAGAGCACCCGGCCGACGAACTGGCCGGCGTGCTGGAACTCCAGCCGCAGCGGCGCGGCCACCATCATCCCGGCGAGGGCGTCGGCGACCTGGCCCGGGTCGAAGCGGGCGGCGACGGCGAGCGAGACGTGCGGGCGGTGCCGCTGCTCCAGCAGCGACCGCATGCTCTGCACGCCCTCGGACTCCAACGCGTCCCACAGCACCCGGATCCGCCGGGTGGCGTCGGTGTCGAGATACAGCTCCAGCGCCGCGACCACATCGCTCACCCTAGAGGTGAGGTTTGTCCGCCCCCGTCGGCGGTACTGCCCAGACGGCACCGAGGTGGAGGAGAGTGGACCGTGGACGTGAACGACCTGCTGGCCGAGGCGTACGGCCGGCTGCCCGACCTGGTCGGCTCGGCGGTCGAGGGGCTCGGTCCCGAACAGCTACGGCAGCCTCCGGCGCCGGGGGCCAGCACGGTGGGCTGGCTGGTCTGGCATCTGACCCGGGTCCAGGACAGCGGCGTGGCCGACCTGCTCGGCGAGGAACAGGTCTGGGTCTCCGGGGACTGGGCGAGCCGGTGCGGGTTGACCGCCGACCCGAACGACACCGGCTTCGGGTACACGCCGGAGCAGGTCCTCGCCGTTCGCCCGGAGAGCGGACGGGCGCTGGTCGACTACCACCGGGCGGTGGCCGAGCGGACGGCGGCGTACCTGCGTGGGCTGCGTCCGGCGGACCTGGACCGGGTGGTGGACGAGAACTGGGACCCGCCGGTGACTGTCGGCGTCCGGCTGGTCAGCCTGCTGGAGGACGACCTCCAGCACGTCGGTCAGGCCGCCTACGTGCGCGGGCTCATCGAGCGGGGTTGACCGCGGGCCCGGGCGGTCCAGCTCCGCGCGGTCTGCCCGGGCGGCTCCACTCACCCGGATCGGGTGAGTTGAACTCACCCCGCCGCCGGGGATCCTGCGGGGACGACCGGGGACGGGAGGGGGACCGATGGGCGCCGCGGCGGAGGAGCACCTGGAACGGCGGGTGGCGGGCCGGCATCCCGAGCTGCCGGAGACCACCGCCGGCACGCTCCGCCTCGACCTGCACGACGGCGGGCAGACCGAGCACTGGTACGTGATCATCGACCACCAGAACGTCGAGGTGGTCCGCTCCGCCGACGAGGCCGAGCTGATCGTCCGTGCCGACCGCGGGGTCTTCGACCGGCTGGTCGCCGGCCAGCTCCACCTGGCGGCGGCGCTGCTGCGCAACGACCTCACCGTGCAGGGGAACTTGCGGTTGTTCATGACGCTGCGCCGGCTCTTCCCGGGGCCGCCCGGCGCCCGGCAGCCGCGCGAGGCGGCCTGCGGGCGGGGTGCTGCGGCATGAAGCAGGAGCTGGTGCACGTCATCGCCGGCAACTCCTTCGCGGTCAGCGACTCGCAGGGCGACATTGAGGTGGACCCGCACGCCCCGATCGGGCTCTTCTCCTTCGACACCCGTTTCCTGTCCCGTTGGGTGCTGACCCTCGACGGGCAGCGGATGCACGCCCTGTCCCGGGACGAACTGGCCTACTTCGAGACCCGGTTCGTACTGGTGCCCGGCACCGCCAGTCACTACATCGACGCCGACGTGTCGGTGATCCGGCACCGGTCCATCGACGACAGCTTCCACGAGCGGATCACCGTGCTCAACCACTCGGCGGAACCCGCCGAGTTCGTCCTCCGGCTGGAGATCGGCAGCGACTTCGCCGACACCGCCGAGATCCGCAATCCGGCGCCCCGCCGGATCACGACCACCGCCGACTCCGCCCGCGGCGAGGTGCGGCTGCGCTACCAGCGGGAGCGGTTCACCCGGGAGACCGTCGTGTCCAGCACCGCGCCCGCAAGCGTCGACCAGGGCGGGATGACCTTCCGGATCCGGGTCGAGGCCAACGGCCAGTGGAGCACCGACCTGCACGTCGGCACGGTGCTCGCCGGGGCGGGCGGGCGGGACCTGCGGGCCAGCCTGGATTCGCATCGGCGCGAGATGCGGCACGGGACGCATGGGGACCTGGCGGGGTGGCTCGACCGGGCGCCGCAGCTCGTCGCCGACCGCGACTCCCTGATGTCGGCGTACGAGTGCGCGCTGACCGACCTGGCGGTGCTGCGGTACGAGCCGCTGGCGTACACCGAGCGGGTGCCGGTGGGCGGCCTGCCCTGGGCGATGGCGCTCTACGGCCGGGACGCGATGATCACCTGCCTGGAGACGCTGCCGTTCACCCCGGAGCTGAGCCCCGCCACGCTGCGGCTGCTCGCCCTGCTGCAGGGCGGCCAGCTCGACGACTACCACGACGAGGAGCCGGGCAAGATCCTCGTCGAGCTGCGGTACGGCGAGGCGGCCGCCTTCGACGAGCAGCCGACCGCGCTCTACTACGGCGCGGCGGACACCACCCCGCTCTTCGTCATCCTGCTCGACGAGTACGAGCGCTGGAGCGGGGACGCCGCGCTGGTCCGGGAGCTGCGCCACCCGGCCCGGATGGCGCTGGACTGGATCGACGACTACGGCGACGCGTGCGGCGACGGTTACCTGCGCTATCAGCGGCGCAACACCCGCAACGGGCTGGTCAACCAGGTCTGGCGGAACTCGCCCGAGGCAATCGTGGACCGGCACGGGCGGCAGCCCGCCTTCCCCCGCGCCACCTGCGAACTCCAGGGGTACGCGTACGACGCGAAGATCCGGGGGGCCCGCCTCGCCCGGGAGTTCTGGGACGACCCGGCGTACGCCGACCGGCTGGAGGCCGAGGCCGCGCGGCTGCGGCAGCGCTTCAACCGGGACTTCTGGCTGCCCCAGCGGGAGTACTACGCGCTGGCGCTGGAGCCGGACGGCACTTCGGTCGACGCGCTCACCTCGAACCTCGGCCACCTGCTCTGGAGCGGGATCGTGGAGCCGGAACGCGCCGGCGCGCTGGCCGCCCACCTGTCCGGCCCGGAACTGTTCAACGGCTGGGGCGTGCGGACGTACGCCGCCGGGCAGCGCCCGTACAACCCGGTCGGCGCGCACCTCGGCGCGGTGTGGCCGGCGGACAACGCGCTGATCGCGACGGGCCTGCGCCGCTACGGGTTCGACGTCGAGGCGGCCCGGATCGCGGCCGGCATCGTCGCGGTGGCGGAGACGCTCGGCGGGTCGCTGCCCGAGGTGATCGCCGGCTATCCGCGCCCGGTCACGAAGTACCCGGTCCAGCTGCCCGCCGCCGGTCGGCCGCAGTCGTGGTCGTCCGGGGCGCTGCTGATGCTCCTCAGCACCGTCCTCGGGCTGCGCCCGTGCGAGGACAACCTGCTGGTCAACCCGGCTTTGCCGGCGGGGTTCGGCGGGATCGAGCTGCTCGACGTGCCGGGCCGCTGGGGGTGTGCCGACGCCTACGGGCGGGACCGGGCCCCCGGCCGCCGACCCCGGATGCGCTGAGCGGTCCGTCAGCCCGCGACGGCGACGGTGAGGGCGACGGTCACCGGTGCCCGGCGGCCGTCTCCGCCGGCTCGGTCCGGGCGGCGGGCGCGGCGTCCGGACCGGGTGCGGCGGCCACCGGCGCGGGATCCTCGTCGACGGTCGCCGGGCGGGTCGCGCCGCGCCGCGCCAGTCCTCGGTCGACGCCGACGAAGAGCAGACCGAGCAGCCAGAAAGCGACCGCGAAGAAGAGCGAGCTGACCCCGACACCGTCGTAGCCGAGCTGCCCGGCGTCGATGAACGGGTACGGGTAGCGGTGCACGATCAGCCCGCGCACCAGGGCGAACCCGAGGTACGCCAGCGGGAAGGCGAGCCACCAGGCCGCGTACCGCGGGCGCAGCCGGCCGCGCCGGTCGAACAGCGCCCAGTCCGCGATGGCGAGCAGCGGCACGATGGTGTGCAGGAAGTGGTTGCCCCACGCCTCGCCGAGCGCGCGGTCCGGCTGGACCACCGCGAACGGGCTGGCCGGGTTCGCCAGCACCAGGTGGTAGACCACGCCGGTGATGGTGATGTAGAGGGTGACCGCGCCCTTGAGCGCCGAGGGCGGCTCGGGGCGGTCCCGCCAGGCCCGCCAGGCGGCGTAGCCGGCGAAGAGCCCGACGGCCAGGTTGCTCTGGATGGTGAAGTACGGCAGCAGGCCGGTCACCGTGGCCGGGCCGAGCGCGGTGAGCACGATCCCGGCCAGCACACTGACTACGATGGCCACCCGGAAGGTGACCGCCAGCCGTCGACGCCGCAGGCTCATCCGGGCAAGCTATCAGCTCCGCCCGTCCCGATCGCCGGCGCCGCAGCGGCCGGTGCCTGGGGCCCGCGGGTGGCCGGGTTCAGGGTGTGGTCGGGCCGGTCGGGGCCGGTGGCTTCGCCGAGGGGCCGGTGGCGCGCCCGGCCGGGTTCCCGGGACCTTCCGGTGTGGACGTTGCGCGGTCCGGCCGGCCGGTGGTCCTGCCGGTCGGGCCGCCGCCCGGGCGGTCCGTCCCGCTGGTGGCCGTCCCGCGCGGCCCGTCCCGGCCGGCGAGCAGCCGGTCGCACCAGTCCTGCACCCGCTCCCGTCCACCGGCGGCCGAGACCAGCTCGGCGAAGCGGGGACTCTCCAACTCCCGCTGGCGGTTGCCGTTCTCCGCCGCCCGGTAGGCGGTGCAGAGCCCGACCAGGGCGGGTGAGCCGGTGGGCGGGTCGGACGGGCCGGCGTCCGCGGTGGGCGAGACGCTGGGGCCGCCGGTCGGCGTGGGGCGGCCATCGGCGCTTGCGCTCGGTGGCGTCGTGCTGTCGCCGGCGCCACCCACGGATCCGGGCAGGGTGCCGGTGGCCGCGGCCAGCGCCACGCCGCCGGTGGCGGCCAACAGGGCCGCGAGGGCGACCTTCGCGCTGAGCAGCCCGGCGAGGATCCGCCGCTCGGGGCGGGCGGCCGGGACCGGAACCGAACCGGCCCGGGCCGTCCGGAACGCCTCCAGGGCGGCCCGCTCGCCGGCCAGCTCGCGCGGGCGCGGGGCGGCCCGGACGGCGGTGAGGAGTCGGACGAGCGCCTCCGGACCATCCGGCGGGTCGGCGATGGGACCGACGAGCAGTCGCTCGACGGTCTTCTGGTCCATGCGGTGTGCGTTCATCTCGTGTTCCTCAGCGCCGCCGCTCGACGTGACGTCACATCGGAACCCTGCGTACGCCCGGGATCGCGCGGGTGAGCTCGATCACCGCGTCGGGGAGCCGGCGGGTGGCCCGGCTCAGCCCATGGTCTTCGCCCCGTCGATCGACTCGCGGAGGATGTCCGCGTGCCCGGCGTGCTGGGCGGTCTCCGCGATCAGGTGCAGCAGCACCCGGCGCACCGACCAGCTCGCGCCCGGCTCGAACCAGGGCGCGCTCGGCAGCGGATGCGCGGCGTCGAGGTCGAGGGTGGCGACCAGTTCGTCCGTCACCCGGGCCACCCGGTCGAACTCGTCGAGGAGTCCGGCGAGCGTCTCGCCCTCCTGCATGTGGAACTGGCCGACCCAGTCGATTGGCGCGCTCTGCATGGCCTCGGTGCCGCCGACGGCGAAGAGCATCCAGCGCTCCTCGGTGGTCGCCACGTGCTTGATCAGGCCGCCGAGGCAGAGCTCGCTGACCGTGCTGCGCCGCGCCGCCTGCTCGTCGGTCAGCCCGTCGACGGTCTGTCGGAGGAAGCCGCGGTGCCGCCGCAGCGTGGCGAGCAGATCCGCCCGCTCACCGGTCACGACCTGGTCGGAGACGCTCATGATGCCTGCCCTTCGTTGACGACTGCGACCACGGTAGGACCGGCCACCGACAGTCTCGGCCCACGCCGCAGCGGACGGCCCCATGTGTTCCCAGCGGTTGCCGATCGGCCCGGCACGCGGTGCACTGAACTACATGGGTGTAGTCAAGGTGGGAACCTCGTCCTGGGCCGACCAGCAGCTGGTGCGCTCGGGCTGGTACCCGCGGGCGGTCAACACCCCGGCCGGCCGGCTCGGCTGGTACGCGGAGCGGTTCGGGCTGGTGGAGGTGGACACCTCCTACTACGCGATCCCGCTGCCGGAGACCGCCGAGGGCTGGGTGGCGGCCACCCCGCCCGGCTTCACCTTCGACGTCAAGGCGTTCAGCCTCTTCACCGGCCACCACACGCCGGTGGCGGCGCTGCCGCGGGACCTGCGCCCGGCCGGCGGCCCGAGCCGGATCCGCTGGCGCGACCTGCCCGCCGGGACGTACGACAAGCTCTGGGACCGGTTCCGGGCGGCGCTGGCGCCGATCGCGGCGGCCGACCGGCTCGGCGCGGTGCTGCTGCAGTTCCCGCCGTGGCTGTCCCGGAGCGCGGCGGCGAAACGGCGGATCGTCGAGCTGGCCCGGCGGTGCCGGCCCTGGCGGGTCGGCGTCGAGCTGCGGCACTCGTCCTGGTTCACCGAGGACGCCGTGGTGGACACCGTGGCCTTCCTGCGCGAGCAGGGGCTGACCTACGTCTGCGTCGACATGCCGCAGGGGCACGTCTCCTCGGTGCCGCCGATCCTGGTGGCCACCGCCGACCTCGCCGTCATCCGGTTCCACGGGCACAGCACCGACTGGGAGAGCGGCGACAAGCAGGACAGGTTCCGGTACGCCTACGGCGAGGAGGAGCTGCGCCGCTGGTCGGTGCTGCTGACCGAGCTGGCGGACCAGTGCGCCGAACTGCACGTGCTGATGAACAACTGCTGCGGCGGCCAGGCCCAGCGCGACGCCGCCCGGCTCGCCGGGCTGCTCGGCGTCGACGTCACCCGGGCGCCGGCCACCGCGCCCTGACGCCGTCGCCGGAGGTTTCCCCGGGTTCGGGCCGGGTACCGGCGCTGCCGAGGCACGACGGAAGGGGAGCGCGTGAGCGAGCGGGACGAGGCGGCGACGGGCCGGCCGGACGACCGGGACCCCCGGGCGACCCGGGAGGCCGAGGAGGCCCACGGCGGCAGCATGGCGCCCGGCCTGGTGGACGACACCGGTCACCCGGTGACCGAGCCGCCCGCGCCGGACACCGCACCCGAGCCGTCCGCGATGGGGACGCCGGGGGAGGACGGAACCGGCTCCTGACCGGCGGTACGACGGACGCCCGGAGCGGTGGTCACCGCCCCGGGCGTCGTGCCGTCAGCGGACGGGGCCGCTCAGCCGCGCCGGCTGACCCCCTCCGGGTGCATGCCGGTCGACTCCTCCAGGGCGTTGTCCGGCAGGTCCTCGCCGGCCCGGTCGTCGGGGAAGGTCCGCCCGCTCGGCGCGGGGTCGGGCGGCGCACCGGGCCCCGCCACGGCCGTACGGGTCGGTTCGACCGGGCCGAAACCGTGCCGCCCGGCCGGGTTCCCGTCGGGGGCCGGGGCCGCGGCCCGGCGTTGCCCGCGCCGCCCCTCGGGCACCCCGCTCTCCTCGCTGCCCTCGTCCATCGGCGAGTCCTCGCCCGCGCCCCACGGCGCATCGGCGTCGTACCCGTCGGTCGTGCCCCACGGCTCGGTCGACTCCGGCCCCCGCCGCTCGCCACCCGTGCCCGGTCCGTCGTTGCTGGTCATGGTCACCTCGCCTGGTCGGTCAGCCCCTGCCGGCGTTGATTGCCCGCCACCGCGCCGGTCATGCCGCCCGCCTCGACGGCGGATCGCCGGCGGCGGCGCAGTGCCGGACGGCCGGCATCCCGGTGGGGCTCCGGCCGTCCGACCCGGCCGATCAGCGGCCGGACATCGCCATCTGCCGTTTGGCCGTGGCCATTCCGGCCACCTTGCCCATCGCCCTCGGTGCGGCCATCAGGCCGCCGGCCCGGCCGAGCATCCCCCGGAACACCTGCCCCGGCTTCTGCTGCTCGCCCATGTACGCCGTCACCACCACCAGCGCGCCGGTCAGCGCCGGGATCGCCCACTGCAGCATCTTCAGCTGGCGCTGGCTGGAGGCGACGTTCGCCGGTGTCTGGTAGCTCGGCTCGGTGGCCCCCTCGACGGGCGGGCCGCCCGCCTTCTGCAACCTCATGCCGAGCAACCGGCTGTACCCGGTCACCGCGAGCGCGCCGACCGTCAGCGCCGTCTTCACCGCGCTCGTCTTCGCGACCCCCGCCTGGGCGGTCATGCGTGGGCTCTCGGTGACCAGCTCACCCACCGCGCCGGCCAGGTGGGCGCCGATCGCCGCGGCGTTCACCGGGGTCCACCGGGCCCAGCCCGCCGAGGCCACCGGCAGCCGCTGCGTCGAATCGTTGACCTGTGCCGCCGCGCCGTTGACGCCGAGCGCTCCCATCAGCGAGCCACCGAACCAGGCCGCCAGGCCCAGGTCGTGCATCGAGCGTAGTGCGGTGTGCCGTTCTGACATCTGGATCCCCCTCCGCCGTGTTCGGGCGGTGCCGCTTACCCACCATCGGGGCGGCTACGCACCGCACTTCGCACGGTTTCGAGGCATCTAGGGTCCGCGCAACGGGAAAGCGTCGACACCGGGGCGGAGCAGGCGGTCAGCGGCGGGGCAGCGCGGCGGCGAACCCGGCCACCCGGGCGGCCAGCGGCGCCGCGGCGCGGACCCAGGTGAAGTGGTCCAGCGGCGCGCCCGCCTCCGCCACGGTGTACCGGTGCCGGGTGACCGCCGCGGCGCTGAGCTTGGCGCAGAGGTGGTCGAGGGTGGCGTGCGGGGTGTACTGGTCGTCGTCCACGCTGACCGCCAGCACCGGGGTACGCACCGACCGGACGGCCGCCTCGGCGTCCACCCCGTCGAGCGTCGGGAAGCGGCCGGTCCGCGCGGTGTACGCCCAGTCCCGGATCACCCCGCGCGCCTGCCGCCCGCCGAACCCCCAGCCCGGCCAGACGCCGAGCAGCCGCGCGGTCGCCGCGATCCCCTGGGTGTACGGCAGCACGCCCCAGCCGCGCAGGCCCGGATAGCCGCGCCACCACGGCATACCGACGGCGACCAGGGCGAGGCCGTCGACCGCGTCCGCGTCGTGCAGCGCCTGGTGCAGCACCGCCATTTGCCCGCCCAGCGAGTGTCCGAGCAGCAGCCGGGTCCGGCCGTCCAGCCGGGGTTTGAGCGCGGCGAGGACGGCGCCGACGTCGCCGGCCAGCTCGGCGTAGCCGTACCGGCAGGAGCGGCTGGGGACGGGGGTGCTCTCGCCGGTGCCGCGCAGGTCGGCCACCACGACGCCGAGGCCGGCGGCCCGCAACGCGGCGGCGAACGGCCGGTAGTAGCGGGCCCGGACGCCCATGGCCGGCCACATCACCACCACCGGCGCGTCCGGCGCGCCGTCCGGATCCGGGTACGTCTGTACGCCGATCCGGGCGCCGTCGACCTCGATGAACTCCTGGCTGTACTCCGGCTCCCCGCTCACCGGCCCAGCCTACGGCCGGAAGCTACCGGCGGGCCGGCCCGGCCCTACCCGGAGCGTCTGGTGCCATGGCCGGTCCGGCGGCGGGTGACGAGCTGTCCGTCATCAGGCCAGCGCCGGTGCCGGACGGGCGACCGTGGCCACCGTGGCGTACACCGCGCCGAGCTGCTCGGCGCAGCGCTTCCACGAGTACCGGCTGCGGATCCGGTCCAGCGCTGCCGTGCCGTACGCGAAACGACGGACCTTGTCGGTGAGCAGCCGGCGGATCGCGGTGCCGAGGGCACGCGGGTCGCGCGGCGGGACCAGGTCACCGGTGAGCCCGTCGACGACGGTGTCGGCGATGCCGCCCACGTTCGTGCCGATCACCGGCACGCCGCAGGCCATGCTCTCCAGCGGGATGAGCCCGAATGGCTCGTACCAGGGAGCGGCGGCCAGGACATCGGCGGAGCGGTACCAGGAGGCCAGTTCTTCCCGGGGCACCCCGCCGACCAGCTTGACGCGGTCGGCCACGCCGCAGGACTCGGCGAGGGCCGAAAGCCGGCGGGCGAAGGAGTCGGCGGGAAGCAGCTCGGCCGAAGGGCCGCCGACCACCACGCACTCGGCGTCCGGCACGGCCGGCAGCGCCCGGACCACGTCCAGGAAGCCCTTGCGTTCCACCATCCGGCCGACGGTGAGGATTCGGGGCCGGGCCGGGTCGCGCGGGGCGACGGGGCCGTCCGGGCGGAACACGTCCTGGTTGACGCCGGGGGGGACCAGCGCCATCCGGGACCGGGGCACGCCCATCCGGACCAGCTCGGCGACCTCGTCCGCGCACTGCACGATGACCCGGTCGGCGGCCCGGCCCAGCGCGCGCTCGTAGCCGACCCGCCCTGGTGGGCTGGTGTCCCGGCCGCCCTGGTGCCGCCGCTTCACCGTGCCGAGGGCGTGGTAGGTCAGCACGGTCGGCACTCCGGCGCGCCGACCGGCGTGCACGGTCGCCAGGCCGCTCATCCAGAAATGGGCGTGCGCCACGTCGGGCGTCCAGTCGCCGTGCCGCCACCGGTCGGCGAGCCAGCCGCCGAACTCGCCCAGGTACGGCAGCAGCTCGTCCTTCGGCACCCGGCGGGCCGGGCCGGCCGGCACGTGCCAGACCTCGTAGCCGTCCGGCGTGGACACCGACTCGGCCAGCCGGGCGGAGTCCCGGCGGGTGTAGACGCGGACGTCGTGCCCCTCGCCGACCAGCGCGGACGCGAGCTCCGCCACGTGGGTGCGCTGCCCTCCGACGCCAGCCTCCCCGAGGACCGCGAGTGGGCTGGCATGCTCCGAGATCATTGCGATGCGCATGTTTCCTCCTCCGTCAGCCGGTCCCCGTCAGCGGGGGGCCGGTCGAGCCCGAAGCGTTCCTTCGTCACCTCGCGTGCCCGTGCCCCCAGCCGGTACGCCGCGTCGCGGGCCGCCCATGAGCAGTCCCTACCCCCGCCTCCACCGCCTAACCTGTAGGTCGTCGACTTCTCGGCGGGAAGTGGTCGTCGGCTGGCGGCGCGGAGCCACCCCTACCCGAGCCGTCCGGAGGTCCGCCCGTGTCCCCATACCCGCTTCCCGAGCTGACCGAGGAGCGACTGCTGGCCGCCAGGGTCGTGCGCTGGGCCTGACGGCCCGGTCCGGCGGCGCAGGTCGCGCCGCCGGACCGGGAAGGATCAACCCCGCAGCATGCCCGGGCCGAACACCTCGTACGCGATCCGCTCGACCGGTACGCCCCGGCGCAGCAGCCCACCCCGGACCGCGTTCATGAACGGCAGTGGCCCACAGAGGTGCACGTGCGCGTCGGGCGAGAGCGGGATCAGTTCGGGGTCGACCAGACCGGTGGCGATCTCGGCGGCGAGCCCGGCCAGCTCCGCGTCGGTGGCGTCCTCGTACCAGAGGCTCATCCGCAGGTTGGGCAGCTGGTCGCAGAGCCGGGGGAGTTCGTCGCGCAGCGCGTGCGCGGCGCCGGCACGGTCGGCGTGCACCAGCACCACCGGACGCTCGGGTTCGGTGACCGCCAGGTGCTCCAGCGCTGACATCGCCGGGGTGAGCCCGATGCCGGCGCTGACCAGCAGCAGCGGGCCGTCGCCGGGCACCGCGCTGACCTCCCCGAAGGGTGGGCTGAGCCGCAGCGTGTCGCCGACCGCCACCCGCTCGTGCAGGAAGCTGGAGACCATGCCGTCCGGCGCGCCGCCGGTGCCGCGTACCCGCTTGACGGTGATCCGCCAGTGGTCGGCCCCTGGCCGGTCGGAGAGGCTGTACTGCCGGATCTGCTGGCCGCGACCGCCGTCCAGGTCGACGGCCACCGACGTGTACTGGCCGGGGGCGAAGCCCGGCACCGGACCGCCGTCGGCGGGGACCAGGGTGAACGAGACCACGTCGGCGGTCTCCCGGACCTTGTCGGTCACCCGCCACTCCCGCCAGACCGAACCGTTCTCCGGCACTCCGGCCTCGGTATAGAGGCGCGCCTCCCGGGCGATCAGCTCGCAGGCCAGAAGCCAGTACACCTCGTCCCAGGCCGCCGCGACCTCGGGAGTCACGGCGTCGCCGAGCACCTCGCCGACCGCGGCCATCAGGTGCCGGCCGACGATCGTGTACTGGGTGGCGGTGATCCCCAGCGAGACGTGCTTGTGCGCGATCCGGTCCAGGATCGGCCCCCACGGCACCGTGCTGCCGCCGGTCAGGTGCTCGGCGTACGCGACCACGGCGGCGGCCAGCGCGGCCTTCTGCTGCCCGGTGGCCTGGTTGCTCCGGTTGAAGATGTTCAGCAGCTCCGGGTGGGCGTCGAACATCCGCTGGTAGAACCGGCCGGTGATCGCTTCGCCGTGGGCCTGCACGGCGGGCAGGGTCGCCGCCACCACTGCTGCTGAGGATTCCGAGAGCACGACTACTCCTTCGGGGATCGGTTGGGTCGACCCCACTGAACAGGAATCCACGATTCCCCTTTAAGGCCGAAGGTCCCGGGTCCGGAGTAGCCTCGATCACATCCGCGGACCGGCCCATCGGCCCGTGTTACGGGGCGTTCGCGCTGGCTAGGGTCGTGGTGTGAAGCTCAACCGGTCCACCGACATGGCCCTGCGGATCGCCATGCTCACCGCGGCCGCCCCGGCGCGTACCACGGTGGACGAGCTGGCCACCCAGCTCGCGCTGCCCCGCAGCCACGTGGCGAAGGTGGTCCAGCGGCTCCAGCGGATCGGCGTCCTGGTCACCATCCGGGGTCGGTCCGGCGGGGTGGCCTTCGCCGAGCGGGCCGGTCAGCTGACCGTCGGCCACGTGGTCCGGGCCTTCGAGGGGGACGACGAGGTGGTCGCCTGCGAGCAGCCGGCCTGCCCGCTGGTCGCCGGCTGCCGGCTGCGCGGCGAGCTGCGCCGCGCGCAGGCCGCCTTCCTCGCCGTGCTCGACGGGGTACGCCTCGGCGATCTCGTCGACGGCCCCACCGGCCCCCTCCTGCTCACCCTCGGCGCGCCGCCCGCCCATCGCTGACCACTTCGATCGGTAGGCTGCCGGGGACTGGTCCCGAGGGCGGGGAGGGCCGATGTCCGTTTCGCATCCGATCTTCGCGCGGTTCTTCGCGCGGGCCAGCGTGGCGCTGGACCGCGCCGGCGCGGCCGAGCACCGACGTCACCTGGTCGCCGGGCTGCGCGGCCGGGTGGTCGAGGTGGGCGCCGGCAACGGCCGGATGTTCCCGCACTACCCGTCGACCGTGGCGTCGGTGCTGGCCCTCGAGCCGGAGCCCCGGCTGCGGGCCGCCGCCCGGGCCGCCGCGGCGGAGGCCCCGGTGCCGGTCACCGTGGCCGCCGGGCTCGCCGAGACGCTCCCCGTCGCCGACGGCACCGTCGACGCGGTGGTGATGTCGCTGGTGCTCTGCTCGGTGCCGGACCAGGCGGTCGCGCTGCGGGAGGCCCGACGGGTGCTCCGCCCGGGCGGGCAGTTGCGGTTCTACGAGCACGTGGTTGCGGAGACTCCGAAGCTGCGCCGGGCCCAGCGGTGGGCCGACGCTACGGTCTGGCCGGCGGTCTGCGGCGGCTGCCACACCGGGCGGGACACGGTCTCCGCGATCGGCGCGGCCGGATTCACCGTCGTCGAGCTGGACAGGTTCCGCTTCCCGCCCAGCCGGATCCCGGCCCCGGCCGCCCCGCACGTGCTCGGCGCCGCGGTCCGGCCATGACGCCGGCAGTTGTGTGACGACTGGCAGAGACGCGGCCGGTCCATGGGGTCGCTCGACCGGGAAGACAAACGCCTGGTCGGATCGTTGTCGTCCACTGACGCCCCCTCGCCCGGCCGCCGTCCCGGGGCCCTCGCCCGGGGGCGGGCACGGCACGGGCCACAGCGCAACCCCGCGGCTCACCCGCCCGGGTGCCACGGCTCTGTCGGAGCGCCGGGCTAGGCTCGCTCCGGCGCGCCGCGCGTGGCGATCGAGTGGGACTGATCGAGACGGTGAGCGGCACCACACCGCCGAGACCTGGGAGTACGACCAGTTGACCGCACAGCCTGAGACCCTGTACGGGGCCGACGACCTGACCCACCTGGAGGGCCTGGACGCCGTCCGCAAGCGCCCCGGCATGTACATCGGCTCCACCGACAGCCGTGGCGTGGGTCACCTCGTCAACGAGATCCTCGACAACTCCACCGACGAGGGTGTCGCGGGTCACGCCACCAAGGTCGAGGTGATCCTGCACGCCGACGGCTCGGTGCAGGTCGACGACGACGGCCGGGGCATCCCCACCGACGTGCACGCCAAGTCCGGCATCTCCGGCGTCGAGCTGGTGCTCACCCGGCTGCACGCCGGCGGCAAGTTCGGCGGCTCGGGCTACAAGACCTCCGGCGGCCTGCACGGCGTGGGCGCCTCCGCGGTGAACGCCCTCTCCCGGCGGTTCGACGTCACCGTACGGCGCGGCGGCAAGGTCCACGCGATGTCGTTCCGGCACGGCGTACCGGGGATCTTCGACGGCCCCGGCCCGGACGCGCCCTTCACCCCCGGCCCCGGCCTGCAGATCGTCGGCGCGATGAAGCGCGGCCAGCGCGCCGGCACCTCGATCCGGTGGTGGCACGACACCCGCTACTTCGAGACCGGCGCCCGGCTGGACACCGAGGCGGTCCGGCTCAAGCTTCGCAACACCGCTTTCCTCGTCCCCGGCGTGGCCTACCTGCTGCGCGACGAGACGGGGGAGGAGCCCACCAGGGAGAGCTTCCACTTCCCCAAAGGCCTCACCGACATGGTGGAGTTCCTCGCCCCGGCCGGTGACCGGCCGGTCTCCGGCACGCTGCTGATCACCGGCGAGGGGACGTACCGGGAGAACGCCGCCGACGCCAACGGCGTGATGCAGTCCAACGTGCAGCGCCGCGCCGAGGTCGAGGTCGCGCTCCGCTGGGGCACCGGCTACGAGCGCACCGTGGAGTGCTTCTCCAACACCATCCGCAACGCGCACGGCGGCACCCACCGCAAAGGCTTCGAGCGGGCCCTGGTCCGCACCCTGGCCGAGGCGGCCCGCAACACCCGCGGCATGCTCCGCCCCAAGGAGGACGCGCCCACCCTGGACGACGTCCTCGAGGGGATGACCGCCGTGGTGCACGTCCGCATCCCGGAGCCTCAGTTCACCTCGCAGACCAAGGACGAGCTCTCCACCGCCGGCATCACCAAGGTGATCCAGGGCCTGGTCGAGCAGCACCTCAAGGCCTGGCTGGAGGACCGGCGCACCAAGGCCGAGGCGCGGACGGTGCTCCAGAAGATCGTCGACGCGGCCCGGGTCCGGCTGACCCAGAAGCAGCAGAAGGACGCGGCCCGGCGCAAGACCGCCCTGGAGGGCGCGTCGATGCCGGCCAAACTGGTCGACTGCCGGGCCACCGGGGTGGACCGCAGCGAGCTGTTCATCGTGGAGGGCGACAGCGCCCTCGGGACGAGCAGAATGGCCCGATCATCCGAATACCAGGCCCTGCTGCCTATCCGCGGCAAGATCCTCAACGTGCAGAAGGCCAACCTGCAGCAGGTGCTGGACAACGCCGAGTGTGCCGCGATCGTGCAGGTGCTCGGCGCCGGGTCGGGGCGTACCTTCGACCTCTCCGCGCTGCGGTACGGCCGCGTGCTGATCATGGCCGACGCGGACGTCGACGGCGCGCACATCCGGACCTTGCTGATCACCCTCTTCGCCCGGTACATGCGCCCGCTGATCGAGGCCGGCCGGCTCTTCGCCGCCATGCCGCCGCTGCACAAGATCACCACGAAGGGGCGCAACCCGCAGACCATCTACACGTACACCCAGGCGGAGATGGAGGCGACGCTCCACAAGCTGGAGAAGGCCGGCAAGCAGATCGTCACCCCGATCCCGCGGTTCAAGGGCCTCGGCGAGATGGACGCCGACGAGCTCTGGGAGACCACGATGAACCCGGCCACCCGGGCGGTCCGCCGGATCACCCTCGACGACGTCGAGGCCGCCGAGCGGATCCTCGAACTGCTGATGGGGGAGAAGGTCGAACCCCGCCGTAACTGGCTGATCGACTCGGCCGACCGGGTTGATCGGGAAGCGATCGACGCATGAGCACCGGGTTCGTTCGAGGGGAAAGCTGAGCCATGGCACGCCGCAAGGAAGACCGCACCAAGGCGGACCTGTCCGCCTTCGACCAGGCCGGCGCGCGGGTCTTCGACAACCCGCTGGTCACCGAAGTTTCCGACTCCTACCTGGAGTACGCCTTCTCGGTCATCCACTCCCGGGCCCTGCCCGACGCCCGCGACGGCCTCAAGCCGGTGCACCGACGGATCCTCTGGTCCATGCACGAGGCGGGGCACCGCCCCGACCGGGCCCACGTGAAGTCGGCCCGGGTCGTTGGCGACGTGATGGGTCGCTATCACCCGCACGGTGACACGGCGATCTACGACGCCATGGTCCGCCTGGCTCAGGACTTCTCGCTCAACGCACCGCTCATCGACGGGCATGGAAACTTTGGAAGTCCGGACGATGGACCGGCTGCGGCGCGTTACACCGAGGCGCGGATGTCCCGGGAAGCGATGCTGCTCGTCGGCGAGCTGGGCGAGGACACGGTCGACGTCGAGCCGAACTACGACGGCTCGCTGACCCAGCCCACCGTGCTGCCGGCCGCCTTCCCCAACCTGCTGGTCAACGGCGCGTCCGGGATCGCGGTCGGGATGGCGACCAACATGATCCCGCACAACCTCGGCGAGGTCGTCTCCGCCGCCCGGTGGCTGATCAACCACCCGGACGCCGACCTGGACAAGCTCATGGAGTTCGTCCCCGGACCCGACCTGCCCACCGGCGGGCTGCTGCTCGGCCTGGACGAGGTGCGCCGGGCGTACGAGACCGGGCGCGGCGTGGTCCGGATGCGCGGCCGGGTGGAGATCGGCCCGCTCGAGGGCAGCCGCGGCCGGCAGGCCATCACGGTCACCGAGCTGCCGTACGGCATTGGCGCGGAGAAGGTCATCGCGGCCGTCACCAACGAGGTCAACAAGACCAAGCGACTCACCGGCATCGCCGACGTCAAGGACCTCACCGACCGGGAGAACGGCACCCGCCTGGTCATCGAGTGCAAGGTGGGCGTCAACCCGCAGGCGCTGCTGGCCGACCTCTACCGGCTCACCCCGCTGGAGCAGTCCTTCGGCGTCAACAACCTGGTCCTGGTCGACGGCCAGCCGCAGACCCTGGGGCTCAAGGCGCTGCTGGAGGTCTTCCTCGCCCACCGGTACGACGTGGTGACCCGGCGCACCTCCTACCGCCGCCGCAAGCGCGAGGAGCGGCTGCACCTGGTCGACGGCCTGCTGATCGCCCTGCTCGACATCGACAAGGTGGTCAAGCTGATCCGGGGCAGCGACGACGCGCAGGCCGCCAAGGACGGCCTGATGCGCCAGTTCAAGCTCTCCGACATCCAGGCCACCTACATCCTGGACACTCCGCTGCGTCGACTGACCAAGTTCGACCGGATCGAGCTGGAGGCCGAGCAGGAAAAGCTGCGCGGCGAGATCGCCGAGCTCTCCACCATCCTCGACGACTCCAAGGTGCTGCGGAAGCTGGTCTCCGACGAGCTGGCGGCCGTGGTCAAGCAGTTCGACGCCCCGCGCCGGACCACGCTGGTCGACGGCGACCTCAAGGAGGTGCTGGCCGCCTCCGCGCCGGCCGGCCCGCTGGAGGTCGCCGACGACCCGTGCCAGGTGATCCTCTCCGCGACCGGGCTGGTCGCCCGGACCGCGGCCGAGTCGGAGGAGGCCGCCGAGGGGCGGCGGCGCAGCGGCCGGATCAAGCACGACGCGGTACGCGCGGTGGTCCACTCCACGGCGCGGGGCCGGGTGCTCCTGGTGACCAGCGCCGGCCGGGCGTTCAAGATCGACGTGCTGCCGTTGCCGGTGCTGCCCGAGCAGTCCGGCACGGTGTCGCTGCGCGGCGGGATGTCGGCGGCCGAGCTGGTGCCGCTGGAGCCGGGCGAGACGGTGGTCGGCCTCGCGCCGCTCGGGCCGTCCGCCGAGGGCTCGCCGGGCCTGGCCCTGGGCACCCGCCAGGGCGTGGTCAAGGTCTGCGCGCCGGAGTGGCCGGTCCGCTCCGACGAGTTCGAGGTGATCTCGCTGCGCGAGGGGGACGAGGTGGTCGGAGCGACCTGGCTCACCGACGGCGCGGAAACCCTCGCCTTCATCTCGTCCGAGGCGTCGCTGCTGCGCTTCGCCGCGTCCGTGGTCCGGCCGCAGGGCGTCAAGGGTGGCGGCATGGCGGGCATCAACCTGCCGACCGGAGCCCGGGTGGTCTTCTTCGGCGCGATCCGCACCGACGACCCGGGGCACGGCGAGCCGATGGTGGTCACCTCGACCGGGGCCACGGTGAAGGTGACGCCGTTCCGGGCGTACCCGGCGAAGGGGCGGGCGACCGGTGGGGTCCGCGCCCAGCGGCTCCTCAAGGGCGAGCTGGACCTGGCCGTGGCCTGGATCGGCTCGCGCCCGGTCGGCGCGACGGCCACCGGCGACCCGGTCGAGCTGCCCCCGGCGGACCCGCGCCGCGACGGCTCCGGCTTCGCCGTCATGCTCGGCCCGACGGTCGTCGGCCACCTCGTCGTACGCGACTGACCTCCGGTCTCTGCCCGCACCGCGCCCCGGACCAGCCGGTCCGGGGCGCGTCTCTTAGCGGCGGGGAGGGAGGCGTGGGTCAGAGTTCGGGTTCGGGGCCTCGGCGGGACTCCGCGGTGGTGCCGCGGAGGCGGGCGATCAGGCGCATGCCGTGGTGGATCACCAGGGCGGCGGCGGTGCCGAGGGCGATGCCGTTGAACGAGAGATCGCCGGCCGTCAGGGTGTAGTTCGCGGCGCCGATGATCACCGCTACGGCGGCGGTCATCAGGTTGACCGGGTCGTGGAAGTCGACCCGGTTCTCGATCCAGATCCGGGCGCCGAGGATGGCGATCAGGCCGTACAGCGCGGTGGTGGCGCCGCCCAGCACCCCGGCCGGCACGGTGAGGATCAGCGCGCCGAACTTCGGGCTGAGCCCGAGCAGCACCGCCGCCAGCCCGGCCACCCAGTACGCCGCCGTCGAGTAGACCCGGGTCGCCGCCATCACGCCGATGTTCTCCGCGTACGTGGTGGTGCCGGAGCCGCCGCCGGAGCCGGCCAGCACGGTGGCGATGCCGTCGCCGAGGAACGCCCGGCCCATGTCCTTGTCGAGGTTGCGGCCGGTCATCGCGGCCACCGCCTTGACGTGCCCGGCGTTCTCCGCGATCAGCACCAGGATCACCGGGATCACCAGCACCACCGCCCGCAGGCTGAAGCTGGGCGCGTGGAACTGGGGCAGCCCCACCCAGGCCGCCGCCTTCAGCCCGGTCACCGCCTTCGGGTCCAACTGGCCGAGGACGGCGGCGAGCACCCAACCGACCACCACGCCGAGCAGGATGGACAGCCGGGCCAGGAAGCCCCGGAAGGCCACCGTGGCGACCAGGATCGCGACCAGGGTGACCACCGCGATTAGCGGCTGCGCCTTCACCCCGCCGCTGCCGCCGCCGTCCCAGGCGACCGGCGCGAGGTTGAGCCCGATCAGCGTGACGATCGCGCCGGTGACCACCGGCGGCATCAGCGCGTCGATCCACCGGGCCCCGGCCAGCTGCACCACCACGCCGACCAGCGCGAGCGCCGCGCCGGCCACCACGATGCCGCCGAGCGCCGGGCCGATGTCGCCGCCGGCCTTCGCGGCCAGCACCGGCGCGATGAAGGCGAACGACGAGCCCAGGTACGACGGCAGCCGGTTGCCGGTGATCAGCAGGAAGAGCAGCGTGCCGAGCCCGGAGAAGAAGAGCGTGGTGGCCGGCGGGAAGCCGGTGATCAGCGGCACGGTGAAGGTGGCGCCGAACATCGCGACCACGTGCTGCACGCCGACCCCGACCGTACGCGGCCAGGAGAGCCGTTCACCGGGGTGGACCACGTCGCCCGGTCGGATGGACCGGCCGTCACCGTGCAGGCTCCACGGTGACCGGCGGGTGCGCGGCGGGGTGGGGGACTGGGTCATGGTGCGCCCTTCGCGTCGTCAGGTGACGGGGGCGTGATCGACCCTGAGAGTTGTTTCTAGCACGGCCCCGGTCGGCGTCCGGGGCCGGCTCGGGTTCAGGCGACGCCGGTGGGACGGAACTGGACGCTGACCCGGGGGCCGACCGGGCGGGTGGTCTTGGGGATGGCGTGCTCCCAGGTGCGCTGGCAGGAGCCGCCCATCACCACCAGGTCGCCGTGGCCGAGCGGGAAGCGCAGGCTGGCCCCGCCGCCGCGCGGGCGCAGCAGCAGCGGACGCGGCGAGCCGAACGAGACGATGGCGACCATGGTGTCGGTGTGCGCGGAACGGCCCATCGTGTCGCCGTGCCAGGCGACGCTGTCCCGCCCGCTGCGGTAGAGGCACAGCCCGGCGGTGACGAAGGGCTCGCCCAGCTCGGGTGCGTAGTGCCGGGTCAGCGCCTCCCGGGCCTCGGTCAGCACGGCGTGGGGCAGCGGCCGGCCGGCGGCGTACCAGCAGAGCAGGCGGGGGACGTCGACCTCGGCGTCGTACATGGTGCGGCGTTCGGCCCGCCACGGCACCTCGTGCAGGAGGGTGTCGAGCACCGTGTCGGAGCCCCGCACCCAACCGGGCAGGTGGTCGACCCAGGCACCCCGGCTCAGCTCGTGCCGGCGCAGCCGGCCGGCCAGCGGGCCCAGGCTGGCGCCCTGCTCGGCGAAATCCAGCATCGAGGGCTGGTAGGCGACGTCGGACACGCCGCCGATCCTACCAACTTCTCGAACAGGCGTACGATGTCCGGCGTTCCGCCTGCCGACCGCCACGTCGGCCCGGCGGCGGTCCGGGATACCAACCGGTAGCGTGCCCGGCGGCGGCGTCGACCCTGGGGCGCCGTCGGGGGGTGGTCCCGGTGGTCCGCCCGCCGCCGACCCCGCCGAGGAGGAGACGCGCGTGCTGGTGACCCTGGTGACGGTCGGGTTTCCGGCATGACCGCCGCCCCGACCACCGGTGCCGCCCCGGCCCCCGCCGTGGCCAGCCGGCTGCCGTCCCTGACCGGGCTGCGCTGGGTCGCCGCCCTGCTGGTCTTCGGATTCCACGTCGACACCATGCGGATCGTGGCCGAGCCGGACTACCGGGCGGTCGTCGACTGGCTGTTCACCCTCGGCCTCTCCGGCGTGGAGTTCTTCTTCATCCTCAGTGGATTCGTGCTGGTCTGGTCGTACCGGGACGGCGAGCGCCGCCGGGCCTTCCTGCGCCGGCGGCTCGCCAAGATCTACCCGAACCATCTGCTGATGTGGGTGGTGGTGCTCCTCGTCGGGCTCTGGTTCGCCGACCCGGTCAACGTCTGGGCGGCGCTCGGCAACCTGGCCCTGCTGCAGGCGTGGAACCCCACCCGCGGCTACTTCTACAGCGTCAACACCGTCAGCTGGTCGCTCTCCTGCGAGCTGTACTTCTACCTCTGCCTGCCGTTCGTGCTGCCGGTGCTGCGCCGGCTGCGCCCCGCCGCCCTGTGGGCGGTGGTGGTCGCCGCGCCGCTGCTGATCGTTGCGCTCTGGCCGGGTCAGCGCCTGGTGCCCGAGGAGAGCCGGTGGTGGTTCACCCAGATCTTCCCGGTGGTGCGGTCCCTGGAGTTCTGGATGGGCGTGGCCGCGGCCGAGCTGATGCGCCGGGGGCGCTGGCGGGGGCCGGGGCTGACCGCCGCCAGCCTGCTCTTCCTGGCCACCTGGGCGGTGGCCGCGCAGTGGATCCGGGCGGAGCTCTGGGCGGGCCTGCTGGCGGTGGCGTACCTGCTGGTCATCACGGCCGCGGCGGACGCGGACGTGCGCGGCCGGCGCACCCCGTGGCGGTCCCGGCCGATGGTCTGGCTCGGTGAGGTGTCCTTCGCCTTCTACCTGGTGCACGTCTTCGTGATGGTCACCGTGCTCCGGCTGACCGGCCACTATGGGATCGGGCTGCCGGGCTGGTGGGGCCCGCTCGCCGTGCTCGGCTTCCTGCTGGTGAACCTGGTGCTCGCCGGCGCCCTGCACCGGTACGTCGAGACGCCGATGATGCGCCGGCTGGGACCGCCCCGCCGGGCCCGCGCGCAGACCCTGCCGACGATCCCGACGCAGCGGCCGCCCGGATCCGCCGGCGGCGTCGCCCCGCGGCCCCGACCCATCGAGTACGCCGGGCGGCGCGACCCGGTCTGAGCGGAGCGCGCCGCCCGGGCGCCGGTCCCGGTCATGCCCGTCTCCACGTCGCCGAGGTGGTGGTTCCGGCGGGCTCGGAGACCGCCACGTCGGGGATGTGCCGGCGTACCGCGATCCGGCTCCTGCGACACGCCCGGCGGCGATGCGACGCTGCGCCGCCGGCGGTAGCGTGGGATCGTGCTTCCGGTCGCGCTCGCCTGTCCTCTGTGGTGGGTGGCGCGCTGGACCGCCCGCATGCTGGCCGGGCTCGCCGCCGCGGTCGCCTGCTCGCTCGGCGCCGCCACCCTGCCCGTCGGCGCGGCCGCCGCCGCCCAGGCGGCCCAGGCCGCCGCGGTGATTTCCGCCGCCCCCGCATCCTCCGGGGCGACCGCCCCGCCGGCCCTCCTCGATGCGGGCCGCGTATCGCCCGGAGCGACCACCGCCGACCGGGGCCGCGCCGCGAAGGCGTCGGTCGACGCGGCCGGCGGCGACCTCGTGGCCGGGACCGACCAGCAGGCCCTGCCGGTCGGCATCGAGTCCCCGCCGGCAGCGCTGCGGACCGTGGTCGTCGCGGTTTCCGGGGACCGCGTCCCGGGCGGGAGCGTCCCGGCGGCCCTCGGCTCCCGGGCCCCGCCGTCCCGCTGACCGCCCGCGGGCCACGCCCGCAGCCGCTCTCCACCGAACCTCACCCCCGCACCCCGCCCGACGGCGGCCCGGTGGCGCCCGTTCCTCCCCGCGCCCCGCCGCGCCGGGGCGTGCGGACCTCTCCTCCGCCACATCGCTCCCGTGAGGTGCCGATCATGCAGACCGTGCTCTACCAGTTCCTGATCGAGGTCCCGCAGGCCGCCGCCATCTGGTCGGCCCTGGTCCTGCTCGCCCTGGCCCTGCTCGCCGCGCTGGTCGCCCGCCCCGAGCGGGAGACCCCGTCCGACGCCGAGCCGGTCCCCGACCCGGCCGCCGAGGAGGCGGCCCGCCTCGCCGACCTGCGCCGGTACGCCGACGAGGTGGCGGTGGCCGCGGCCGGGGCGGCGCAGACCGCGCGTCGACGGCGGGAGCAGTGGCTGCGGGCCCAGGACGAGGCCGACCGGGCCTGGCGGGCGTACGACGAGGCGGAGAGCGTCGCCCGTCGGCTCGCCGGCGCCGCCGTGCTGCCCGCGCCGCGTACCCCGCGGACCCCGGCGGAGTACGCCGCCCGGGAGCGGTGGCTGCGCCACGCCGCGATGGCGGCGCACTGGCGGGGTGAGCTGTCGGCGCGGCAGCTCGCCGACGTCCTCGCGCACCGCAACGGGTGGGACCCGCGCCGGCACCCGGCGGAGCAGGAGATCGTCCTGGCCCGGGTGGTACGCGACGGCCGGCTGGCCGGCTACCGCACGGCGGCCGAGCGGGAGCAGCGGGCCTGGCGGGACGCGGAGCTGGCCGCCGAGGCGGCCCGTGCGCTGGCCGTGGAGGCGTACGCCGCCGCGGCGGCGGTGCGCCCCGGACCGGTCCCGGTACGCCGTGCGGAGGCGGTCACCCAGACCCTCGCCCCGGTGGTGGTCGCCACCGCCCCGGCCCGCCCGGCGCGCTGGCGGCCGGCGCGGGTTGGCTGAATTGTGACCTGAATTCGGTGAGCCTCGTCACGCGAATCGGGAAACGGTCATCCGGGCCGGTTCCGGCGATCGACCCCCGCAATTTCCGGGCCACTCGCCACCCGATGTCCGAATTTCGCCCGATGGTTCCGTCATAACTGCATGTCCCATTGAGTGACGTCAGTGACGGGCTGTTCCGGTCAGAGTAATGGTGACCGAGGTTTAAGCAGGTGGGGCCGCTTGGCAGGGCGGATACCCGCCGGTAGTGTCAGCGCGTCCGGTGCGGTTTCCGATCGCAAGAGGCGACGCCGCGCCGACCCGCTCAATCGTGATGTCACGAACCGGGGACCCAGTGCACGTCCGGGGTGAATCCGCGAGCCACGGCCCGCGGTAGGGCGATCTTCCCGCCCGAATCCGTCAGCTAACCCGGTAGGCGGTGTCGGAAGGAGTTCCCATCCTCGTGGAGCCAGATCCCATCCCCCGTTCGTCCCCCCGCCTCCACGGCGCCGCGGTGCCGTCGCCCGCCTCACCGGCGCGCTGATTCCGGCATCCGCCCTGCCGCCCGGTTGACCGGGCGCCCCCGTTCCCGCGGTCGCACCGCCCACGATCCCTCGTCGCGCGTGAGTTCCTCCGCGCGTCGGTCCGGCGTGCGCCGCTCCCGCCCCCCGTGGAGGACCAACGTGAAGCACACCCTGAAGCGGCAGTTGCGGCGCCTCGCGACCGAGCGCCCGTACCAGATCGTCGCCGGCTCCGCCGCCGCGCTCGTGCTGGCCTCCGGCACCGGCGCCCTGCTCGCCAACACCGACGACGCGCCCGTCCGCCAGGAGACCACCGCCGCCGTCTCTGAGCTGGCCCCGCGTCTCGGCGACGTGGCCACCCGCAGCCAGGAGCGGATCGCCGCCGCCCCGTCGACGTCGTCCAGCCCCAAGCCGTCGGCGTCGACGACCTCGGCGAAGCCGAACCCCGACCTGACCCGGAAGGCGGCGCCGAAGCCGCCGTCGACCAAGGTCCTGGACTACAACTACGAGGCGCAGCTCTACTTCTACAACTGCGGCCCCGCCGCGGTGCGGAACGCGCTGAGCGCGGCCGGCATCGAGCGGACCCAGGACGAGATGGCCGGCCCGCTCGGCACCACCGAGAATGGCACCAACTCGGCCGAGGACACCACCCGAGGGCTGAACCAGATGGTCAAGGGCAACCCGTACCGGACGCATATGATCCCGGGTGCGGCCACCCCCGCACAGATGGACCAGCTGCAGGCCGACGTCGTGAAGGCGATCACCGACGGGCGGGGCGTCGTCGCCAACGTCGCGGGCGACGCCACCGACACCGACGGCGGCTGGCACTCCTTCCCGGGCGGCCACTACATCGCGGTGGTCGGCTACAAGAACGACGGCCGGACCGTGCGGATCGCCGACTCGGCGAACCCGGCGCTGCCGGAGTACTGGATCACCACCATCGACCTGGCGAACTGGATGGCCACCCGCGGCTACTCCGCCTGATCCACTCCGCGTCACCCGTCGGGCACCGGCTCCTGGAGCCGGTGCCCGACGTCGTATGCCGACCGTACGGCCCGCCGCTGGCTCTCGCGCGTCGCGTCCGACCGGTGGCACACTGCGCCGTATGGCCGACGAGACGGGTACCCGCCAGCTGTTGCTGCTGCACGGCCTGGGCGCCACCGGCGAGGTGTGGTTGCCCTGGGCGCCGCTGCTGGAGCGCCGGTGGGCGGGGCGTTGGCTCGCCCCCGACCTGGCCGGACACGGTTGGTCGCCGCCGCTGCCGGCGTACACCTTCGCGGCACTGGCCCGGCGGGTGGTGGCGGGCCTGGGGCCGGTCGCCGACCGGCTGGGGCCGCGGGACCGGCTCGTGGTGCTCGGGCACTCGCTCGGCGGGGTGGTGGCGCTGGCGCTGGCCGCACGGCACCTCGGCCTGCCCGTCGACGCGGTGGTCGGGCTCGGCATCAAGGCGGTCTGGTCTCCCGCCGAGCTGGAGAAGGCCCGGGAGTTGGCCGAGCGGCCGGTCACCTGGTTCGCCAGCCGGGACGAGGCGGCCCGCCGGTACCTGCGGGTCTCCGGCCTCGCCGGCCTCTTCGCGCCGGACCACCCGGTGGTCGACGCCGGACTGCGCCGGGAGGACGGCCGCTGGCGGCTGGCGATGGACCCGGCCGCGTTCGGGGTGGGGGAGCCGCGGCTGCCGGCCCTGCTCGCGGCGACCGACGTGCCGGTGCTGCTGGCCCGCGGGGAGCAGGATCCGATGGTGACCGACGCCCAGCTCAAGGAGTTCGGCGTCCCGGTGGCCACCCTGCCCGGTCTCGGGCACAACGCCCACGTGGAGGACCCGGAGACCGTCCTCGCCCTCCTCGACCCGTTCCACTGACGCCCGCCTCCCGGCGGAGGTTGGTCAGGCGCTGGGGGACAGGGGCGCACCGGCGTCGGCAGCCCGGGGCGCCGGCGGGTTCCAGTCCGGTTCGAGCTGCCGGCGGGCGGCGTCGAGGAACGCCTCGGCGTACGAGTCAGCCGGGAAGTCGCCGAGGTAGCGGCTCCGGGTGGCCCAACGGTCGGCCGCCTTCGGGTCGGTGTCGAGCAGCCGGGTCAACACCTCGTCCACGTTGGACATGTCCCGGCGCAGCACGTAACCGGAGCCGGCCAGCGGGAACCGCTCGACGAAGTGCTCGCCGTCGACGCCCATGTCGGTGACCGCGTACGGCTTGCCGGAGTAGAGGTAGTCCGAGATGACCCCGGAGACGTCCGAGACCAGCGCGTCGGAGCGGTTGACGCACTCGGTCAGGGTCAGCTCGCGGGCGGCCGCCGCGCCCCACAGGTGCGCCCGGCCGGTCTTCGCCTGGTCCGCGGCGAGCAGCTCCGTCAGCCGGGCGAGCTGCCGGGCCGAGGTCGGGTTCTGCGAGGTGTACGGGTGGGCCCGCAGGATCACCGTGGCGCCGCGGTCGAGCAGCCGGCGGATCACCGTCTCGGCCACCGGCAGCGAGCAGTAGTTGGCGTCGGCGTGGTGCCCGGTCCAGGTCGGGGTGTAGAGCACCGTCGGGGCGGTCAGGTGGCGCGCCGGCTCCCGGCGCACCTCGATCGCCTCGACCTGAGGGCGGCCGACCACGACGAACTTCTCCGCGGGGATCTCCACGCCGGCCCGGGCGTACCGGTCGATCGCGGCCGGCCCGGCCACGAAGATCCGGTCGAAGATCGCCGAGACGGGGTTGGCGCTGGGGGCCTTGTCGCTGTCGCCGTGGTGCAGCTGGACGTGGGTGAGCTGGGAGAACCGGATGCAGTGGCTGTTCTTCGCGCCGTGGTTGACGTAGAACGCCGCCCGCAGGCTCGGCACCAGCGCCTCGTCCATCGCCTTGAGCGTCGGGCAGAAGACGACCGGGGCGCTGGTGGCGGCCGCGATGGTCGGCAGGAACTCCGGCTCGCGCAGCAGCACCAGGAACGGCCGGCCGATCCGTTCCAGGTAGGGCAGCCACATGGTGACCTGGTACTCCGACCCGGGCGGGGCGGAGAAGTAGAGCACGAACTCGGGTTGGTGGCGGCGCAGCGCCCGGCCCACCGGACCGCCGCCGGCCGGCGGCCGGAACCGCCGTCGGGCGAGGTCCAGGCCGACCGCCGCGCAGCCGGCCCCGACCAGCAGGGCGGCCACCAGCGGCACCCAGGCGGGCAGGGCGGCACCGGCGGCGACCGCGACGAGCCCGAGCAGCACCAGCAGCGCGTCGCCGAGCCGTTCCGCGACCAGCGGCGTCCAGGTGCGCACCGGCAGGTTGGCGGCGCGGATCTCCAGGGCGCCCGCGGCGCGCAGCGGCCCGGCCACCAGGACCAGGCCGAGCAGGACCAGCGCGGTGGCGGCCAGCGTCGGGTCGAAGCCGTCGTCGAGCCGGCGGGCGTACCCGACCAGGATGCCGGCGGCGACCAGGACCGACTCGGCGACTCCGTCGGCGCCCGGCCGGATCCGGCGTTCCACCGCGGCGGCCGCGAGGGCGGCCACCGCGATCGCCAGCCCCCACCCCGTCGCCCCGGTGAGCGCCACGACGAGGAACGCCAGCACCGCCAGCCCGGTGGTCAGCACTCGGGCGAGCAGCTTCCGGACCAGGTCACCACGCATGTCGGTCGTCCGTTCCGCTGATCGGGTGGTCAGGCGTCGACGTCGGCGGGGAGCTGCTCGGACGGGTGCGCGCCCGGCTGGGCGGGTACCGCCGCGACCTGCTCGCCGGGCGCCCGGCGGACGTCGATGACCTGGCCGGTCAGCTCGGAGATCAGCACGTCCAGCGACGCCTGGGCGACCGCCTCGGAGGAGAGCAGGGTGTGCTCCGGCTCCTCGCCGAAGGCCTTCGTGCGCATCGGGGTCGCGGTGCGCTCCGGGTTGACGCAGTTGACCCGTACGCCGAACTCCGCCCACTCGTCGGCGAGCGCCTGGGTCAGGTTGACCAGGGCGGCCTTGGTGGCCGAGTAGAGCGCGTACCGGGCCCGGCCACGGGTGTACGAGCTGGAGGTGTAGAGCAGCAGCTGACCCTTGGTCTGCTGGAGGTACGGCAGCGACTGCCGGGCGATCGTGACGGGGCCGACAAAGTTGACGTGCAGGAGCCGGTCCATCGTCTCCTCGTCCATCTCGGCCAGGGCGCCCTTTTCCAGGATGCCGGCGGTGACCACCACGTGGTCGATCCGGCCGGTGGCCTCGAAGGCGGTCTTCAGCGCGGCCGCCACGTCCTCGGCCCGCTCGACGTGGGTGCCGGTGGTGGAGCGGCTGAACGGGAAGACCTGGGCGCCGTAGCGGCGGGCCAGCTCGGCGAGGTCGTGGCCGATGCCGTAGCTGCCACCGAAGACCACGATGGTCCGGCCGGTCAGCTCCTCGGTGTAGCTGCGGTGGTCGGTCAGCCGGGGCGCCTGCGCGGCGGCGAGCTGGAAGAGCTTGTCCGCCAGGTGCACGTCGACCGGGTGGGTGACCTTGATGTTCTCGTCCGAGCCGTCGATCACCTTGATCGGCGTGCCGGGCAGGTAGCGCAGCACCACGCCGCAGTCGTCGGTGGCGGCGAAGTCCGGGTCGCCCTCGGCCCGCCGGTACGCCTCGCGGATGGTGCCGGACCGGAAGGCCTGCGGGGTCTGCCCGCGCCGCAGGGTGGCGCGGACCGGGATGTCGGTGATGCAGTCGTCCTCGTCGACCTGGATGATCGTGTCGGCCGACGGGATGGCCACGTCGACCGCCGAGTAGGTCCAGAGCGCGTTCACGCACTCCCGCACGATCCGGGCGCTGACCAGTGGGCGGACCGCGTCGTGGAAGAGGATGTTGACGTCGCCCTCGCCGATCGCGTCCAGCGCGATCCGGGTGGTGGCGTTTCGGGTGTCGCCGCCCTCGATCACCTGGCTGACCTTGCGGAACCCGGCGTCGGCCACGATCCGCTGCGCGTCGGCGACGTGGCCCGCGGCCATCAGCACGATGATCTCGTCGATCTCCGGCGCGGCCTCGAAGACGGCCAGGGTGTGCTCGATGATCGGCTTGCCGGCGATCTTGATCAGCTGCTTCGGGATGCCCAGCCCGAGGCGCGTCCCGGTACCCCCGGCGAGCACGACGGCGATGGTCCGTGACGGCCGCCACGGCGCGCTGCCCTGCGCGGCGGTCTCCGGCACCGGGACGCGCTCCTGCATCTTTGCGATCCTCACTGATCCACGAGCTGTTGCCATGGCTCCTGAAAGACGCCGGCCCGACGGCCGGCGTCGCCTCAGGCCCGCTGAGGACTCCGGCCGTCGGGTCCGACCGCCGGGCTCACCGGCTGGCCATGTAGTTTTCGTACGTCTTGGTCACCTCGTCGGTGGGCCCGTCAGCCCGGATGACCCCCGACTCCAGCCAGATCGACCGCTCGCAGGTGTCCCGGATCGAACTGATCGAGTGGCTGACAAGGAACACGGTACCCGCGTCCGCGCGCAGCTCTCGGATGCGCTGCTCGCTGCGACGCCGGAACCGCGAGTCGCCGGTGGCGAGCGCCTCGTCGATGAGGAGCACGTCGTGCTTCTTGGCCGCCGAGATGGAGAAGCGCAGCCGGGCCTGCATGCCGGACGAGTACGTCCGCATCGGCAGCGAGGCGAAGTCGTCGCGCTCGTTGATGCCGGAGAAGGCGAGGATCTCGGAGGTGGCCTTGCGGGCCTGCTCCCGGCTCATGCCCATGGCCAGGCAGCCGAGCACGACGTTGCGCTCGCCGGAGAGGTCACCGAGCAGCGCGGCGTTGACGCCGAGCAGGGAGGGCTGCCCCTGGGTGTATATCGCGCCCCGGTTGACCGGCATCAGCCCGGCGATGGCGCGCAGCAGGGTCGACTTGCCGGAGCCGTTGCTGCCGATCAGGCCGATGGCCTCTCCCCGGTACGCCGTGAAGCTGACGCCCTTGACGGCGTGCACCTCCCGCAGGGTCGGCTTCTGGGGCTCACGGGTGACGATCCGCCGCAGCGCGCTCGCCGGGGAGCCGGCAACGCCCGAGCCGGCGCCGTAGATCCGGTACACGAGGTGTGCGTCATCGACGATCACCGTGGGGATCGGCTCGCCGCCCGCCGTGGTGGCGGCGTTGACCGGCACGTTCAGCTCAGCCACGACCGTACTCCTGTTCGCCGCGCCAAAAGTAGACGAATCCGCCGACGCTCATCACGACCGCCCAGACGACCGCCATCAGCCAAAGCTCCGGTGCGGGCGAGGTCAGCGGCGTTTCTTCCAGCAGCGCGTGCCTGACCAGTTCGATGTAGATCAGCAGCGGGTTGGCGTGCACCAGCGAGGCCAGCGCCGCCGGCATATTCTGGGCGAACTTGTCCACGCTGTAGAGCACCCCGGAGCCGTACATCCAGGTACGCATGACGAACGGCATGATCTGCTTCATGTCGGTCAGCTTGGAGCCGAGGCGGGCCAGCACCAGCGCCAAACCAGCGTTGAAGATCGCCATGAGCGCCATCGCCGGGATCACCAGCAGCCATTCGAGGTTGATCGGCTCGCCGGTGGCCAGCACGATCACCACGAGGACGCCCATCGCGTAGAGCAGGTTCCGGAACTGGGTGACGGTCACCGCCAGCGGCAGGCTCGCGCGGGGGAAGTGCAGCGCCCGGATCAGTCCGAGGTTGCCGGTGATGGCCCCGGTGCCGCCGAGAGCCGCGGTCTGCCCGAAGTTGAAGACGAAGACGCCCACGCAGAGGTACGCGATGAAGTTGGGCACACCGGACCGCGTGTTCAGGATCATCCCGAAGATCAGGTAGTAGACCGCCGCGTTGGTCAGCGGGGTCAGCACCTGCCACAGTTGGCCCAGGCGGGCCTCACTGAACGCGGAGACGGCCTTGGCGTTGGCGTACGTCGCGATGAAGTGCCGGTAGAACCACACCTGCCGGACGTACGCGGCCAGGGTCGGCCTCGCGCCGGCGACGGTCAGGCCGTACCGGGTGGCAAGCTGCGCCCGGGTGAGTCCTGAGTCGGCGTTGGCCACCGCCGTGTTGGCCATGGGTAGGCGCTCCGATCTCTAGGGCTGGAAAAAGATCCTCGACGGTAGAGGGCGTGGCCGCGCGGTGGGGGCCGTCGCTCCGTCGCTGCGTGGACGGTAGTTCAAAACACGTCGGGACGCAACCGTACCGTCGCTGCGGTACATTGTTCCACGTGACGACCGAGAAGAGGCGTGCTCCCGCGGGAGCGGCGGTGCTGCGTGGTGACATCACCACCGCCATCCGCGGCGCCGTCATGCAGGAACTCGCCGCGGTCGGGTACGGAAGGCTCTCGATCGAGGCGGTGGCCCGCCGGGCCGGGGTGAGCAAGACCGCCATCTACCGGCGCTGGAGCTCGAAGCTGGAACTCGTCCTCGAGATCGTCTCGGCGGCCGCGGGGCAGAGCCTGCCCTTGCCGGACACCGGCGAGCTCCGGGGCGACCTGGAGATGCTGTTCCTGATCATGTCCCGGGCGCTGCGGCACCCGCTGGCGGCGCAGATCATTCCCGACCTGCTCGCCGAGGCCGCCCGCAATCCGCGCATCGCGCAGACCCTCGAACAGGCCCTGCGGGCCAACCAGCGCGACATCGGCGGCCAGCTCATCGGCCGGGCGATCAAGCGTGGTGAGCTCGGCCCCGACGCCGATCTGGACCTGGTGGTCGATCTCATCGTCGGCCCGCTCTACTGGCGACTCGCCGTCTCCCGGGCGCCCCTGTCCGCGGCGGACGTGCCCCGACTGGCGACCGTTGTCGCCACCGCACTGGAGGTAGCATGCCAACCGGCAGTCCGGACAGACCCGGACGTTCACCCATCCCCCATGACCGTGAGTATCGACCCGATCGGATCATGACCGCTCCCGTACCCCCCATTCCGGTCTCCACCAGACCGGCTAGCATCGCGTCCCGAACGAGCTCCCTGTCGACAGGAGGAAGCCCATGTCTGGGCTGAACGCAGAATTCATCCCCCCAGCCCGGCCGGTAATCGGTGAGGCCGAGATCGAGGCGGCTGTCCGGGTGCTGCGCAGCGGCCTGGTGGTGCAGGGGCCTGAGGTCAAGGCGTTCGAGGAGGAGTTCGGCGAGCTCGTTGCCGGCCGGCACTGCGTCGCGGTGAACTCCGGCACCTCGGCGCTCCAGCTGACCCTGATGGCGCTCGGTTTCGGCCCCGGTGACGAGATCATCGTCCCCTCGTTCTCCTTCGCGGCCAGCGCGAACGCCGTCCGCCTGGTGGGCGCCGAGCCAGTCTTCGTCGACATCGAGCCCGACAGCTTCTGCGTCGACCCGGAGGCGGTCGCCGCCGCGGTCACCCCGCGCACCGTGGCGATCATGCCGGTGCACCTCTACGGCCACCCGGCCGCGATGGACCGGATCATGCAGATCGCCGAGCGGCACGGTCTCGCCGTGGTCGAGGACGCCGCCCAGGCGCACAGCGCCGCGCTGAACGGCCAGCCGGTGGGCTCGTTCGGCACCGCGGGTTGCTTCAGCTTCTACCCGACCAAGAACATGCACTCCCTCGAGGGCGGCATGGTCACCACCGCCGACCCCGAACTCGCCCGGACCCTGCGCCTGCTGCGCAACCAGGGCATGGAGCAGCGGTACGCCAACGAGATCGTCGGCGCCAACATGCGGATGACCGACGTGGCCGCGGCCATCGGTCGGGTGCAGCTGCGCCAGCTGCCGGAGTGGACCGAGCAGCGCCGGGCCAACGCCAAGTTCCTCGACTCGAAGATCACCGGCATGGTGACCCCGCCGGTGGCCGACAACGCGAAGCACGTTTACCACCAGTACACGGTCCGGACCCAGGGCAACCGGGACGCCGCCCAGAAGCGGCTGACCGAGCTGGGCATTGGCAACGCGGTCTACTACCCGACCCCGATCCACCGGCTCAAGCCGTACCTGAACGAGGACGGCAAGCCGGGCCCGTGGGACCTGCCGGAGACCGAGCGGGCCGCCGCCGAGGTGATCTCGCTGCCGGTGCACCCGGCGCTGAGCCCGGCCGACCTCGAGCGGATCGCCGAGGGTGCGAACCTCGCCGGGGGTGCCCGATGAGCGCGGGACGCAAGCTGCGCGCCGGCCTGATCGGCCTCGGCGCCATGGGCCGCAACCACGCCCGGGTCCTGTCCGGCCTGGACGGCGTCGAGCTGGTCGGCATCGTCGACCCGGCCGGTGACGTCACCGGCACGCTGCGCGCGCCGGTGGTGCCCGACCTGGGCGAGCTGCTCGCCATGGGCATCGACTACGCGGTGGTGGCCTGCCCGACCGCGCTGCACGAGCAGATCGGCCTGGAGCTGGCCCGCAACGGCGTCTGCGCGCTGATCGAGAAGCCGCTGGCCCAGTCGGTGGAGGCGGCCAGCCGGCTCGTCGAGGCGTTCGAGACCGCCGGCCTGGTGGCCGGGGTCGGCCACATCGAGCGGTACAACCCGGCCCTGCAGAACCTGCGCCTCCGCCTGGAGGCGGGGGAGCTGGGCGAGGTGTTCCAGGTGGTCACCCGGCGGCAGGGTCCGTTCCCGCACCGCATCGCCGACGTCGGCGTGGTCATGGACCTGGCCACCCACGACATCGACCTGACGAGCTGGGTCACCGGCCAGGAGTACGTGTCGGTGTCCGCCCGGACGGTGTCGCGCAGCGGCCGGCTGCACGAGGACATGGTCGCCGCCGTGGGTCAGCTCTCCGACGGCACGATGGTGAACCACCTGGTCAACTGGCTGAGCCCGCTGAAGGAGCGGTCGACGGTGATCACCGGTGACCGGGGCTGTTTCGTCGCCGACACCCTGACCGCCGACCTGACCTTCTACGCCAACGGGGCCATCGACACCGAGTGGGAGGCGCTGCGCGCGTTCCGCGGGGTGGCCGAGGGCGACATGGTGCGGTACGCCATTCCGAAGCGGGAGCCGCTGCTGGTGGAGCACGAGCGCTTCCGGGACGCGGTCGATGGCAAGGAGAGCGACATCGTGACCCTCCGGCAGGGTCTGCGGACGGTCCAGGTCGCGGCGGCGCTGCTGGGCTCCGCGGCGGACGGCAGCACGGTCGACGTGTCGTCGCGCGACGTCCCGGCCGTACCGGCGGCTTCCTGACGATCCGGGCAGCGCGGTGGACGGCCGGAGGGCGGTCCACCGCGCGGCTCGCACTGACTGAGCCCCACCACCCTCTGGAGGACATGGAATGGAAGCTCCCGCCCGTCGGCCCCGGCTGGCGGTGATCGTCGGAAACGGCATCACCGGCGACTCCCGCGTGCAGAAGACCGCGCTCGCCGCCGCACGTGCCGGTTGGGACGTGACTCTCATCGGTGCCGGGGGACGGGTCCGTCCTCAGCGCTCGATGATGGGCCCCGTGGAGGTCGTGCGGCTGCCCGTCGGTAGCCATATGCGCGAGCGCGCGAAGGGCCACCCGATCCGACGGAAGCTCACCCAGTTCGGCATCGCCGACAAGAGCAGCCTGGCTCGCCGACGGGCGGCCCACCAGGCGTGGGTGCGCCAGACGACCGCCCGGATCGGCTGGCTCCGCGACGAACAGCACCGGCCCCGGGCGATCGGTCCGGTCGCACAACCGGCGAGCAGGGCGCTGGGCGCGGTGGTCCGGGCCAGCCGAGCGGTGCACCAGTTCCGAGTGCGGGCGTTCCAGTGGGAGCAGCGGCACACCCCCGCGCCGACCGGCAACTGGCGCCGCGACTACCCCTTCCTCCTTGACCTCGACCTCGCCTTCGGGCCGGTGATCGAGGAGCTCAAGCCGGATGTGATCCACGCCAACGACATCACGATGATCGGCACCGCAGCGCTGAGCGTCGCCCGGATGCGAGCGCGGGGCGAGAAGGTGGCGTGGCTCTACGACGCGCACGAGTACGTCAGCGGCGTTGACTGGCCCACCCCGCTGCAGGGCAGCGCGTACATCGCGTACGAGAAGGAGTTCATCAACCTCGCCGACGCGGTGGTCACCGTGTCCCCGGAGATCGCCGAGCTGCTCCGCAAGGACTTCCACCTGCCCGAGACCCCCCTGGTCGTGCGGAACACGCCGATCCGGGAGACCATCGGCGTCAGCCCCAACCCGCCGTCGGTGCGGCAGGCCTGCGGACTGGCGCCCGAGGTGCCGTTGCTGGTCTACTCCGGGTGGCTGGCTGCGGAACGCGGGCTCGGCACGGCGGTCACCGCCCTGCCGGAGCTGCCCGAGTTCCACCTGGCCATCGTCTCCGGGCGTAACAGCCCCGAGCGGGAGCTGCTGCTGGAACGGGCGCAGGCACTTGGTGTGCGGGACCGGATCCACGTGGTGCCCTACGTGCCGCAGCACGCGGTCCCGGACTACCTGTCCACTGCGGACCTGGGGCTGATCTGCTCGCAGCGGACCATCAACTACGAGATCTCCCTGCCCACCAAGCTGGCCGAGTACCTGCACGCCGGTATGCCGGTGGTCGCCAGCAACGTCAAGACGCTCGGCGCGTACGTCAACGAGCACAAGGTCGGCGCGGTGTTCACCGCCGACGACCCGGTGAGCTTCGCCGCCGCAGTCAGGCACGCTTTCGCGCACCGCTCCGAGCTGGTTGGCAACATCACCGAGCCGATCCTGCACGACCTTTCGTGGGAAGAGCAGTCCGCCGGGCTGGTGGAGCTCTACCGGAAGATCTCCCCGGTCGCGCCGCCGGCCGAGGGGCGTGCCGACGTGTCGTGGGCGGTGGACGAGCGACCGGTCACCGCGGCGGCGACCGTCGACACCTCGGCTCCGCCGACCGCCCTGCCCACGTGGCGGAAGCTGGACGTGACGCGGGTGCGGCTCGGCCTCGGTCCAGCCAACTACGCCGGACAGGCGGCCGCCTTCGCCCAGGCCATCTGCCGCGACAACCCGGACGTCTCGGCCGAGGTCCTGATGCGGAAGACCTCGCCGACGCTGGTCTACCCGGCCGACGTGTACCTCGACCCGGAGCGACTGCTGCACGATCTGGACGTGCAGGTCGAACAGCTGCACCGGGTGGTCGGCCGGTACACCCACCTCGTGGTGGACGCGTTCATGCCGATCTTCGGTTCGCTCAACGGCGACAACATCGAGTTCGACCTGCCGGCGCTGCACAGAGCCAAGATCAAGGTGGGCCTGCTCGCCCACGGCAGCGAGGTCCGGCACCCGCTGCGGCACATGGAGCGGCACGAGGACTCGCTCTTCTTCGACGCGCCCGCCGGGTACGTCGAGCGGTTCACCGCCCGTGCCGAGCGCAACCGGCGAGTGGCGGAGGAGTCGGGTCTGCCGCTCTTCGTCACCACCCCGGACCTGCTCGACGACCTCCCGTGGGCCACGTGGGCGCCGCTGGTGGTCGACGTCAAGGCGTGGACCTGCGATGAGCCGGTGATGCAGCGGTCCCGTCCCGTGGTTCTGCACGGCCCGTCGAAGCGGTGGACCAAGGGCACGGACCGCATCCTGCCGGTGCTGAACAGCCTGCACGACGCCGGCGCCATCGAACTGCGGCTCGCCGAGGGCGTCCCGTGGGCCGAGATGGCGGAGATGGTCAAGGGCGCGGACATCGTGGTCGACCAGATCACCACGGGCAGCTACGGCACGTTCGCGGTGGAGGCGATGGCCGCCGGGAAGCCGGTCGTGGCGTACCTCGCGCCGAGCGTGGAGCAGACCGTCGGTGAGCGGCCGCCGATCGTCAACGCCACCGCCAAGACCCTCCGGCCGGTGCTGGAGGGCCTCCTCGACGACCGGGACGGCACGGCCGAACTCGGCCGTCGCGCGGTGGACTACGTTCGCCGGGTGCACGACGGTCGGCGTACCGCCCGTGGGTTCGAGGAGTTCCTCGGCCAGTCCTGACCGGTCCCGGGTCCAGACAGCGACCGGCCGGTGCCCCGACGGGGACACCGGCCGGTCGCTCTTTCGGCCGCCGTACGGTTCAGGCGCCCGTGGCGAGGTAGGGAAGCCCGTAGCCGACCCGCGGCGCGACCGGGGCCTGCCGGACGATCCGCGCGGCCAGTGGAATCGACGCCGGGTCACTGACCACGAGCAGGTCGGCCGCGACCTCGGCGACCACCTGATCGGCCAGTCGCTGCGGCAGGTCGCTCCGGCGCATCCGGTGGTACACGGGCTGGAAGAGGCGTCGGTGCACCCTCTCCGCGATGCGCCGCTCGTACGCCCGGCCGGCCCGCTTCGCCCAGCCGCTCAGCGGGCCCCGCCCGATCACGCGGAAGGCCCGCCCGGGGGCGCGGAACAGCACCGCACGCTCGGCGCGCAGCGCAAACCGCCGCCCCTCCAGCGCGGCCAGGTCCACCACCCGTACCCCCGGTGCAAAGCGCTCGCGCCGCCAGTCGGCGGCCGACGAGATCAGCACCGTGACGCTGCCGCCGCCCGCCACCACCTCGGCGGCGTCCTCCACCACGGCCCGTTTCCGGGTGGCGCCGAGGGCGAGGATCAGCACCCGCTCAGTCATCGTCCTGTCCCTTCGACCTGCACCGCGCCGGCCACCGGCTCTTCGCCGAACCACACCCGGTCGTGGGCGTCCGCCACGGCGGGATAGCTGTACCGGTCGGCGAGCGCACGCTGAGCGCCCGCGACGTCGAGCCGGTCGAACCGCTCGCGCAGCCGCCAGTAGCCGGCGATCAGGGCGTCGGCACCCTCCTCCACCTCGACGAGCTCGGCGACCGCGTCCTCCACCCCGGCGAGGGTCTCCTCGGGACCACCGCAGCGAGTCACCAGCACCGGCAGGCCGGCGGCCACCGCCTCGACCACGGTCATCCCGAACGTCTCGAACCGGCTGGGGTGCACCAGCAGGTCGTGCTCGCGCATCAGCTCCAGAGCACGGGCCGGCGGCACCGCTCCGGTGAAGGTGATCGCGTCGCCGACGCCGAGTTCCGCCGCGCGCTGCTGCAGCGGACCACGCAGCTCGCCCTCACCGACGAAGGTGAGGGTCAGCTCGGGGTCCCGCGCCCGGCAGGCGGCGAATGCCTCCAACAGCCAGCGGACCCCCTTGCGCGGGATCAGGCCACCGACGAAGAGCCAGCGAAGCAGTCCGGTGACCGGCGCCGGACGGTGCTGGTCGAACGAGATGGGGTTGGGCAGATAGCCGACGCGGTCGGCGTGCTGGGGAAATGCCTCGACCAGCGGGCGCCGGACGGCCTCGCCGACCGCGTAGAGGCCGGCGCACCGCTGCAACAGCTCCTCGTACATCGCGCGGGCCTCCGGCTGGGCCAGGACGAGGTCGAGGAAGGTGGCGTGTTCGGTGACGAACACCCGGGCGTCCGGCCGCGCGTTGTGCAGCGCCGCCCACCCGCCGGGCAGACCGACGTGGGCGTGCACCACGGGCGAGTCGATTGGTCGACCGCCGAGGACGCTACGCAGGGTCTCCTCGTGCCGTCGGGCGATGGCCGCGTAGTCGGTGGTGACCGGCAGCGGTACCGGAAGATGGACCAGTTCGGCCCCGCCCACGGTGCGTCCGGGATGCACGGTGTGCGGGATCAGTTCGCGGTAGCCGCGGTCGACGGCGGCACTGGTCTCCGGCGGGAGCCGATGGCCCCACTCCTCGCAGTGGTACAGCCGTGCCCGCTGGTGCCGAGGGGCCGTCGCCTCGACCATCGCCTGCACGAAGGCCCCGAGAAAGGGGCGCTGCCGGCTTGGATACCACGGCGTCACGATCGCCACGTCCACCGGTCCAGACACCGGCTGTCCTCCCGTTCGTTCCGGCTGTGTCCCGCTCACAGGTGCTGTTCGAGCAGCTGAAGGACACGCTCCGCGGCGCGCCCGTCGCCGTAGGGGGTGCCGCGCGGGGCGTCGGGGGCGGGACGGATCACCGTCGCTGCCCAGGCCGCGGCGTCCATCAGGTGCGGATCGGGGACCAGCCGGTTCCAGTCGCCGTCGAGCGTCTCCACCCACTCCGTCTCACCGCGCAGCGTGGTGCCGGGACGGCCGAGCAGGTACGCCTCCTTCTGCAGGCCACCGGAGTCGGTCACCACCCCGACCGAGCCCAGCACGGCGCTGATCATACCGGCGTAGCCCAGTGGCCGGCCGGACCGGATCGCGCCCTGGTCGAGCTTCAGGCCGTAGGCCTCGGCCCGGGCCACCAACCGGGGGTGGGCCAGCAGGGCGACCGGAAGGGGAGCGGCGGCCAGCGCCCCGAGCAGGGCCGCCAACCGCTGCGGGTCGTCGGTGTTCTCCGCCCGGTGCAGCGTGGCCAGCAGGTACGGCCCCGCCGGGTCGATGCCCTCGGGCAGCGCCACATCGGGCTGCCTGCCGGCGAGGACCTCGTCCCGGATGCGCAGGCAGACGTCGACCATCACGTCCCCGGCCAGCACCGCGCGAGCGGCCAGCCCCTCCGCCGCAAGGTGGCGCATCGCCTCCTCGGTCGGCGCGAGAAGCAGATCGGCCGCGTGGTCGGTGAGCACCCGGTTGTGCTCCTCGGGCATGCGGCGGTTGAACGAGCGGAGTCCCGCCTCCAGGTGGGCCACCCGAAGATGCTGCTTCACCGCGGACAGCGCTCCGGCCAGCGTCGAGTTCGTGTCGCCGTACACCAGCACCCAGTCGGGATTCTCCTCGGCCAGCACTGGGTCGATGGCGGTCAGCACGCCCCCGGTCTGGACGCCGTGGCTGCCCGAGCCGACGCCGAGGTGCACATCCGGATCGGGAATGCCCAGGCCGGAGAAAAAGACGTCGGACAGGTCCGCGTCGTAGTGCTGACCGGTGTGCACGATGACGTGCTGGTGCCGGGTGCCCCGGAACGCGGCGGCGATCGGCGCGAGCTTCACCAGCTGCGGGCGGGCACCGACGACACTGACTACCTTCACGGCATGTTCTCCCGTTTCTCGTGACCTGCTGCGACCGGTTGATGGAGCGCGATGCCCCGGCACGGGCGGCGGTGGCCGGCCCCTGGCGCCAGACACCGGACTCTGGACACCTTACTTGGGGCGCCCGGCGGGGCCGAAGAATCCCTCCGAGGGCTCGCCGGCCGGCGGCTGTCCCGTCCCCGGCGCTTCGCCGCCGCGCAGCGCGGCGAGCTCGCCCTCGAGCGCGGCCAGCCGGTCGTCCCGTTCGGCGATCACCCGCCGTTGCTGTTCGACCTCGTCCTCGAGAGCCTGCAGCCGCCGGCGTACCGACCGGGTGACGAGGCCGGTGAGCTGGTGCTCGTTGGCCATGCGCAGCATCGTGCGCAGCTCGTCGACCGGTTCCGGCAGCGGGTGGGCGGCACGCCTTTCCACGGTCATGTCCACCAGGTGACCGCGCGGCGGAAGCGGACGGTCGACGCGTTGCGCGATGAGGGCGGCGGACACCCCGCGGATCCCGGCGGTGCTCAGCGGGATCGCGTCCACGATCTGGCACCGGGCCGCCACCAGCGGTCCGACGAGCAGGTGCGCGGGCAGTTGGTCGACAGGCCAGGCGAGCAGCAGGACCGCGCGGGTGCCGGGTGCGGCCGCCGTCAGTGCCTCAGCCACCTCTCGTGGGTTCAGATGCACCGAGGGCTTCGGTCCGAGGAGCCCGACGAGGAGCCGGTCCGGAGTGCCGACCAGCGCGCCGGCGTCCGCGATGGCGCACCGTCGGTGGCGTACGTCAGCGGGGAGGTGGTACCGCCCGGCGAGGTCCACCCCCTCGCGGCTGGCGTCGACGACCTCCCGCACGCCGGAGAGGTGCAGGGCCAGGACCTCGGGCAGGCGCATCGTGTCCCTCTCAGTGTTCCCGGACGAAGACGTGGAAGCCGATGGGGTTCTGCCGGAATGCGTACGGCCGCCAGCCTTCGGCCCGCAGTCCGCATTCCCGCAGCATCGCCAGGTAGCGGTCGGTGCCGCGGACGACCTGGTAGTCGCCGAAGACCCGGTCGCCGGGCTCGCCCCAGTCGCTGAGTACGAGCCGTCCGCCCAGTCCCACCAGCGAGGCGAGGTTGCGGACCGAGGCCTCCCATTCGTCATCGTCGAGGACGTGGAAGAGGACGTCCACAGCCAGGACCACGTCGTAGAACCACGGGCTGCGCCACGCCGACAGCGCGGCGAGGTGAAACCGGGCCGGGCCGCCCTGCGCCCGGCAGTGCGCGATGGCGCTTTCGCTGGCGTCGATGCCGTCGACCTGGTGGCCGAAGCGGGCCAACTGCCGGCTGAACCAGCCCTTTCCGCAGCCCGCGTCGAGCAGCTGCAGCGGGGCCACCGGATCGGCGTTGTGCCCGATGATGTCGAGCAGCAGCCCCAGCCGCAGGACGTAGAACATCCGGTTCGTGCCCTCGTCGTACGACATGTCGCCGCCGGAGCGCAGGTCGCCTTCCGTGAGGTGCCGCCGGTTCCAGTAGGCAGCGTTGTCTTCAGCTGACAACAGGGTCACGGCGTCGCACCCCCCGACATGGCAACTCCTCAGAAGACGGCTCGGACGTAGGGGATGCGGGCTGCGCCGAGAGAGATGGCGAAGGAGGTGACCAGCACCACGACGAACGTGCCGAGCATCACCGGCAGGGACTCAGCGGACCGGACCGCCGGCAGGACGTACCGGAGCAGCTCGAAGACCAGCAGGTGTACAAGGAACACCCCGAAGGACGCCTCGGAGAGCCGGACCACCCATCGGGCGGCGCCGGGGGACGGGGTGTGCCGGGCGCCGAGGCTCACCCCGACCAGGAAGATGCAGATGGTCGCCAGGGCGACGCTCGCGCCCAGGTAGCCGATCGGCATCAGGATCTGCAACAGGGGTCGCTCCGCCCGGGTGCCCCACTGCCACACTGCCTCGATCAGCAGGACCAGGGCGGCGACCGACGCCAGCGCCGTGGCCCGCGGCCCGAGCCGGACCGTCCGCAGCGCCCACCCGGCGACGAAGTAGCCCACGTACGGCCACCACATCGTCAACGCGCCCAGGTGGATCGGACGGGACACTCCCAGCCGGGTGGCGACCGCCGACACCACGAAGGCGACCAGGGTGAACCCGAGCGCGACGGCCGAGAGGATCAGCGCGCGACGCTGGCCGCCGTCGCGCAGGAACGCGACGAGCACCGGCGCGATCACGTACAGCCCGGCGATCAGCCACAGGAAGTACAGGGCGGTGAAGACCCGTGCGTCGATCAGCAGCACGGCGAGCCCCTCGATGGTGAGCCGTTCGCCCCGCAGCCCGACCCGCGCCACCACCAGGTAGATCACATGCCACACGACCAGTGCGGGCAGGATCCGGGTGAACCGCCTTCGGTAGAAGGCGCCGGGGCCGTCGGCATGCGCGCGGGGGGAGAGGGTGAGCGCACCACTGATCATTACGAAGAGGGGCACGGTCCAGGTCGCCCCGATGTCGACGCCGGCGGCGAGCCACCACTGGAGCGTTCCCCGCAGTTCGTCGTGGGCCACCACCGCGCCGACGGTGTGGATCGCCACCACACCGCAGATGGCGAGCATCCGGAGCACGTCGAGTGAGTACTGCCGGCCGGGTCGGGCGGCGTCGGTCGGCGGGGGCGTGGCGGGGGCCGAAGCCGCCACGGCGGCCTGCGGGGTGACGGACACCGAGCAATAGTACCGGCCGGCCGGTCGGACCTTTACGACCCGTTACCGCCATCTCGTCCGACGCCCGGCTCGTCACATCGGTGGTTGCCGTACACTCGCCGAGGTCCTGCGGCAGGAGTCGGGTCCCCCGACGGGAGAGGCGAAGACGCATCATGAGGTTCGACGGCGCCGACGGCGCGACCGCCCGTGGTCGGGTCGTCATGCTGGTGGACAACGCCGTCAACGGTGACTCGCGGGTGCAGAAGGCCGCCCGGTCCGCGGCCGAGGCTGGCTGGGAGGTGATCCTGCTCGGTCGGTCGCCGGTGACCGAGCCACGTGAGTGGCTCCTCGGGCAGGCTCGGGTGCGGCTGCTGCCGATGCCCGACCCGCTCGCCCGGCGCCGGCACGAGTTCCGGCGAGCCTGGCTGCGCTGGCCGCTGGCCTATCCGCCGAGCGGCATCGCGGCGCACCGGGCCCAGTCGGTCAGGGCGTGGCGGGCCGACCTCGCCGTACGGGCCGCCCAGCTCGCCGTGGCCGCTCCCAGGACCCCCCATCTGGAGCTGCGTCGTCGGTGGCTGCGCGCCGAGGAGCTGGCCGCCGGGCTCACCGGGAAGTGGGTCTCCTTCCGGTACTGGCAGCTCACCCGCGCCCGCAAGGGGCGCAAGTTCCGCAACCCCTGGGACCTCGCGTACACCCGGTTCTGGCAGCTGGTCAAGGGCGACGGTGCCTGGCGGCGGCTGGAGCCCGGCCTGTGGGACTACGAGCTGGCCTTCGGGCCGGTGCTCGACGAGCTGCGGCCTGACCTGATCCACGCCAATGACTTCCGGATGCTCGGTGTGGGCGCCCGGGCCAAGATCCGTGCCGCCGCACAGGGGCGCAAGGTCAAGCTGGTCTGGGACGCCCACGAGTTCCTTCCCGGCGTGCAGCCCTGGAAGGACAACGCCCGCTGGCTGCCCGCCCACCGGGCGCACGAGCGCGAGTACGCCCCGTACGCCGACGCGGTGATGACCGTCTCGGCGGGCCTGGCCGAGCTGCTGCGCCGAGAGCACGGGCTCAGCGAGGACCCGGCGGTGGTGCTGAACGCCCCCGACCTCGGTCCGCCGCCGGCCGGCGCCGAGGACGACGCGCCGGGCCTGCGCGAGCGCTGCGGGATCGGTCCGGAGATGCCGCTGCTGGTCTACAGCGGGGTCGCCGCGCCGAAGCGTGGACTGGGGATCATGGTCGAGGCGCTGCCCGAGCTGCCCGGCGCGCACGTCGCCCTGGTTGTCAACAAGCCCGATTCACCGTACGTGGTGGGTCTTCGCGCCCGGGCCGCCGAGCTCGGCGTCGCCGACCGGCTGCACGTCCTGCCGTACGTGCCGCACTGGCAGGTGGTCCGGTTCCTGTCCGCCGCCGACGTCGGGGTCATCCCGATCCAGCACTGGCCCAACCACGAGATCGCGTTGATCACCAAGTTCTTCGAGTACTCGCACGCCCGCTTGCCGCTGGTGGTCAGCGACGTGCGGACGATGGCGGACACGGTCCGCTCGACGGGCCAGGGAGAGGTGTTCCGCGCCGAGGACGTGGCCGACCACGTCCGGGCGGTCCGCGCGGTGCTTGCCGATCCGGCACGGTACCGGGCCGCCTACGACCAGCCCGGTCTGCTGGAAAGCTGGACGTGGTCGGCGCAGGCGGCGGTGATGGACGAGGTCTACACGCGCCTGCTGCCCGAGCGGCCAGCGGCCGTCAGGATCGGGGACCCGCGTGCGACGAGCGAGGTGCAGCCGTCGGTGGGAGCGAACACGTGACCACACCCGACGTCACTGTCATCACCGCCGTCTACAACACCATGCCGTACCTGACCAGGTGCCTGACCTCGCTCGTGGAGCAGACCATCGGTCCGGACCGCCTGGAGGTCATCGCCGTGGACGACGGGTCCACCGATGGCAGCGGGCGGGAGTTGGACCGTTTCGCCCGGCTTCACCCGGGCACGGTCAAGGTGCTGCACCAGCCCAACTCCGGTGGTCCCGCGGCTCCCAGCAACCGGGCCCTCGACCAGGCCACCGGCCGCTACGTCTTCTTCATCGGCTCGGACGACCATCTCGGCCCGGAGGCGCTGGAGCGGCTCGTCACCGCCGCCGACCGGTACGGCTCGGACGTGGTGCTCGGCCGGACGGTGGGGGTGAACAGCCGCTACATCCACCAGGCGATCTTCGCCGAAAACGCGGTCGACGTGGACCTCTTCGACTCGGCGCTGCCCTGGTCCCTGTCGAACACCAAGCTGTTCCGGCGCGAGCTGATCGAACGGTACGCCCTGCGCTACCCGGAGGACATGCCGGTGGGCAGCGACCAGCCCTTCACCATCGAGGCGTGCGTCCGAGCCAGCCGCATCTCGGTGCTGGCCGACTACGACTACTACTACGCGGTCCGGCGGCTGAACGCCCGCAACATCACCTATAAGAGCCGGCATCTGGAGCGGCTGCGCTGCGCCGAGTCGATCATCGAGTTCGTGGCCGGCCTGATCGAGCCGGGGAAGCGCCGCGACGTGGTGCTGCTGCGGCACTTCACCTGGGAGGTCGCCAAGCTCCTGGAGAACGACTTCCTGCGGCTGGACCGGAACGTCCAGGAGCGGATCCGCGTCGGAGTGCGGAATCTGGCCGAGCGCTACCTGACCGATGACATCCGGGACCGGCTGCCGATCGAGTCCCGGGTGCGGCTCGGCGCCGCCTGGCACGGCGGGCTGGACGACCTGCTCGCGGTGATCCGACAGGACGCCGAGGAGGGCATCCCTCCGGCGTTGGTCGACGGCGACCGCTGGTACGCCGGCTATCCCGGCTTCCGCGACGACCGGCTCGGCATGTCGGACCGCTGGTTCGAGATCACCGACACGGTGGCGGACTGGATTGCGCGGCTCGACACGATCTCCGTGGCGTTCGAGGGAAACCGCGCGCTGGCCGTCACGGCCCGCAGCCCGCGCCCGGACCTGCCGCGGCTCGCCCCCGTGATCCGGCTCTGCGCGGGGGACACGCCCGGCGTCACCATCGCCGTCGACTCCGACGGCACCGGCACCACCGTGCGGGCCCGGATCCCCCTGGCGGGATTGCTGGCCGGCATCGCCCCCGGCGGCGAACTGCGGCTCATCCGGGCCGAGGTCGAGGCCTTCGGCACCACCGGCGGGGCCGCCCTGCGCGGCCCGGCGCGGCCCGTGCCGCAGCGTACGCTTGTGCGTCGCGGCCCCCGTCTGCACGTCATCACCACCACCGCGAACCACAAGGGTCAGCTCGTGATCGCCGTAGCACCTGTGACGCCGCGCCGGCTGATGGCCCGCCTGCGGCGCAGGTTTCCACTAGGAGGAAAGTAGCAGTCATGAACATCTGCGTCGTCGCCCTCGGGAAGATCGGACTGCCGCTCGCCGTGCAGTTCGCGTCGAAGGGGCACCGGGTGATCGGGGCGGACGTCTCCGAGCGGGTCGTACAGCTGGTCAACGACGGCGCGGTGCCGTTCCCCGGCGAGACCGACTTGGACACCAAGCTCAAGGAGGTGGTCTCCGCCGGGCTGCTCAGCGCCACCACCGACACCGCCGCGGCGGTCGCCGAGTCCGAGGCGGTCGTCGTGGTCGTGCCGCTGTTCGTCGACGGGGAGGGCGTGCCGGACTTCGGCTGGATGGACGACGCCACCCGGGCGATCGCCGCCGGCCTGAAGCCGGGCACCCTGGTCAGCTACGAGACCACGCTGCCGGTCGGCACCACCCGCAACCGCTGGGCGCCGATGCTGGAGGAGGGCTCCGGGCTCACCGCCGGCAAGGACTTCCACCTGGTCTTCAGCCCGGAGCGGGTGCTCACCGGGCGGGTCTTCGCCGATCTGCGCCGCTACCCGAAGCTGGTCGGCGGCATCGACGAGGCGTCGGCCGCGCACGGCGTGCGCTTCTACGAGGCGGTGCTGGACTTCGATGAGCGGGCCGACCTGAACCGCCCGAACGGCGTCTGGGACCTGGGCTCCGCCGAGGCGTCCGAGCTGGCCAAGCTCGCCGAGACGACCTACCGGGACGTCAACATCGGCCTGGCGAACCAGTTCGCGCGGTTCGCCGACACGGTGGGCGTCGACGTGACCAAGGTCATCGAGGCCTGCAACACTCAGCCGTACAGCCACATCCACCAGCCGGGCATCGCGGTCGGCGGGCACTGCATTCCGGTGTACCCCCGCATGTACCTGTGGAACGACCCGGCGGCCACGGTCGTCCGGTCCGCCCGCGAGGCCAACGCGGCCATGCCGCGGTACGCCGTGGACCTGCTCGCCGCCGCGTACGGCGACCTGACCGACGTCGAGGTGCTGGTGCTCGGCGCCGCGTACCGGGGTGGGGTCAAGGAGACGGCCTTCTCCGGCGTCTTCCCCACCGTGGAGGAGCTGCGGGCCCGGGGTGCAAAGCCGTACGTCTCGGACCCGATGTACACCGCGGAGGAGCTGACCGCGCTGGGACTGCCGGCATACGACGGCCAGCGGGTCACCGCGGCGGTCGTGCAGGCCGACCATGTCGAGTACCGTACGCTCGGCCAGCAGGACCTGCCCGGCGTGACGGTGCTGGTGGACGGGCGCCGGGTGACCGACCCCGCCCGTTGGTCCGAGGTTCGCCGGGTCATCATCGGCGGCTGACCAGATTTCCGGGCGGGTGCGTCCCGCCCGGGCTCACAGACCCATGGGACCTGATCCGAGACCCGAACCGCCGGACCTCCCGGGCCGGTCGCGGCGCCACCGCGGCCGGCGCGGGAGGCCGGGGGGGTCGGGCCAGACGAGGAGTGGCAGCGCCATCGACGCGGCAACTGGCGCGACGGAAACGCGCCCCCGAATTCTCTACCTGTCCTTCTACTTCCCGCCCAGCCGGGCCAGCGGCGTCTTCCGGGCCCGCGCCACCGCCAACCACCTGGCCGAGGCCGGCTGGGGTGTGACGGTGCTGACGGCGCCGAGGGAGTTCTTCACCCACTATCTGGACGGCGCCAGCGACGAGACGCTGGAGGCGACGGTCGACCCGCGGGTACACGTGGAACGCCCGGCGATGAACATGCGCCACTGGGAGACGGACCTGCGCAAGTTCGGCCGGCTGCGGGCGAACTTCCCGATGCTCTCCGACCGGCTGCACGGGGCGCTGCAGAAGGCCATCTTCCCCGAGCCGTATCTGGCCTGGATGCCCGGCGTCTTCCGGACCGCGCTGCGGCTGCACCGCGAGCAGCGGTTCGACCTCGTCATGGCGACCGGCAACCCGTTCGTCTCGTTCGCGGCGGCGCGGATGCTGGGCCGGATCCTCCGGGTGCCCTATGTGGTCGACTACCGGGACGCATGGACCATCAACCAGTTCACCGAGGAGCTCTCGGTTCCAGAGGGCGGCAAGGCGATGCGGTGGGAGGCCAAGGTCCTGCGGGACGCGGCCGAGATCGTATTCGTCAACGACGGGATGCGGCGCTGGCACGCCGAGCGCTACCCGTTCGCGGCGGACCAGATGCAGGTGGTGCCGAACGGCTGGGAGCCGGAGATCCTGGGCCGGCATGAGTACACAATCCCGGACCCGAACCGGCCACTGCGCTTCGGCTACATCGGCACGGTGACCTCGTACCTCCCCCTCGACGTGCTCTTCGAGGGGTGGCGGCGGGCTCGGCAGCACCCGCTGATGGCCGCTGCCGAGCTGAACATCCACGGCCACCTGGGCTTCTTCCCGGACAACGCGCCGCCGCTGCGGCAGCGGATCGCCGAGGAGGAGGAGGTGGGCGTGCGTTACCGGGGCCCCTTCGGCAAGGCCGAGGCGGCGAGCGTCTACGCCCAGACCGACGCGCTGGTCTTCTGTGTGCCCGGCGCCCGCTACGTCACCTCCGGAAAGGTCTTCGAGTACATGGCTTCCGGCAAGCCGGTGGTGTCGGTGCACCAGCCGGAGATCGCGGCGGTGGACGTGCTGGAGGGCTATCCGCTCTGGTTCGCCGGCCCGCGCCTCGACGCCGACTGCGTCGCCCACTCGTTCGTGGCCGCGGCGAAGGCCGCCCGGGACGTCGACCGGGAGACCCATGAGGCGGCGCTTCGGCACGCACACAACTACACCCGGGCCGCCACCCTCGGCCCGTGGGAGGCCCGGCTGCGCCAGCTCGCGGAGGGATCGCGGTGACCAGTGCCGACCACACCGTCGTCTATCTGGCGCTCGGTAGCACCCGCGTGAGCGCTGCCGCCGCCCATCTCAACCGGCTGGTCGCCGAGGGGCGACAGGTGCTGGCCGTGGTGGCCGACGTACCGCAGTGGAGCGGAGTTGACCTGCCCGCCGCCGCCACCGTGCATCGGGTTCCGCGGAACGCCCGGCAGGCGGTGCGGGCCGCCCGCCGCTTCGTGCTGGGTCGGGGCGGTCCGCTCGCCGGAGCCGATCTCCTCGTCGCCGGTGATCCGGAGGCGGTGCCGGTGGCGTACGCGGCGCGCCGCCGGCGGCGGGACCTGCCGATCCGTTTCGAGCCGGTCGCCGACGAGGTGCGCCGACCGGCCGCCGCAGACCTCGCCGTTGTCACTCCCTGGTATCCGTCACCGGCGGATCCGCTCGCCGGGACGTTCGTCCGCGCCGCGGTTGCCGCACTCGGGCAGCGGTACGACCGGGTGTCGGTGCTGCACACGGAGGCGTGGAGGATGCCCTTCTCCTCGCCGGCGGCGCCCCTGGTCACCGTGACACTGGAGCGGCTGGCCCGGCTCGTCGACGCGGCGGTGGTGGTCGACGAGCCCGAGGCCGAACTGACCCGGATAGCCGTACCACAGCTGGCCAGGCCCCGGGAGTTCGTCGTCCGGGCCGGCGCGCAGCTGGACGCGGCGCGCGCCGCGCTGCCCACCGGCCGGATCGAGGCGCCCGTGGTGCACGCTCACGGCGGCATGTTCGGTGGGGTGGTGGCGACCGCCCTGGCCCGGCCCGACGCCCGGGTCGTGGTGATCGAGTCCTCGCCGCAGCTGGCGAGCATGCTGGCCCAGCCGGCGGCGCGGGAACGCTACGAGCAGGTGCTGAAGCGGGCCGATGAGCTGGTCTGCACCAGCCCCCACCTGTACGACACTCTCGCCCTGAACTTTCCCGCACACCTGGACAAGCTCCGGGTCGTGCCGAAGATCGTCGACTTCGACGTTCTGCCGGCGCGGTCCACGCCGCCGGCGGAGCTGCTCCGCTGGCTGCACGTCGGCCCGCTGCTCGAGCGGCGGGGTCTCTCGGTGGCCCTGGAGACGTTCGCCGAGGTCGCCGCGGCGGATCCGCGGGTCACGCTGACTCTGGTCGACGGCACTGCGATGCCGCAACGGGTGTCGGACCGGATCAGCGAGCTCAAGCTACGCAACCGCATCACCGTTCGACCCCGCGAGTCGCACGCCACCTTTGTCGAGCTGCTGCACGAGCATGACCTGCTGCTGCACGGCGGCCAGGCGGAGGAGTTCGGAGAGCTCCTGGTCGAAGCGGCGGCCGCTGGCACGCCCGTGCTGGCGGCCGCTGAGCCGGCCACCGAGCAGACGCTGGCCGTCCTGTCCGAGGTGGCCCGGACGCTGGTCGAGGTCGGGCAGGACGCCGGTGGGATGGTGGACAGCTACCGCCGCCTGGGCGCACACCTCGGCACGGCAGACGTGACCGCCGCCCGGGCGGCGCTGCAGGCGCGGTACGGAGCGGCAGCCGTACTGCCACAGCTGATCGGCGAGGATGTACCAGCCCCGGCTCCGGCTCCGGCCCCGGCTCCGGCGGGCAGTCCGGCGCCGGCGGGTCCCGAACGGTCGGCGGCCGCGGGTCCCGCATCGCTGACGACCGCCGCGGAACGGATCGTCCTCGTCGCGATCAACGCGCCCCGGTTCTACCCGGCCCGGGACTTCGCGTTGCGAGCCGCCGCGGCCGGGTTCGGCGTCGACGTCATCACCCACGACGCGAACCTGTGGCGGGAGGCGGCCCGGGCTCCGCGGCTGCGCATCCACCCGATCGACGTGGCGGAGTCCCGCCGTCCGATGCTCCGGGCCGAGCAGGCGATCGTCTACCGGGCGCCCGGTAAAGTGCTGTCGGCGATGCGCGAGCGCACCCGGCGGCAGGAGTCGATCTGGCCCGAACTTGGCGCCCTGAACGCGCAGCGGGCGCACCAGAAGCTGGCGGGGCTCGTGCACAAGTCCGGCTTCGAGCGGGGTTATCGGATCGTGCGACCGAGAATCATGTGGCGAATCGTCCGACGCGACGTGCTGCCGAAACTGGACCTGACGCGCACCCGCCGGGTGGTGGTGGCCGGCGCGAACGGCGTGACGATCGGCTGGCAGCTCGCCCGCCGGCACCCCGGCCTCGTCGTCACCACCTCGCTGCACGGCTTCGAGTAGCCGCGGGGCCGGTGGCCGGCCGGGGGAGCCCCTCGGCCGGCCACCGGTGCCGTCAGTCCTGCGCCGGCGGGTTCTCGACGTCGCGGGAGACGACCTCACCCTTGGCGTTGACCCAGCCCTTCGGCCGCGCCGGGTTCCCGGCCACCAGCTGGTACGGCCGCACGTCCTTGGTCACCACGGAACCGGCGGCGATCATGGCGTACTCGCCGACCTCGATGCCGCAGACCAGGGTGGCGTTCGCGCCGATCGAGGCGCCCTTGCGGACCATGGTCGGCGTGATCTCCCAGTCCGGGTTCTGGGCGCGCGGCCGGAAGTCGTTGGTGAAGACGGCGGACGGGCCGACGAAGACCTCGTCCTCGAGCGTCACGCCCTGGTAGACCGAGACGTTGTTCTGGATCTTGACCAGGTCGCCGACGGAGACTCCGGCGTCGACGTACACGTTGCGCCCGATGATGCAGCCGGCGCCGACCTGCGCGGTCGAGCGGATGTGGGCCAGGTGCCAGACCTTGGTGCCGTCGCCGACCTTGGCGCCCTCCTCCACGTCGGCCGTCGGGTGGACGAAGACAGGGGACCGGTCGTTGGTGTCAGTCATCCTTCAACTCGCATCGTCGCAGGGCGCTCCGTCGCGCCGTCGGTGCCACGCGCCGGGTCCGCGCCGGGTGACCGCCGCGGCCCGCGCGGGCCAGGACCGCCCGGCCGCCCCGGCTCTCGCTGTCGAGGCCGGGACACGGGCTCGCCGTAGCATAGCGAGCGGTCAGGCGAGCAGCGCCGCCACCGCGTCGGCGGCGGGGGTGTCCGCCGGCAGGGCCTCCGCCGCCACCACCGCGCCCACCGGCAGCACCCCGTAGAGGTGCGGGAAGAGCGCGCCGCCCCGGGTCGGCTCCCAGCGCAGCGCGTCGCCGAGCCGGTCGGGGTCGACGGTCAGCAGGGTCAGCCCGGTGACCCCGGCGAACACCCGCCGGGCGGTCGCCACCACCTGGTCGCCGCCGGAAAGGTGGATGTACCCGTCCTGCAGGTCCATCGCGGTGCCGGTGAAGTGCCCGGCGGCGCGGGCCTGGTGCCACTCGTCGGTCGACAGAATCTTGTAGATCATCACCGCAGCCTAGGGCGGGCGCGACGGCCGGTTCACCGGTACCGCCCCGACCGGGCCCGCCCAGGCGGCATGCTCGCAGGGGAACGCCCGCGGAGGGATGGCGATGGAGAACTACGACGACGACTGGACCGACGGCCAGCGAGCCGTCTACGACGAGTGTCACCAGGCCGGCACCGAGTGGGCCGGCGACCCGGACACCCCCAGCGAGGACGTGCAGCACGTGATCAACCTGGCGGAGGCGGACGACGACACCTTCGGGGACGCGGAGAGCGACTATCCGCCGCTGGTCGATGCGGTCACCCAGGCCACCGGCGTGACCGTGACCAGCGTGCCCGCCAGCCACGACGACCCCGGCTTCCGGGGCTTCGTCGACGGCGTCCGGGTCGCCACCGCCGACGAGGTCTTCGGCCTCTGACCCGCAGGCCGTCCGGCGTCGGCGACCCCGTCAGGGGGCCACGCGTAGGTTACGGCGACCATTTCCGGACCAGGCTCCGCGATGGGCGCGGTGAAGAGGGGACGGGGACTCCCGCCGCGCCGACCCGTCTGCCACCATTCGTGGGCAGCAGGTCGAGCGAATTGGGGGCACGGTGCGGATCCTCCTGATCGAGGACGACCGTCGGGTCGCCGCCGCCCTGTCGTCGGCGCTCACCCGGCGCGGGTACGAGGTGGAACACGCGGCGACCGTCGCGGCCGCGCTGTCGGCCGCCCCGTGCGACCTGGTGCTGCTCGACCTGACCCTGCCCGACGGGGACGGCACCGACCTGTGCCGGGAGCTGCGCCGGCGCAGCAGTCAGCTCGGCATCATCGCGGTGACCGCCCGGGGCGAGGAACGGGACCGGGTGCTCGGCCTGCGGCTGGGCGCCGACGACTACGTGGTCAAGCCGTTCTCGATGGTGGAGCTGCAGGCCCGGATCGAGGCGGTGCTGCGCCGGGCGGCCCACACCGTGCCGGAGCGGAACCTGATCGAGGCCGGGGTGGTCCGCATCGACGTGGCCGGGCGGACGGTGAGCGTGGCCGGTCAGCCGGTCGCCCTCACCCGCAAGGAGTTCGACATCCTGGTCTCCCTCGCCCGGCAGCCCGGGGTGGCCGTCCCGCGCGACCGGATCCTGCTCGACGTCTGGGGCACGACCTGGGCCGACCGGCACACCGTGGAGGTGCACGTGGGCTCGCTGCGGGGCAAGCTCGGCGACCCGACCCTGGTGGAGACGGTCCGCGGGGTCGGCTACCGGCTCCGCGGCGAGTGAGGAGGCCGGATGCGTCGTCGGCTGGTGATCAGCTACCTGCTGCTGATGGTGCTGGTGCTCCTGGCGCTGGAGACGCCGCTGGCGGCCACCCTGGCCAGCCGCGAGACCGACCGGGTCCGCGCGGACCGGCTCGCCGACGCCACCCGCTTCGCCTCGCTGGCCGGTCCGGCGCTGCGCGGCGGGGGAGCCGGCCCGCTCGACGGTGAACTGGGCGCCTACGACGAGCTGTTCGGCATCGGCGCGGCCGTGGTAGACCGGGACGGCCGCACGGTGGTCGCCTCCAGCAGCTGGCGACCCGGCCAGGGCACCGCGTCGGCGCTGGACACCGCGCTGTCCGGGCAGCAGTTCAGCGGGCCCGAGTCGGTGTGGCCCTGGGCGGACGGGCCGGTGGTGGTGGCGGTCCCGATCAACGACGGCGGCGAGGTGCTGGGCGCGGTGGTGACCGCCACCCCGGTCGACCGGGCCCGGCGTACCGTCACCTCCTGGTGGCTGCTGCTCGCCGGGATCGGCCTGCTCGCGGTGCTGGCCTGCGTGTCCACCGCCTTCGGGCTGGCCGGCTGGGTGCTGCGTCCGGTCACCGAGCTGGACGCGGTCACCCACGAGATCGCCGAGGGCGATCGGGGCGCCCGGGTGCGCCCGCGTCTGGGGCCGCCGGAGCTGCGCCGGCTGGCGGGGAGCTTCAACAACATGGCCGACGCGGTCTCCGACGTGATGGACCGGCAGCGGGCCTTCGTCGCGCACGCCAGCCACCAGTTGCGCAACCCGCTGACCGCGCTGCGGCTGCGGGTGGAGGAGTTGGGGCCGAGCCTCACCGACCCGGACGGCCGCGCCGAGCACCAGTTGGCGCTGGAGGAGACCGACCGGCTGGCCCGGGTGCTCGACGCGTTGCTCACCCTGGCCCGGGCCGAACGCGAGGAGAACCAGCAGATCACCGTGGACGCCGGTGCGCTGGCCGCCTCCCGGGTGACCGCCTGGCAGCCGCTGGCCCGGCACCGGTCGGTCGTCCTCCGGCTGGTCACGGTCGACGCCCCCGCGTACGCCCGGACCGTCCCCACCGCCATCGACCAGGCGCTCGACGCGTTGATCGACAACGCGGTGAAGTTCAGCGGCGCCGGGGGAGAGGTGACGGTGACCGTCCGCCCGGCCGACGGGGGCACCGCGCTGGAGGTGCGGGACACCGGCCCGGGCATGACCGCGAGCCAGCTCGGCCAGGCCACCGAGCGGTTCTGGCGGGCCCCGGACGTGCAGAACGTCGACGGGGCCGGGCTGGGGTTGACCATCGTCGCGGTGCTGGTGGACGCCTCGGACGGCCGGCTCACCATGCGCCAGGGGGAGCCCCGGGGGCTGGTCGCGGAGCTGTGGTTCCCGGCCCCCGAAGAGGTCGGCGTCGACGACGTGGGCGCCGACGAGGCCGAGTCCGCCGAGCCGGTCGGCTCCGACGCCGGCTAGGGCTTGCTGGCCCGGTACCAGTCGGCGGCGCCGGGATGCAGCGGCAGCGGGGTGGTGGCGATCGCCGAGCGGGGGCTCATCCGCCCGGCGGCCGGGTGCGCGGCGGCCAACTCCGCCCGGCGCTCCATCAGCAGCCGGGTCACCTCGCGGACCAGCGCCTCGGGCAGGTCGGCGCGGACGATCAGGTAGTTCGGGTTCGCCACCGTGCTGACCGGCGGCACCCCGTACACCGACCGCGGGACGTCCCGGGTCACGTAGACCTGCCCGTACCCGCGGCGCAGCGGCTCGGTCCACTCGCCCAGGTCGACGATCCGGACGGCGGTGGTCGCGGCCAGCTCCTCGACGGCGCGTACCGGCAGGCCACCGGAGAAGAAGAAGGCGTCGATCCGGCCGGCGCGCAGCGCGGTGACCGAGTCGTCCAGGCCGAGGTGTTCCTGACGGACCTCGTCGCCGCCGAGCCGGGCCACGTCCAGCAGCCGGGTGGCGGTGACCTCGGTGCCGGAGCCCTCCGCGCCCACCGAGACGCGTCGCCCGCGCAGGTCGGCCAGCGTCCGCACCGGCCCGCCGGCGGTGGTGACCAGGTGCAGCAGGTCGTCGTAGACCCGGGCCACGGCGAGCACGCCGGGGTGCTCCGGCGGCGCGGTCGGCAGCACGTCGGCCTGGGTGAAGCCCAGTTCGGCCTCGCCGGACCCGACCAGCCGGACGTTCTGCGCGGAGGCGGCGGTGACCACCACGCTGGCCCGCACCCCGGGCAGTTCCCGGTTGAGGACGGCCGCCAGCGACTGCCCGAAGGCGTGGTAGACCGCGGTCGGGCTGCCCGTCGCGATCCGGATCCGCACCGGCTCGGCGCGCTCGTCCCGGCAGCCGCCGACCCCGGCCAGCGCGGTCATCAGCATCAGCACCATCAGCGGCGCGGCGGCCCGGCGCCGACCGCGGACAGACCAGCTACGGCTCACGGGCTGCACTGTGCGCCGTGCACCGCCCCGCGCGCAAGCCCGGCCGGTCCGGCAGGTGCCCGGCTGCCGCGCCGGCGCCGTCCCCCGACTTGCGCGCGTCCGGCCGGCGTCCGCGGCCGGCCGGGGTCAGCAGGCGGGGGCGAGGGCGACGCTGTCCAGGATCCGGTCCCGGTGCGGGCCGTGCGCGACGCTCACCACGAAGCAGCCGGCGCCCGGGCGGAGCAGCGCCGGGACGTCCAGCAGGGTGGCGCCGCGGACCAGCACCGCCGCCAGTTCCCGGTCGGTCAGCCGGACACCGAGGATGTGCCGGCGGACGTGCCGGCCGCCGGCCAGCAGCGCCGAGCGCCAGGCGGCGGCGGCCAGCCGGGTGCGCCACAGCCGCCGGGCGGTGGACGCGCCGGGCACCGGCCCGCCGAGCAGTTCCCGGCGGCCCTGTCGCCAGCCGGCCTCCAGCAGCGTCGCGTACGCCGACCGGTGCTCCCGGGGCACGTACAGCCGGTGCAGCTCGTACCGGCGGCGCAGGCCGCCGGTGGCCAGTTCGTGCTCCACCGGCACGTTGAGCCGGCCGAGCAGCTGCCGCATCCGGCGCGCCGCGTCCTCCCGGTTGAACTCGGCGACCCCGCCCCGGTACGTCGCGACCGTCGGCCGGCGGCCGTCGGTGGCCGGTGGCGGGGTGCAGCGCACCAGGCAGGCGACCTCGAACGCGTCGGCCAGGGTCAGCCAGTCCAGTGGCGGCGGTGTCGACGGTAGGCGGGGCCGGTCGAGCACGGTGGTGGGTTCGAGGGCCATCGGACCGCTCCTTGTCGGCGTCGGGGTCCCCTAACCGTGGCCCGGTGCCCGGTGCGGCGAAACCGGTCCGCGCCAGCCTTGAGCAAAACTTGCGGCTACAGCTCCGTCACCACGACGTCGAGCTGGCGCGGGCGGCCGGCCGCGACGGGCTGCTCCTCGACCGGGTACTTGAGGTCCCGCAGCGCGGCGACCAGGCCGTCGGCGGTCCGCGGCCGGACCCCGGCGGTGAGCAGGTCCCGGACCAGTCGGCCCTTCGTCGCCTTGTTGAAGTGGCTGACCACCGCGCGGGTCGGCACCCCGTCGACCGTCCGCTCGTGCAGCACCCGGACGGTCACCGTCCGGGCGGCCAGCTCGCCCCCGGGGGCCCAGGTGGCCGCGTACGCCCCGGACCGCAGGTCCAGCACCGGCCCGGCCCCCGCAGCCGCCGCCAGCGCCGGGCCCAGGGCCCGCCGCCAGTACGCCGACAGCGCGCCGACCCCGGGCAGCCGCGCCCCGATCGGGCAGCGGTACGGCGGGATCCGGTCGGTGAGCCGGACCGCGCCCCACAGGCCGGAACTGATCAGCACCGACCGGCGGGCCAGCCGCTCCGCCGCGGGCGGCAGCGTGGCCAGGTCCAGCGCCTCGTAGAGCACCCCGGTGTAGATCCGGCCGGCCGGCGCGGTGGCCGCCGCCCGCAGCCGGGCGTTGCGGCGCAGCTCGCCGCGCTGCCCCTCGCTGAGACCGAGCGCCGCCCGGGCCGCCGGCTCGTCCGGGCCGGCGCAGAGCGCCACCAGGGCGGTCAGCACCTCCTCCCGGGCGGGAGTGAGTTCCGGCAGGGAGAGCCGGGACGGGTCGAGCCGCCGGCCGGTGCCGGCGTCGGCCTTCCCCTCGGAGGGCGGCAGCAGGATCAGCACCCGGCCAGCGTACGGCCCGGGCTCAGCGCCACGGCCGGACGGCCGTCTCCGGGTGGTACACGCGATAGCCGCCGACCTCGGCGACCACGGCGGCGTCGGCCCGGTCGCCGAGCAGCCGGCGCAGCCCCCGCTCCGCCGACGACCCCACCGCCAGCACGTACCCCGGCCGGTCCGCCCGGCCCACCCGCTTCCAGTACGCCGGGTAGCGGTTCTGCCCCGGGGTCAGGCTGCCGTCGAGGACCCCGCAGACCACCGCCTCGCCGGTGTTGAAGATCAGCCGGTTGCAGGTCCAGTAGTCGCCGTACACCTCGCGCAGGCCCGCCCCGCGCACCGCGTCGGCCAGCCCGCGGGTGTGCCGCTCCTCGGCGCGCAGCGAGCCGGCGTCGGCGACGAAGAACCCGGTGGCCGCCAGGGCGGTGGCCGTCAGCGCGACCAGCGCGGCGGCGGCCACCGCGCCCCCGAGCCGGCCCGCCGTCCCCGCCACGCCCCGCCAGGCGCGGGCCGCGGCCAGCCAGATCGGCCAGAGCACCGCCGGCAGGGAGATCTGCAGCACCGACAGGTAGCGGGAGTTGCCCAGCGGATCGGTCGCGGCGAGCGGGCTGCGGACGTACGCGAGCAGGGTCAGCGCGGCGCCGGCGACCAGGGCGAGCTGCGCGACCGCCCGGACCCGGTCGGCCCGGCGGCCGGCCCGCCGGTACGCGACCAGGGCGAGCAGCGCGGCGGCCACCAGCAGCAGCGGGTAGAGCAACCCGAACCACTGCTGCCAGCGGGCGCAGCCGTCCATCGGGCAGAGCCCGGAGGCCAGCGGCACCCCCTCCAGCAGCCCACCGCGCAGCCGGTCCGACCACGGCGGCGCCGGCCCGGCCTTGGTGCTGATCTCCCGGAACACCGACAGCGAGTCCTGCCCGTCCGGGGCCACCAGGTTGTCCTTGATCATCGGCGAGACGCCGAGCACGAACCCGGCCACCAACAGCACCCCCGGCCAGCCCACCAGGTCGCGCGGCGCCGCCCAGACCAGCAGCAGCCCGGCCACCGCCAGGTACGGCACGATCAGCCAGTCCGACCAGAGCGCCAGCCCGGCGGCCAGCCCGAACAGGCCGGTGGCCAGCCAGCGGTGCCGGACCCGACGCTCGGCGAGGGCCACCGCGATCAGCAGCATCGCCACCACCGCCGGCTTCACCTCGGGCCGGCCGCCGACCACGGTGAGCTGGTCCCGGACCACCCGCTCCGAGCCGAGCGCGAGCAGGCCGACGACCAGGACGGCGAACCAGGGGGAGCAGAGCCGGCGGGTGAGGCGGTACATCAGCCAGACGAAGAGCGCGTACAGCGCCAGCAGCGGCAGCCGCAGTACCGGCCAACTCGGCCCGGCCAGCCCGATCAGGGGCGCCGCCAGGTAGGACTCCAGCATCCCCATGTAGTGCTGGCCGTAGAGGAAGACCGGCCGGTCCCGGCCGGCGGCGATGTGCATCGCGGCCAGGCCGAACGTCGCCTCGTCGCTGTTCGAGGCGGGCAGCGTGAGCAGTGTCAGGACCAGCCGGTAGCCGACCCCGGCCAGCCCGAGCAGCAGCGCGACGAGCGCCGGCCGGTCGAGCGTCGGGCGCCACCGCCCGTCCTGCACTGGTGTCGACACGACCAACGCCCCCGTCGTCGTCCCGACCGCAGTTTTTCACGGTGGCGGCCGGCGGCGGGGTGGATCGGCGGAGTCCGCCCGGGTCGACTCGCGTGGCCGCCGTCGCCCCGGTGTGGCAGGGTGACAGCGTGCCACCCACACCCGCTGGCGAGCTTGCCGTACCGAACCTGCACCGGGCCGCGCGGATCGAGGACGCCGTGCACAACCTGGTGGAGCGTCGGCTGCGGCGCACCGGGTGGCGGGTCAACATCATCGCGTACGCCGGCTACGGCGCCCCGGGCTGGGCGCGGGTGCTCTGTCGGGTGCTGCTCGGCCGCCCGGACACCCGCCAGCGCGGCCGGCTGGACAAGGTACGCGGCTGGCGCAGCTTCGCCACCCTGCCCGCCAAGCACGCCACCGTCACCATCGAGGCCGGCGGCGTACGACAGGAGGTGACGGCCGACCGCAGCGGCTTCGTCGACGCCGTCATCGAGGCCGACTTCGCCCCCGGCTGGGCCTCCGTACTCCTCACCGTGCCCGACGCCGAGCCGGTCGAGGCGTTGGTCCGCATCCTGGACCCGGAGGTCCGGTTCGGCATCCTCTCCGACATCGATGACACGGTCATGGTCACCGCGCTGCCCCGGCCGCTGCTCGCCGCGTGGAACACCTTCGTCCTCGACGAGCACGCCCGGGCCGCGGTGCCAGGCATGGCGGTGCTCTACGAGCGGCTGGTCACCGCGCACCCCGGCGCGCCGGTCTTCTACCTGTCCACCGGGGCGTGGAACGTCGCCCCGACGCTGACCCGGTTCCTCTCCCGGCACCTGTACCCGGCCGGGCCACTGCTGCTCACCGACTGGGGTCCGACGGCCGACCGCTGGTTCCGCAGCGGCCGGGAGCACAAGCGGGCCACCCTGGCCCGGCTGGCCCGGGAGTTCCCCGACGTGCGGTGGTTGCTGATCGGCGACGACGGCCAGCACGACCAGGAGATCTACCGCGAGTTCGCCGCCGCCCACCCGGACAACGTGGCCGGGGTGGCGATCCGCCGACTGTCACCGACCCAGTCGGTGCTCGCCGGCAGCCTGCCCGCGCCCGCGGGCATACCGTCCGCCGGACCGGTGGGGCAGAAGTGGCTCTCCGCGCCGGACGGCGCCGGCCTGTGGAAGCTGCTGCGGGAAGCGGGCCTGGTCTGACGTACGGCCCGACCCGCGTCCGCGGTGCCCGGCGTCAGGAGGCGCCGCCGAAGTCGACATCCCGGGTGTCGACCGTCCCAGCCGTCCGCCCCGGCGCCGTCTGGTAGGCCCAGTACAGGTTGGTGTGCGCGATGACCTGGTCCGGCGGCGGCGCCCCCCATGCCGTCTTGTCCCCGGCCGTGTGCGCGTCGCCGACCAGGGTCGCGTCGTACCCCCGCAGCGTGTTCCTGGCCCGCCGGATTGGTCACGCTCCGCACGGGCGTGCGGGATTGTGGCGGCCAGGTCCGCGACCTGGCGGTATCCGCCAGGCCGCCATGCCGCCGGAGCGGCGACCTGGAGTGGATCAAGGGACGGGACGTGGGCCGGTGCGTCGACCGGCGCCGGGTGGCCGCCGCTACGCGGGGGCCGGCGACGCGGGTTCGACCGACACCCGGATCCCGAGCGCCCCGAGGCGCTCCCGGGCGGCGGGCACCGTGAGCGGATCGGCGGCCAGTTCCACCAGCTCACCGAGGGGCAGCGGTTCGCCGGTGCCGGTGAGCAGCTCGGGCGGGCCGGACCAGGCGTGCCGCCAGGCGGCCGCGCCCGACTCCACCGCCGCGGCCTCCACCGCGCCCTCGAAGGCCCCGGTCAACTCCCGTAGGCCGTCCTCGCCCTCGGCGTCCGGGTTGAGGGCCCGGGCCAGGTCGTCGTACCGGTCGGCGGCGAAGAGGTCCAGCAGCAGGTCGAGGTCCGCATCCGCACGGCCGGTGAGTCGGCTCGCCGCCTGGAAGAGCGGGTGGGCCAGGCCCCGGGCGGACTGGTCCGCCAGGGTCGGGGTGAGCCGGTCCCAGGGGAGCACCTTGATGCCGGCCTTTTCGAAGACGCCCGCCTGGAGCTGCCGGCTCGTCGCGTCGACGTCGTGGATCAGCACGGTCGCGGGTCGGCCGTCCTCGGCCACGGCGACGTCCGGGACGAACCGCAGCGCGGCGATGCGGTCTCCGATCGGCGGATGGCTGTCCCACCAGCCCGGCTCGACCGGCGCCACCTCGACGCTGCGTTCGCGGATCCCCTCGCGGCACGCGGTCAGGTACGCCTCGAACCCGCCGAACAGGTCCTCCGGCAGGTGGCCGCGGTCGTACGCCGGCCGCACGTGGCGCTCCAGGTACTCGTCCCAGCCGGTGGCCACCACCCGGATCTCGCGCAGCGCGCTGACCATCGCCTTCTTCCCGCCGGCGGCCACGGCGTAGCGGTCAGCCTCGTACTCCAACTCCCGGCTGACGGACTGCTCGACGGCGACGTACAGGTGGGCGTAGCCGGAGAGGACGGCGCGCAGCACCCCGAAGGTGGTGCAGCGGACCGTGTCGACGATGACCATCCGGCCGCGGTGGGCGAGCCGCACGGTCGCCGTGTGCCGGCCGGAGAAGTGGCCCATCTCGTGCGCGAGGACCGCCCGGAGCTGGTCGACGCGATACGCGCGCAGCAGCGGCAGCCCGACGATCACCGTCCGCCAGCCGGGGATGAGGCCGAACAGCTTCGAGTCCTCGGTCACGGCGGCGTTGGCCTCGGCGACCAGCCGGATCTCGTCCGGCTCGCGGGTGCCGACCCGGGCGGCGAGCTCGCGCACCAGCTCCCACAGCTGCGGTGCGCGTTCCGGGGTGAGCCGGACCCCCTCCGGCGGGGTCGACCGGAGGGTGAGCACCCGGCCGAGGGCGAACAGCAGCGTGAGGAGCAGTAAGAGAGCGGCCCCGGTCACGAACGGCCGGTATGTCATGGTGCCGGAGCCGTCCCAGTCGCCGCCCACCTCCAACCCGAACGCGCCAACCACCACGACCAGCCCGAGCGCCAGTGCGTAGAAGCCGATCAGCAGGACGACGGAAAGCACCGCCCGCAGCGACGTCCTCATCTGCTCTTCCTCCCCCGTGTGCGGCGAGCAGGTTATCGACGGGGGAGGAGGCGCGACAAGACCCTTTCGGCGCGGATTCAGTCGCGGCGGAGCCAGAGCACACCGAGCGGGGGCACCCGCAGCGGCGCCGAGGCGACCATCCCGTGCCAGGGGACGTCCTGGGCGTGCACCGCGCCGAGGTTGCCCACCCCCGAGCCGCCGTAGTGGTGCGCGTCGGTGTTGATCACCTCGGTCCAGGTGCCGCCCGCCGGCAGGCCGACCCGGTAGTCCTCCAGCGGCAGGGCGGAGAAGTTCGCCACGCAGACCAGGGTCGCGCCGTCCGGGGCGATCCGGATGAACGAGACGGTGTTGTGGGCGACGTCGTCCCCGGCGATCCAGCGGAACCCCGCCGGCTCGGTGTCCTGCGTCCAGAGCGCCGGGGTGGCCCGGTACGCGGCGTTGAGGTCGGCCACGAGGCGCTGCACGCCGGCCCGGGCCGGGTCGTGCGTGAGGTACCAGTCGAGGCCGCGTTCCTCGCTCCACTCCCGGTCGTCGGCCAGCTCGCAGCCCATGAAGAGCAGCTGCTTGCCGGGGTGCGCCCACATGTACGCGAGGAGTGCCCGGACGTTGGCCAGCTTCTGCCAGCTGTCGCCGGGCATCTTGCCGACCAGCGAGCCCTTGCCGTGCACCACCTCGTCGTGGCTGATCGGCAGCATGTAGTTCTCGCTCCAGGCGTACGCCAGGGAGAAGGTGAGCTGGTGGTGGTGATGCTGCCGGTAGATCGGGTCCTTCGAGGTGTAGAGCAGGGTGTCGTGCATCCAGCCCATGTTCCACTTGAAGCCGAAGCCCAGCCCGCCCTCGGCGGTCGGCCGCGTGACGCCCGGCCAGGCGGTGGACTCCTCGGCGACCATCACCACCCCGGCGTGGTGCTTGTAGACGGTGGCGTTCACCTCCTGGAGAAAGGCGATCGCCTCCAGGTTCTCCCGGCCGCCGTGCACGTTGGGGGCCCACTGCCCCTCCTGCCGGGAGTAGTCCAGGTAGAGCATCGAGGCGACGGCGTCGACCCGCAGCCCGTCGACGTGGAACTCCGCCAGCCAGTAGAGGGCGTTGGCGACGAGGAAGTTGCGCACCTCGCGGCGGCCGAAGTCGAAGACGTACGTGCCCCAGTCGGGGTGCTCGCCGCGGCGCGGGTCGGGGTGCTCGTAGAGGGGGGTGCCGTCGAAGCGGGCCAGGGCCCACTCGTCCTTGGGAAAGTGCGCGGGCACCCAGTCCAGGATGACGCCGACGCCGGCCTGGTGCAGGCGGTCCACCAGGTACCGGAAGTCGTCCGGGTCGCCGAAACGGGAGGTGGGGGAGTAGTAGCCGGTGACCTGGTACCCCCACGAGCCGCCGAACGGGTGCTCCATCACCGGCAGGAACTCGACGTGCGTGAAGCCCAGCTCGGTGACGTACGCGGTCAGCTGCTCGGCCAGCTCCCGGTAGCCGAGGCCGGGCCGCCAGGAGCCGAGGTGCACCTCGTACACGCTCATCGGCGCCTGGTGCGGCTGCCGCTTCGCCCGCCGCTCCAGCCAGGCCGCGTCGTGCCACTCGTACGTCGAGTGGTGCACCACCGAGGCGGTGGCCGGCGGCACCTCCGCGTACGCGGCGAGGGGGTCGGCCTTGTCCCGCCAGTGCCCGTCGGCGCCGAGGATCCGGTACTTGTACCGGGCGCCGACGTGCGCGCCGGGCACGAAGATCTCCCACACGCCGCTGGAGCCGAGGGAGCGCATCGGCCAGCCGTCGTCCGGCCCCCAGCCGGTGAAGTCGCCGACCACCCGCACCCCGCGCGCGTTCGGCGCCCAGACGGTGAACGCGACGCCCTCGTCGAAGACCCGCGCGCCGAGCGCCTCCCAGAGCCGCTCGTGCCGGCCCTCGCCGATCAGGTGCAGGTCCACCTCGCCCAGCGTGGGCGGATAGCGGTACGGGTCGTCGTGGGTCGTGCCGTCCACCTCGACCCGGTAGTCGAGCACCTCGCCGGGCACGGTGACCTCGAAGACGCCCACGTCGTGCACCCGCTTCATCGGATGCCGCTCGTCGCCGACCAGCACGGCCACGTCGGCGGCGCCCCGGCGCATCGTGCGGATGGTGGTGTGCCCGTCGGCCGGGTGCGCGCCGAGGACGGCGTGCGGGTCGTGCGTCTCGCCGGCGATCAGCTGGTCCATCGTGCGTCGTCCTTCTGGGCCGGTGCGGTCGGGGCGGTGCCGCCCGAGAGGTCGGCGGGTACGTCTTCCACGGTCAGTTCGGCCGGCGCGGTCGTCGCGGACACCGACCCGTCGGGTACGGCCGGGCGGCGGACCGTCAGCACGTGCGCGGGCTGCAGGTACGGGTCGAGCCGGACCGCGTTGCGCTGGCCCCAGTCGTAGCTGGTCCCGGTCAGCTCGTCGTGCACGGTGAACCGGTCGTGCCAGTCGAAGCCCAGCGCCGGCATGTCCAGCGTGGTGTTGCCCCACTGCACGGTGTGCGAGTCGAACGAGCAGATCACGATCACCGTGTTGCCGGTCTCCGGGTCGTGCTTGGACCAGCAGAGCAGCGCCGGGTTGTCGATGTCGTGGAAGCGCAGGTTGCGCAGCTGGTGCAGGGCCGGGTTGTCCCGGCGGACCCGGTTGAGGGTGGCGATGTACGGCGCCAGGGAGCGGCCCTGCGCCTGCGCGCCCGCCCAGTCCCGGGGGCGCAGCTCGAACTTCTCGTTGTCCAGGTACTCCTCGGCGCCGGGGCGGGCGACGTGTTCGAAGAGCTCGTAGCCGGCGTACATGCCCCAGGAGGGGGAGAGTAGCGCGGCCAGCACCGCCCGGATCTTGAACATCGGCGGGCCGCCGTGCTGCAACGACTCGTGCAGGATGTCCGGCGTGTTGGGCCAGAAGTTCGGCCGCATGTAGTCGGCCGCGGCGACCAGTTCCTCGCAGTACGCCCGCATCTGCGCCGCCGACGTGCGCCAGGTGAAGTAGGTGTACGACTGGGTGAAGCCGATCTTGCCGAGCCCGTGCATGATCGCCGGCCGGGTGAACGCCTCGGCCAGGAACAGCACGTCCGGGTCGACCTGCTTCACCGCCCAGATCAGCCAGTGCCAGAAGTCGAACGGCTTGGTGTGCGGGTTGTCCACCCGGAAGATCCGGATGCCCTCGCCGACCCAGTGCAGCACCACCCGGAGCACCTCGGCCCGGATGCCCTCGGGGTCGTTGTCGAAGTTCAGCGGGTAGATGTCCTGGTACTTCTTCGGCGGGTTCTCCGCGTACGCGATGCTGCCGTCGGCCCGGGTGGTGAACCACTCCGGGTGGTCGGTCACCCAGGGATGGTCCGGGGCGCACTGCAACGCCAGGTCCATCGCCACCTCCAGGCCCTGCTCGGCGGCCGCGGCGATGAACTCCCGGAAGTCCGCCGGCGTACCCAGGTCGGGGTGGATGGTGTCGTGGCCGCCCTCGGCGGCGCCGATCGCCCACGGCGAGCCGACGTCGTCCGGCCCGGCGGTGAGCGAGTTGTTGCGGCCCTTGCGGTTGACCCGGCCGATGGGATGGATGGGCGGCAGGTAGAGCACGTCGAAGCCCATCGCCGCGACGCCGGGCAGCCGGTCCGTCGCGGTGCCGAAGGTGCCGGACCGGGCCGGGGCGTCGACGGTGGCCGGGACGGCTCCCTCCGAGCGGGGGAAGAACTCGTACCAGGCGGAGAAGAGCGCCCGGGGCCGGTCCACCCAGAGCCGGCGCTCCTCGCCGGTGGTGACCAGCTCGCGCACCGGGTGGTCCCAGAGCAGGTCGGCCAGGTCGAGGGCCGGGGTGACCCGCCGGGGCAGCGGAAGCTTGCCGTCGCGCAGCGCCCCGGCCGCCGCGCGGACCCGCTTCCGGTCGGCGGCCGGGACCAGTTCGAGGGCCGCCTCCAGCACCCGGGCGCCCTCGGCCAGGTCGTTGGCCAGTTCGGCCGGCCCCTGGCCGGCGGCGATCTTCTTGGTGACCGCGTTCTGCCAGGTCAGGTACGGGTCCTGGAAGGCCTCCACGGTGAACACCCAGTCGCCGACCGCGTCCGGCCGGATGGTGGCGTGCCAGCGGTCCTGCCCGGGCTCGCCGGGGCGCATCCGGGTGAACGGGCGGGCGGCGCCGTCCGGACCGAGCCAGACCACGTTGCAGCCGAGCGCGTCGTGCCCCTCGCGGTAGGCCCGGGCGGACACCGGCACGATCTCCCCGAGCACCGCTTTGGCCGGGTAGCGACCGCAGGCGACGACGGGGGAGACGTCTTCGATCGGGAACCGTCCAGTCACCCCGTCAACCTACTGCGCGAGATCGCTTCGCGCTCGGGTCAGCCTGCCGCTCCCACCGACCGGTACACCTCCATCGTGCGGGCCGCGACCGTGTCCCAGGAGAAGTGCTCGACGGCCCGCCGGCGGCCGGCCCGGCCGAACTCGACGGTCCGCGCCGGGTCGGCCAGCAGCTCGTTGATCGCCGCGCCGAGGTCGGCCACGAAGCGCTCCGGGTCCAGCGGCCGGCCGCTGCCGTCGGTCGCCTGCTCGATGGGGACGAGCAGGCCGGTCTCCCCGTCGGCGACCACCTCGGGAATGCCGCCGGTAGCGGTCGCCACCACCGCCGTCTCGCAGGCCATCGCCTCCAGGTTGACGATGCCCATCGGCTCGTAGACGGACGGGCAGACGAAGATCGTGGCGTGGGTGAGCACCTGGATCACCTCGTGCTTGGGCAGCATCTCGGCCACCCAGACCACGCCCGACCGGTTGGCCCGCAGCTCGGCGACGAGGCCCTCCACCTCGGCGGCGATCTCCGGGGTGTCGGGCGCGCCGGCCAGCAGCACCAGCTGGGTGTCGGCGGGCAGGTGGCGGGCCGCCCGCAGCAGGTACGGCAGCCCCTTCTGCCGGGTGATCCGCCCGACGTACACCACGCTCGGGCGGGCCGGGTCGATGCCGAGCCGGTCCACCACGTCGGTGTCGTGGTCCGGGGCGTACTGCCTGGTGTCGATGCCGTTGTGGACCACCCGGACCCGGTCCGGGTCGACCGCCGGGTACGCGGTCAGCACGTCCCGCTTCATCCCGGCGCTGACCGCGATCACCGCGTCCGCGGCCTCCACCGCCGTCCGCTCGCACCAGGAGGAGAGCGCGTAACCGCCGCCGAGCTGCTCGGCCTTCCACGGCCGCAGCGGCTCCAGGCTGTGCGCGGTGACGACGTGCGGCACCCCGTGCAGCAGCTTCGCGGTGTGGCCGGCCAGGTTGGCGTACCAGGTGTGGCTGTGCACCACGTCGGTGCCGGCGCAGCCGGCCGCCATCTCCAGGTCCACGCCCATCGTGCGCAGCGCGGCGTTCGCGCCGGTCAGGCCGGGCGGTTCGGCGTACGCGGTGACGCCCGGCTCGGTGCGCGGCACGCCGAAGCAGTGCACCCGGACGTCGGCGAGCCGGCGCAGCTCGCGGGCCAGGTACTCGACGTGCACCCCGGCGCCGCCGTACACCTCCGGCGGGTACTCCCGGGTGAGCAGGTCAACGCGCAGGCGAGCGGATTCCGTCATGCCCCCGCACCCTAGTCCAGAAGTCCGTCCGTACGAGTGGTGAAGTTGCAGCCGGATGGATAGCGTCGTGACATGGCTGCCAAGGTGCTCGCGATCGTCCTGGCCGGCGGGGAGGGCAAGCGCCTGATGCCCCTGACCACCGACCGGGCGAAACCGGCCGTCCCCTTCGGCGGGATGTACCGCATGGTCGACTTCGTCCTCTCCAACCTGGCCAACGCCGGCTTTCTGAAGATCGTCGTGCTGACCCAGTACAAGTCCCACTCGCTGGACCGGCACATCACCCAGACCTGGCGGATGTCGACCATGCTCGGCAACTACGTGACCCCGGTGCCGGCCCAGCAGCGCCGCGGCCCGTGGTGGTTCGCCGGCTCGGCCGACGCCATCTACCAGAGCTTCAACCTGATCAACGACGAGCAGCCGGACCACGTGATCGTCTTCGGCGCCGACCACATCTACCGGATGGACCCGCGGCAGATGGTGGAGGACCACATCGCCTCCGGCGCCGCGGTGACGGTTGCCGGCATCCGCCAGCCGCTGTCCACGGCCGACCAGTTCGGCGTGATCGAGGTCGGCGAGGACGGGCGGCGGATCCGGGCGTTCCGCGAGAAGCCCACCGACGCCGTCGGGTTACCCGACGCGCCGGACCAGATCTATGCCTCGATGGGCAACTACGTCTTCACCACCGGCGCGCTCTGCGAGGCCGTCGAGCGGGACGCGGAGGACAAGACCAGCAAGCACGACATGGGCGGCAGCATCATCCCGATGCTGGTCGAGCGCGGCGAGGCCAACGTCTACGACTTCAAGGACAACGAGGTGCCCGGCAGCACCGACCGGGACCGCGGCTACTGGCGCGACGTGGGGACGCTGGACTCCTTCTACGACGCCCACATGGACCTGATCAACGTGCACCCGGTGTTCAACCTCTACAACTTCGACTGGCCGATCTACAGCATGCAGCCGCCGTACCCGCCGGCGAAGTTCGTCCACCAGTGGGGCGAGCGGGTCGGCCGGGCGGTCGGTTCGATGGTCTCGCCCGGCGCGGTGATCTCCGGCTCGCTGGTGGAGAACTCGATCGTCTCGCCGAAGGTGAAGGTGCACTCCTGGGCGCACGTGGACGGTGCGGTGCTCATGGAGGGTGTGGAGATCGGCCGGCACGCGGTGGTCCGCCGGGCCATCCTGGACAAGAACGTGTACGTCCCGGAGGGCGTCGAGATCGGCGTCGACCTGGAGAAGGACCGCCAGCGCTACACCGTCTCCGACAACGGCATCGTCGTCATCGGCAAGGGTCAGCGCGTCGAGCCCTGAGCCCCGCCCGTCCCCGCAGACCGCAGCAACCCGTCAGGAGGTCCCCGCAGTGGCCCATCCCCGTGCCGGCCGGCCCGCCGAGCCCGCCGACCTGGTCGACGTGCCCCGGCTGGTGACCGCCTACTACGCCGAGCACCCGGATCCGGCGGACCCGGCGCAGCAGGTCTCCTTCGGCACCTCCGGGCACCGCGGGTCGTCGCTGAAGAACGCCTTCAACGAGGACCACATCCTCGCGGTCACCCAGGCGCTCTGCGACTACCGGCGCCAGCAGGGTCTCGACGGGCCGCTCTTCCTGGCCCGGGACACCCACGCGCTGTCCACCCCGGCCGAGGTCAGCGCGCTCGAGGTGCTCGCGGCCAACGACGTCACCGTGCTGGTGGACAGCCGGGACGGCTACACCCCGACCCCGGCCGCGTCGCACGCGATCCTCACCCACAACCGGGGCCGCACCAGCGGGCTCGCCGACGGCATCGTGATCACCCCCTCGCACAACCCGCCCGACGACGGCGGGTTCAAGTACAACCCGACCAACGGCGGCCCCGCCGACACCGACGTCACGAAGTGGATCCAGGACCGGGCCAACGCGATCCTCGCCGCCGGTCTCAAGGAGGTGAAGCGCATCCCGTACGCCCGGGCGCGCGCCGCCGACACCACCGGGACGTACGACTTCCTCGCCCACTACGTCGACGACCTGCCCGCCGCGATCGACATCGACGCGATCCGGGACGCGGGGGTGCACATCGGCGCGGACCCGCTCGGCGGAGCCAGCGTCGCCTACTGGGGGGAGATCGCCGAGCGGCACCGCCTCGACCTGACGGTGATCAACCCGACGGTCGACCCGACCTGGCGGTTCATGACCCTGGACGGCGACGGCAAGATCCGGATGGACTGCTCCTCGCCGAACGCGATGGCCTCGCTGATCGCGGCCCGCGACAAGTACCAGGTCTCCACCGGCAACGACGCCGACGCCGACCGGCACGGCATCGTCACCCCGGACGGCGGGCTGATGAACCCGAACCACTACCTCGCGGTGGCGATCGGCCACCTGTTCCGGACCCGGTCGGCCTGGGGGCCGGCGGCGGCGGTCGGCAAGACCCTGGTCTCCTCCTCGATGATCGACCGGGTGGCCGAGGACCTGGGCCGTCCGCTGCTGGAGGTGCCGGTCGGCTTCAAGTGGTTCGTGCCGGGGCTGCTCGACGGGGCGGTCGGCTTCGGCGGCGAGGAGAGCGCGGGCGCGTCGTTCCTGCGCCGCGACGGCAGCACCTGGACCACCGACAAGGACGGCATCCTGCTCTGCCTGCTCGCCTCGGAGATCATCGCGACCACCGGGCGGAGCCCCAGCGGGCACTGGGCGGAGCTGGCCGAGCGCTTCGGCGCGCCCGCGTACGCCCGAATCGACGCCCCGGCCAGCCGGGAGCAGAAGGCGGTGCTGGCGAAGCTCTCCCCGGAGCAGGTGACGGCGACCGAGCTGGCCGGTGAGCCGATCACCGCCACCCTCACCACCGCGCCCGGCAACGGCGCCCCGATCGGGGGACTCAAGGTGACCACCGCTTCCGGCTGGTTCGCCGCCCGCCCCTCCGGCACCGAGGAGGTCTACAAGATCTACGCCGAGTCGTTCCAGGGCCCGGAGCACCTGGCCCGGATCCAGGAGGAGGCCAAGTCCCTGGTCGACGGGGTGCTCGCGCAGGCCTGAGCAGGGTGGGCGGGGCCCGGTCAGCAGGGCGGCTCCAGCTCGCGCTGGTCGCGCTCCCGCCGCAGCTCCTCGGGGAGCAGCTCGCGCAGCTGGTCGGGCAGGAACGGCAGGTCGAGCAGGCTCAGCTTCAGCTGGTTGCGCTCCTGATGGCGCAGCGGGTCGAAGCGGACCACCAGACCGGCATCGCGGCGGTAGCTGATGTCCACGGTCCCCTCGGTCGCCGCGTCCCGGATCACCAGCCCGTCCATCTCGACGGCCACCGCCGCCGAGTGCGGCTGAAGTTCCAGCCGGATCTTCTCCTCCGGGGAGAGCACCACCGCGCGGGAGATGCCGGCCATCGGCGCCGACGGGGTCACCACCACCGCGTCCGCCGCCGGGGAGACCAGCGGGCCGCCCGCGGCGTAGCTGTACGCGGTCGAGCCGGTCGGCGTGCTGACCACCAGGGCGTCGCAGCGGTAGTAGCCGTACCGCTGGCCGTCCACGGCGAGGGTGGCGGTGACGAAGCCGGAGCCGGGCTGGCGGACCAGCGCGATGTCGTTGAAGGCCACCACGTCGTCGCCGCACACGTCGCAGGCCAGGCAGGCGTGCGACTCGACGGTGAAGTCCTGCCTGCTGAGCCGGTCCAGCGCCGAAGGCAGGTGCGGCGGCTCGACCTCCACGAGGAACCCCAGCCGCCCCAGATGCACCCCCAGCACCGGCTTCGGGTCGCGCACGGCCATGCGCAGCGCGCCCAGCATGGTGCCGTCCCCGCCGATGCTGATCAGCGCGTCCGCGCGGACGGCCACCTCCCCGGCGGGGACCGGCTCGACGCTGGACGGCACCCGGTGCGCGTCCTCCGCGCGCACGATCAGCGTCTTGCGGTGGCGCGCCGCCCACCGCTCGACGATCTCGACCACCTCGGAGACGTCCCGGGTGGGGTGCAGCACCAGACCCAGTCCCGCCACCCGTACAGCTCACCACATCGGCGTCGGACGCGTCGGACGTACCGGAAGGTGCGCCGGCGGTGGCTCCACCGCCGGCGCACCCCCGCGGACCGCTACCGGCGCGGCGCGCCGGTCAGGTGGGTCAGCGACCGGGCGACCAGGTCGTCCCGGGCCGCCGGGTCCAGCCCCTCCAGGCCGAAGCCGAGGTAGACGCTGTCGTCGGTGACCACCGCCGAGCCCTCCTCGAACGCCTGCTGGCTGCGCGCCCAGTCGTTCGGCGCGCCGGCGGACCCGGCCGGCGGGCCGGCCACCGTCCAGCCGCCCAGGTCGGCCGTCTCGAACGAGGTCTCCGAGACCACGGTCCCGTCGGCGATCACCCGGGCGTCGTCGAGGAACACCCCGAGACCCTGCGTGCCCCAGTCGGAGACGTACGAGATGGAGACCTCCACCTTCCTGCCCGCGTACGCCGACAGGTCGACGGCGAACTCCTGCCACCCGCCGGACGCGCCGGTGGCCGCGTTCCAGGCGCCGGTGCTGCCCGTGGGGGAGCAGTCGGCGCCCTGGTAGTGGCCCAGGAACGGGTGCAGCTGCGCCACCCAGCCGGACTGGCAGCTCTCCCCGGTCGCCGTCCCGGTATGCCCGTTGAGGTCGGGCAGCGTGGTCCACCGGTCGCTGCCCACCTCGTGCGCCTCGACGATCAGGTAGTCCCAGTCCCGCTCGACGTCGTACGAGGTGAAGAAGCGCAACTGGCCCGCGGACGCCGCGGTCAGGTCGACGGTCCGGGTGAGCCGCTTGTACGACTCGTCGGCCCGGCCGCTGTACAGGTACCAGTCACCGGTCCGGGGGTCGAACGGCGCCGCTCCCGGCCGCGCCCAGTCCACCGCCGCGGAGCTGGCGAACTGCGGGAACTGCTCCGGCGGCAGGAAGCTCGACGTGGTGAGGAACGACGCCGTGTGGTCCTGGTTGCCCGCCGACCCGGCCGCGTTGAGCTGCCCGTCAAAGCCGGCGAACGCGCCGTCCGAGCCGCGCACCGGGTACGGGTCGCCGTCCGGGTCGGTGCCGCCGTCGCTGACGTAGTTGTACGCCCCCAGGTAGTACTGCTGGAAGTCGTTGAGCAGCGGCAGGCAGGTCACGTCGTCCGGGTCGGTGCACTCCGGCGGGGCGTCCGGCCGGTAGACGTAGCTGCCGTTGGCGCCCTGGGCGAAGAGCGCGTACTTGCCGCTGACCAGCACCTTGCCGCCCTCGTTGAGGTAGTCGCGGACGGCCAGTTCGGTGGTGAGCGCGGCCTCGGCGGCGGTGCCGCCGACCTGGCCCGGGGAGCGGAGGATGATGTCGTCCCCGGTCTCCCAGACCACCGCCCTGTAGTGCGACAGCACACCGAGCGGGTGCGGCGCCTGCCGACCCATCGCGTCGAAGTCGTACACGTCGGCGTGGTGGCCGGCGGCCTCGACGGAGGCGGCGATCTGGCCGGCGTACTTCGCGGTGGTGGCGTTCTGCGCCGGGCTCAGCCCGGTCACGTCCTCCGCGGCGAGCACCAGCACGTCACCGCCGATGTCGGCGTGCACCCGGTAGGTGAAGTGCTCGCTGGCCACCGGGCCCTTGCGGGGCTTGACCCCGGTGAACCAGACCTCCACCCGGTCGCCCGGTTTCGTGCCGGTCACGGTGCCGCGCAGCTCCGCGTAGTAGTCGTCGTTCGTGTCGCCGTACCGCTCGCCGCCCCGCCACTCGCGGACCTCGACCGTCTTCGGCCGGCCGCCGTTGACCACGTAGTGCATCCGGACGTCCTTGAGCGCCCGTCGGGTGGTCGAGGCGACCTGCTGGGTCCGCCCGTACGAGGTGTCGAAGGCGTCCACCCGGAAGTCCGGGGTGCTCCGGCCGACCACCGAGACGGGGTCGTCCGGGTCGGCGGCCGACTTCGCCACCGCGAGGGCGAAGGGCAGGTTCTTCGTCACCTCCTCGGAGATCAGCTTCTCGTCGTCGGGGAAGATGAAGCCGCTGACGCAGTCCTCCGGCCGCCACTGGTCGTCGGGGTCGGAGGCGGCGGCCGTCTGGCAGGTCGACATCTCGGGGGTGAAGCCGAGGGTGCCGTACCGGACGTGGGCGTGCGAGTCGGTGTCGCCGTTGGTGGTGTACAGCTCGGCGGAGATGTCCGGGTCGTAGCCGGGCACCGCCGGGTGGGCGTCGTCGCCGGCCATCGCCTCGTAGATCACGTCGTCCGGGGTCGGCGTGCTCACCTGCCAGCCCACGCCGTAGAGCAGCAGCTGCGCGGCCGAGTGGTAGTTGACGAAGAACTCGAAGCCGACCCGCTGGAAGAGCCGGTCCAGGGCCTTGGTCTCCGGCTCCGAGTTGGGGCCGGCGCCGCGGTAGGTGTCGCTGTTCGGCTCGGGCGAGGAGCCCTCGTCGTCGTACCCCCACTTGAAGCTGAAGTTGCGGTTCAGGTCGACGCCGTCGGCGCTGGTGATCCGGCCGTCACCGTCGTTGTCCCGCAGGTTCTTGCGCCACAGCCGGTTGCCCGGGGTGAAGGTGTGGTCGTAGCCGTCCGGGTTGGCCACCGGCAGGAACCACAGCTCGGTGGTGTTCACCAGCCGGGTGATCTCCGCGTCGATGCCGTAGTTGTCCAGCACGTGGTGCAGCAGCCGGCGGGTCATCTCCGGAGTGATCCACTCCCGGGCGTGCTGGGTGCTGGCGTAGAGCACCGCGGGACGCTTCCCGTCCGCGACCGTCCGGGCGTTCTTCGTGACCTTGACCGCCAGGATCGGCTGCCCCTGCACCGTACGGCCGAGGGTCTCCACCTTGGCCAGCCCGGGGAACCGGGCGGCGGTGGCGGTGAGCTCGTCCCGGATGCCGCCGGGCTCGCTGTACGAGCGGAACGCCTGCCAGCCGGCGGCGGCCTGCTCGCGCAACGCCTGGGAGGCGTCCTTGCCGCGCACCTTCTTGACCCGCAGTGGGACACCCTGGCCGGTGAGGCGGGCGGCCTCCCGCCGGGTGAGGACGGTCTCGATCGTCGTGCCACCGGCCGCGTCGACGGACCGGTGGTCCTCGTCCAGGTCGACCCCGGCCGCCCGCAGCCGATCGAGCTGCTGGGCGTTGACCGTGCCGACGTACACCTCCAAGCTGTCGCGGCCGCCCGGATCGGACGGTGGCCGCGCGCTCGCCGGTGCGGTCAGCGCCATCGCGCCGACCAGAGTGAACACGCCGGCGATCGCCAGCCGTGTCGGTCTCATCGCGCCCCCTTTGGTGGAAGGACCTGTACGGCGAGCCTTCCCGGTGGCGGAGACCGATGTCAATGAGACGGCCGGGCGACATTGACCGTGGGTGCCCGGACCGGTGCCGGACTTCCTGGGGTCGGAGACGCGCGTCAGTGGTTTGGTCAGCCGCCGGTGACCTCGTCGAGGACGCGCTGCAGGCGAGCGGACATCACCGTCCGGGACCGGTACTTCGCGATGTACTCCCGGCCCTGGCGCCCCATTTCCCGCAGGGTGGCGTCGTCCAGCCCGGCGAGCTTGCGGATGCCCGCGGCCAGTTCTCCCACCCCCACCGCCATACCGGCTCCGCACTCCATGACGATGTCGTGCGGTTCGTCGGGGGAGTTGGTGACGACGGGTAGGCCCGCCGCCAGGTAGTCGTACAGCTTGTTCGGGCTGAGCCCCAGCCGGAAGACCGCCGCGTCGGCGAGCACGTGCACGCCGATGTCCGCGCCACCGAGAATGCCGGCGAGTTCCCGCTTGGGCAGCACGTCGAGGAAACGGACGTTGTTCAGCCCCTCTGCCCTGGCACGATGAACCAGCCGCTGCTTCTCGATGCCGTCCCCGATCAGGGCGAAGGTGTGCTCGGGCAGTTCCGCCGCGGCGTCCAGCAGGAGATCGAGACCGTTGGTCGGTCCGTGCGCGCCGGCGTAGACGATCAGCCGGCCGTGCGCGTCGCACCGGTCACGGAGGGGGATCAGATCCTGGCGGATGTCGAAATCCTCGGGCTCGGCACTGTTGCTGACCCACTCCACGATGGCGTCGTCGATGCCCCGCTGCTGGAAGTAGGATCGCCATCCGGACGCCACGATGACGATGCGGTCGGCCCGCCGGTAGAGCCAGGTTTCCAGTTGCCGCAGGCCACGGTGGACGAGGGAGCCGGCACGCAGATGGCCGGTGTCGATGATCGACTGCGGCCAGAGGTCGCGGATCTCCAGGACGAATCGTGCCCCGCGCAGGCGAGCCGCCAGCCAGCCGGCAACCGGGCCGAAGATGTGCGGCGAGGAGGCGTAGACGACGTCCGGCCGTGGTCCGCGCAACGCCTCCCACAGGGCGGTCACGCAGTAGGTCAGGCAGCTGATCACCCTGCGGTGGTCGTTCCCCCGGTACGCCGATACGGGTACGAGTGCGAAGTGCGGGTCCTGGGTCCGGTACCGCTGCCCCGACGCGTGGTCGAGATTTCCGGCGATGATCAGGTGTTCCCAACCTCGCACGCGCTCGAAGAGCTCCGTGTGCCGCGTACCGCCACCCTCCGAGCGGGGCTTCGCGTACTGGTTCAACACGATGACCCGACGGGTCCGGTCGGTGCCGTTCATGGGACGTTTCCTCTCGATTGAACAGGTGTGGTCGATCGGTACCCGCTGCCGGCAGGGCGGCCGGAACGCAGGCCGTTGCCGGGATCGGGTCTCGCCTGGCGGGGCCGGATGACCGCAGCCACCGCGAAGATCCACAGGAACCGCGTGTCGTAGTAGTCGCCGGAGAAGCTGCTGGCGAACGCGACGTAGATGGCGACCACCGCGCAACCCACCTGCTCCTTTGGCGTGGTGGACCAGGGGCGTCCGCCTCGCCACCAGGACACGGCGATGAGCACCAGGAGACACACCGCCGCGATGCCGCTCTCGGCGGCGAGTTGGAGGAAGTAGTTGTGCGGATAGTCGATGCCGTACGTCGCGAAGAAGCCGTCAAGCCCGCCACCGGAGAGCGGATGCTCGGCGAACATCGACCACGCGAACGACAGGAGCATCGGACGATCGGAAAAGCCGGTCTGCTGCAGCCCGCTCAACGAGTACCGCCGGCTCACCAGCGTGGCGATGTCGCTGCCGAAGAGCGTCCAGGCCGTCCAGCTGAGTACGGCACCGACGATCACGGTGCTGGTTAGGTAGAGAAGCCGGCGGCGTCGGACGAAGAGCAGGAAGAACACCACGGCGGCCCCGACGAGGGAAACCAGTGCACCGCGTGATCCGGACAGCACCGCGGCCGGTGCCAGGATCGGCAGCGGCAGGAGCAGCAGTTTCCGGCGGTGGACCACAGCCAGCGTGACGTTGGCGATGATTCCGGTCGCGATCACCCGGGCGAACACGTTGGGTCCGCTGCCGAAGGCCGAGTACCGCCCCTGGCCCTGCGGCCCTTCCAGGAAACCCTTCGCCGCGTACAGGATGGCGGTGGCCAGCAGCAGCACCAGCAGTACGCGGGCCGCCCGCCTCGGATCGCCCGCCGCGAACACGGCCGTCGCGATCACCAGGACCCACAGCACCACGAGATCCCACGACACCCGCTCGAGACGAGCACCGGTGGGGGACCAGAGGGCCGACAGGAGTTGAAAGCCGATCAACGCGCTGAACAGCAGTGCCACCCCAGGCATGGGCTGGACCTCGCCCCGGGCCGCCCGCCCGGCCTGCCAGACGAGCACAGCGACCACGAGGAAGACGCATCCGGCCATACGTGGATCGGACACCCCCTGGATGGACAGCCCCAGCCGATCCAGGGAGAAACGCCCGGCGAGCGCCAGCACGAAGACGGCCGCGATCAGCGTCCACGAGAACGTCCGCTCCGACGTGCTTCCCGCGGTCCCCTGAAGTGCCGCGGCCCCGGGGCGCTGTGGAGTGGATTGCTTCCGGCCGCTGGTCGTCGCAGGCAGGTCAATGACTGGTTGCATGGCAGCTCCGCATCGAGCGTGGGAAGGGGGACGGCTTACCGCCGCGGTAGGGACTGGAGAGGCACGACGGGACTGTCCGGTGCCGCGACCGCGACCCGTCGTGCCACCGTGAGGCAGAGGAGAACGGCCACGGCGGCGCCGACCCCGTAGGCCAGCGCTGACGCCACCGCGGCGCCCAGCGCGCCATAGCGGGGGATGAGCAGGACGCACGCGGCGAGGCAGACGACCATCGCGGGAATGTCGGCGGCCAGGGCCACCCGGGCCCGGCCGGCCGCGACACCGAGGCCGATGGCGGCCCTGCTGACACTCAGAAAGGCGGTGCCGATGGACAGCGGCACGAGCAGCACGGTCGAGGCCCGGTACTCGACCCCGAATACCGGCACCACCAGCAGGTGGCCGGCAGCCAGCAGGACGAGCCCCGCCACGGTCCCGTAACCGAAGGCGATCAGCAGCGGCCCTCGACACCGCATCTCACCGGCGAGGAACCGCTGGTGCCACCGGGGCGCCTGAGCATCCAGGTGATTCTGGATCGGCCAGATGGCGAGCTCGGACAGAGTCGCCACGACGATGTAGATACCGAGGTCGTCGTACGAACCCAGCCAGGGTAGAAGCAGACGGTCCCCACGGAGCAGCACCATGCTCGCCAGTGCCGCCGGTAGCAGTCGGAGACCGAGCCGACGTGCGGCGAAGAGGTCACGCGTCGCTCGTGCCGGCGGCCCGCCGGAGCGACGCAGGAGCAGCCAGGCGGCGAGCGGGCCGACGCTGAGCGCCGCCCCGTAGCCCAGCAACCAGAGGTCGGATGACCCAACACCGGCGGCGGTGAGAAGCGCGGCCGAGGCCAACAGGGTGACCTGGCCGACGAGGGCCGACAGCACGTAGGGCCGGGTCACCCCGGTGGCTGTCGCTGCCGTACGCAGCGTCGACGCGGCCACCAGGGACGACGCGGTCAGCACGAGACCGGTTGCGGCCAGCAATCGCTGGTGCCGACCGCTGCCATCGATCCACCAGGCCACCGCCGCCGCCCCCACGATTACCACCGCCGCCGTCGGCGCGACCAGCCTGACCATGTCCCGAATGGCGCTGCGTACACCGTGTTCCGGCGGCACGGTCGCCGCGTACGACCGGTCCACGCCGGCGACTGCGATGAGGTTCGCGACATACGTGATCTGCAGCAGCAGCGCCAGGTCCCCTCGCCCCGCCGGCCCCATGGTCCTCGCCGACATCGCGTTGATGACGAGGCTGACCGCGCCCACGACGACCTGGGCGGTGATGAGGTGGCCGGCGGTCACCATGGGGGAGAGGCGCCGCAGCTGCCAGGAGCCGTACGTGGCGTCGCCCGGCCGGCCGCCGGTCCTCGCCGGTGGCGCGCCTGACCGCCTCACCCTGCTCCTCGGGACGCACCACCGCGGTCGACCTCCAGCAGAGATCCGGCCGTGCCCATGAACTCAGGACAGGTGGGGTGGCCCTCCGCGGAGACGCCCTCGCGGTGGAGAACCTTTCCCACCGTCACGAGAAGGATCCGCAGATCCAGCCGGAAGCAGCGGCTGTCGACGTAGCGGACGTCGTAGGCAAACTTCTCCTCCCAGCTGAGTGCATTGCGGCCGGATACCTGCGCCAACCCGGTGACCCCCGGTCTCACCTCGTGCCGGCGCGCCTGTTCAGGCGTGTACCGGTCCAGGTACTCCGCAAGCAGCGGGCGCGGCCCCACCAGGCTCATGTCGCCACGCAGGACGTTCCACAGCGTCGGCAGCTCGTCGAGGCTGGTCTTACGGAGCCAGGCACCCAGCGGAGTCAGCCGTTCGCCGTCGCCGACCCTGCCCCGGCCCACCGGGTCCATCGTCCGGAACTTCCGCAGCGTGAACAGCCGTCCGTTCAGCCCCGGCCGGATCTGGCGGAAGAACACCGGGCGCCCCATCTTCCGCATGATCGCCACGCCGACGGCGAGCAGGACCGGGGACAGCGCCACCAGCCCGAGGCCGGCGACGAGGACGTCGAATCCCCGTTTGATCCGGTCGTATCGAAGCTGTCGGGAGGTCACGCTTGCTCCATTGGCTTGTCGTGTCGCCGGCGTGCCCGCGCTCCGGTGGGGCGCGGGACACGCAGGGGTGCGCCAGCCAGCTTCGGCAGAGCGTGGACCCCGTAGAGGGAATTTTAAGTATCAAACGGGCCAAAATGGTCCGAATCGGTGATTCAGCTTTCGGTCGGGTGCGACGACAGGGCGGCGTGCCGCTCACGCGCGGCCGGGCACCCCTCGGACACCCGGCGCACGATGGCCGCCACGCGTCGCATGTCGTCCTCGGTCCATCTCGCGTCCGTATGCAGGTGGAGCATCCGCCGGGAGAAGTCGACCTGGTGCGGCGGAGCCTCCGGAGCCCTGAGGTCCCAGAGCACGGCCGGGTACACGTACCTGGCGACGAGACCCCGACGGACGGCTTCCCGCCGCTCGGGGGAGTCGAACTCGAGCACCACACCGAAGGTGTGCTCATGGATCCGGGCACCGGCAATCTCCCGTAGCCCGGACGCCAGCTCCGCCGCGTTCTCGACGCGCCGCCGCCGCATCTCCACCGCCGGCAGCAGGCGGAGTGCCTCGCGGGAGAAGTCCGAGATGCCACTCACCAGCGTCGAGCGGAAGCCCTGCTCGCCGGCCGCGTACAGCGGAAGGAACTGTTCCTTGGTGACCGGCGCGCCGTCCCGGTAGGCCGCCTTCAGGCACATGGCGGACAGGATCCGGCTCACCGTGGCGAGGTGGTTCTCGGTCGGCGGCACGACGGACGGCAGCCCGTGGCCGGTGCCGGACCAGAGCAGCCCTCCGTCGGGCAACGGCAACGTCTTGTGCAGCGAGGCATAGTAGTAGTCGGCGCGGACCTGCTCGATCCACGGAGCGACCGGATCGTGGGTCACGTCGACGACCAGGGTTCCCGCCGTCACCGGCAGGGCCGGTGGCGCTCCGAAGTAGGACATGGCGACCACCACGTCCGAGGGCCCGGCGAGAGGACGCGGCGGCGGACCGAGCGGTCCGGCGTCGTACCGCCGGACGGGCAGCAGGTCGCTGATGTGCGGAGCCACCGAAGGGCTGTAGTAGGTCGGCAGATGTACCGCTTCCCAGCCGTACTCCCGCCGGCCGAACTCGAGCAGGGCCCGCAACGCCTGCCGCCCAGAACCGAAGAGCCGGTTGTCCCCGGCCGGTTGGAGTCGACCGCTGCCGGAGGGCAGCATCAGCGGGTACGCGGAGCCCACCTCCCAGCGGCCGCCGTCGCTCATGACGCTGTCTCGCAGGGGAGCTGCTGCCGGTACGCCGGGAAGAAGTCGGGGTCTGGTTCCCAGCCGGGCAGTCGGCGCTGTCCGCGAGCCCGGTGCGCGGCCACCAGGCGGTCGTACCTGTCCTCGTCGAACACCCGGCTGCCGACCAGGTAGGGAACCAGGCCGTGGGGAGCGAACGCCCGTTTGTAGCGGAAGATCCCGTCGTCGGACGCGTGGCCCCCGCCAAGCACGAAGTGCGTGTGCCCGGTCTGCTGCCCCCATCGGATGACCTCGTACTTGAGCAGGTCGTTGGGGCGAAGGTCGAACGCGGACCGTACGGTGCCACCCAGGAACGAGTACAGCGTTCCGCCGGATCGGAGGACCAGCTCGGTCGAGACGACGTCCGCTCCGTGGCGGGCGTGGAAGAAGACGAACTGCCCGGGCAGCTCCCGGACGATGGTCTCGAAGAACTCCCGCGGGAAGTAGTAGCTCGACCTGGCGTGCCGGCGATCCATCGTGTCCTGGTAAATGCGCTGGAAGTCATCGAGGCGTGACCCGGTCTCGTCGATGTCGATCCGGATACCCGATCGCCTGGCCTTCTGCACGTTCTTCCGGACCTTGTGGTCGAACTCCCGCCACATCTCGTCCGGCGGCACCCGCAGGTCCCGGACGACGTTGACGAGCTTCTGCTCGGTGCGCCCCGGGTAGGGCAGGCGGCGATCCTCGAACAGGCAGAGCCGGGTGAACTCGGAGACGACTCCGCGGGACCGGCAGAACTCGTCGAAGGTCGACCAAAACTCCTTGGCGTCGATCTCGGTGGCGCCGCTGTGGAACGCTCCGCCGTAGCCGTAAGGACTCACGACGTCCACCACCGGCCGCTGTCCGCCGGTGAGGTGGGGCGGGGTGATCGGCCGTAGCACGAACGGGTACAGGATGAACCCGGACGCTGTCTCCGCGTACGCGGCGAGCGGCTCGTCATGGTCCTCGGCGAACAGACGCACGTAGGCGGGAGCGGCGAAGACCTCTCGTCCGGCCCAGGCCCGGTGCACGGCCTCCCAGCGGCTCACGTCGGCGGCACGCCGGGCGTTCCAGATTTCGAGCTTCATCGCGTCGCTTCCCCGCGTCCCCTCAGCGGCCGTCTAGGAACTGCCGCGTCGCGGTGAGGACGCGGACGATCTCGCGCTCGCTCAGCGCGGAACCACTGGGCAGGACCAGACCGTCCGCGAAGAGTCGTTCCGACGCTCCGGTGAGCAGTGACCGCGCGCTGGCGAAGACCGGTTGCAGATGCATGGGTTTCCACACCGGCCGCGTTTCGATCCTCCGTTCGTCGAGATGGTCGGCGAGATCCCGCGCCCGCCAGCCGGCGACGGCCGGATCGACGACGATCGCAGTGAGCCAGCAGTTGCTCCCCTCGTCCTCGTCCGCGAGCAGGCGGACCCCCGGGACCGCGGCGAACAGTTTCGCGTAGCGCTCCCGCAGGCGCCGGCGCCGGGCGATCATCTCGTCCAGGCGGCGCAACTGGGCCCTGCCCAGGGCGGCGAGCAGGTTGCTCAACCGGTAGTTGTAGCCCACCTCGGTGTGCTCGTAGTGGGCGACCGGCTGCCGGGCCTGGGTCGACAGGTAGCGACAGCGGGCCGCGAGAGCGGCGTCGTCGGACAGCAGCATTCCGCCGCCCGAGGTGGTGATGATCTTGTTGCCGTTGAACGAGACGACCGCCGCCCGGCCGAAAGAGCCGGCGGCGCGTCCGGCGTGGACCGCGCCGAGCGCCTCGGCGGCATCCTCCACCACCGGCACTCCGGCCTCCGCGCAGAGCGGCAGGATCCGGCCGTAGTCGGCGCAGCTGCCGAAGATGTCCACGGGCAGCACGGCGGCGACCCGGCGGCCCCGTAGCTGCAGGTCACGGAGCAGATCGTGGAGAAGGTCGGGATCCAGATTGCCCGTTGCCGGCTCGCAGTCGACGAAGATCGGTTCCGCTCCCGTGTACACCACGGCGTTGGCCGTCGCCGCGAACGTCAGGGTCGGCACCACCACGACGTCCCCGGGGCCGGCGCCGAGCGCGACCAGCGCCAGGTGAAGTCCTGCGGTGCCGGAGGCAAGCGCCACCGCGTGCGCGCAGCCGACCCGGTGGGCGACCTCGCGTTCGAAGGCGTCGAGGTCGGGACCGGCGGGCGCCACCCAACCGGACCGGAGCGCGTTCAGGACGTACGACTCTTCGAGCGCGCCCACGTCGGGGGGCGACAGAAGGATCCGCTCGGCCACCGGATCGGGCCCGGGTTGGCGGACCACAGGTGCGCTCACCCGGTCCGGGAACGTCATCGGTCGACCTCCGGTGCTGTTCGCGTTGCCCGGCACACCGGTCGGACCGGCCGGGCGGGTTCTCGCTGACCTAACGAGACAAGGGACGCTTTGTGACTAATTTACCCGCAGTCATGACAATGCGAGCGATTCGGTCACCACCACCTGGCTCCCGGCTGCGGGCACCGGCCCGTCCGCGATGCCGCTCGACCGGGCGTCGCCCCGTACAGTGGTCCGGCCGGACCTGCCGTGCGTCAGGACGGGGGAGGAATGCTGCACCTGAGGATCATCGCCCCGACCGACGAGGCGAAGGCGGTGACGGATCTGCTCGCCGAGGAGGCCGGCGTGGCCCATCTGGCGGTGCTTCCCGGTGCCGCCCGACGGCCCCCGGGGGACCTGATCCTCTGTGACGTGGTGCGGGAGAGCGCCGACCAGGTGCTGCGCCGGCTCCAGGAGCTCGGGGTGGAGGCGCGCGGCGGGATCTCCGCCGACGACGTCGAGCTGACGGTTTCCGCCGCGGCGGAGAAGGCCGCCCGCGAGGCTCCGGGGCACGGCGAGGACGCCGTGGTGTGGGACGAGATCGCCGCGAAGACCGGCGAACAGACCGTGCTCACCGGCACCTACCTCGTACTGATCATGGTCGCCACGATGATCGCCGGCGTCGGCGTCCTGCTGGACCAGCCGATCCTCATCGTCGGCGCCATGGTGGTGGGTCCGGAGTTCGGGCCGCTCGCCGCCCTCTGCGTCGCGCTGCTGCGGCGCAACCGGCGGATCATCGTTCGCTCGGTGCAGGCCCTGGTGGTCGGCTTCCTGGCGGCCATGGCGGTCACCGTGCTGAGCACGTGGGCGCTGACCGCGGCCGGCCTGGTCGGGCGGCAGATGCTGCTCGCCGAGCGTCCGCTGACCGACTTCATCTGGCGGCCCGACGCGCTCTCCTGGGTGATCGGGCTGTTGGCCGGGGTCGCCGGCATGCTCTCCCTGACCGCGAAGAAGTCGGGTTCGCTGGTCGGCGTGCTGATCTCGGTGACCACCGTGCCAGCGGCCGCGAACGTCGCCGTCGCCGCCGCGTACGGGGTGTGGCACGAGGCGGCCGGCTCGGCGCTGCAACTCGTCATCAACCTCTGCGCCATCGTCATCGCCGGGCTGCTCACCCTCGGGGTGCAGCAGCTCTGGTGGTGGAACGTGGCGCGGCGGACCACCGGGCCGGTCAGGGCCAGTCGTCCCCGGCATCCAGTCGGCGGGTGAGCAGCGCGCGCAGCGGGATCGACTCGCCGTCGCGTCCACCCTGGCCAACGACCAGCGGCGCCGGCTGCGGTCGGGGGTCGGCGCCGAGCAGTCGCGCCCGGAGGCTCGGCGGGGCGGACAACAGATAGAAGTTTCCCCGCGCGTCGACAGCCCGGGTCAGGGCCCGGTCGACGTACCACCCGGTGAGTCGGCTCCGGTACCGGCCGCCGCCGTCGTACGGCTGGACGGCGAGCCGGGTGCGGCGCAGGCCGCGCCGGTTCGCCTCGGCGGCGAACCAGGCCACGATCCGGGCGGCCTCCGCCGCCTCGGCGGTGCGGCGCCGCTCATCGGCGGCCGCGTGCGCCCGCACCGCCCGCTCCCGTTGCTCACGCCAGCCGCGTTCGCCGTCGTCCATCGACCAGACGGTACGCGACAGGAGTTGGCCCGCCGTCGTGGAGGTCGCGGGCAAACGTCCTGTTATGACGTCTTTGTTACCCCCTATGGCGTAATCTCCATGTCCATGGTGGAACAGGTTCATCCTGGTGAGGCAGGGCAGACGTCGCGACCGCCGTGGAATCCCCGTGGCGACGACACCGGCCCGGGCCGGCGCCGCCGACGGTGGTGGCCGCGGCGGCGGTGGGCGCGGGTGACGGCACTGGCCGTGGTCCTCTTGTTCGTGCTGATCGGCGGCGGTGGCCTCGGCAGCTGGCTGTACGTGCGATCGCTGGAGAACGACGTCGACAAGGTCGACGCGTTCCAGGGTCTGCAGGACGAGCAGCGACCGGTCCGCGCCGCGGATTCCGCGCTCAACTTCCTCGTCGTCGGCAAGGACCAGTCCGAGCCAAGCGACACCGTCTCGCGCACCGACACGATCATGCTGGTCCACGTGCCGCACAGCCGGGACCGGGCGCAGCTCATCTCGATCCCGCGCGACACCTGGACCACGATCCCGCAGTCGCTGCCCGAGGACGGTGGCGGGCCGACCAAGGCGAAGATCAACGCGGCGTACGCCTGGGGCGGGACGCCGCTGCTGGTCCGCACGATCGAGGGCTTCACGGGCGTCCGCATCGACCACGTCGTCCTGCTGGACTTCGCCGGCTTCGGCAAGGTCATCGACGTCCTCGGTGGCGTGGACGTCACCGTCGACAAACCGTTCACCCCGATGGCCGTGCCCGGCAGGGTCTACCAACCGGGCGTGCACCACATGGACAGCGTCATGGCGCTCGACTACGCCCGGCAGCGCAAGCAGTTCGCCGACGGCGACTTCTCCCGGATGCGGCACCAGCAGGCGATCATCGCCGCGGTGATGCGGGACGCGAGCCGGAAGGGCGTTCTGGCCAATCCGGCCCAGCTCAACGACTTCCTGCGGGCCACCGCCGGTGCCGTGCAGGTGGACCGGGGCCTGTCAGTGTTCGACACCGTATGGGACCTGCGTGAGATCCGCGCCGACGACCTCACGATGCTGACGAGCCCCACCACCGGGGTGGGCATGGTCGGCGACCAGAGCGTCATGTTTCCCGACATGGCCGCCTCGGCGAAGCTCTTCGCGGCGGTGAAGAACGACAAGATGAACGACTGGTTGGCCGCGCACCCCTCGGCCGTCAACCCGAACTGAGGCCGGGGGTGCGGCGGCCCTGGCCCACCCGAGGGTGGGTCCGGGCCGCCGTCCGCTCAGGTCAGGCCGGCCCGGCGCAACGCGTCCGCCATCGCGCCGTTGGCTGGCGGTGGGGTGCCGCCACCACGCCCCTGCCGCTGCTGCGACCCGCCCCGCGCACCGCCCTGGCCACCGCGCCGTCTTGAACGCCGGGCGCGGGTCCCGGCCGGGCTTCTCGAGCTCGCGCAGGATGTCGGTGACGGTGGGCAGGCCGAAGGTGTCGTTGACGAAGTCGGTCGCCTTCGGTCCGCGCAGGATGGCCGACTTCCCGATCAGCGAGCGGAGGTCCCGCCCGGTGCTGGCCAGTATCCGCCGCACCACCGGGTACGCCTCGGGGTGCACGCTGGAGGAGTCCAGCGGGTCGTCGCCGCCGGGGATCCGGAGGAAGCCGGCGCACTGCTCGAAGGCCTTCGGGCCGAGCCGCGCCACCTTCTTCAGCTCCGGCGACGGCGTCGGAGTCGCGCCCTCGGCCTCCGAGTTCATGGTCAGGTCGTGCCCGTGGGGTGCGGCGTGTGCCCGGCGATGCTGGCGTGCCCTGCCGTGCCGGGAGGCCCGGCCGATGGCGGATCACCACGGCCGGGCCCCTGCCAGCAGTCAGTGGGAGTGCGGCGGCTGGACCGCACCCCTGACGGACGGGGCGGCCGGCTGGTCGCAGAGCAGGGCGAGCTGCGCGACGGTCTTCTCCGGATCGTCGTACGGGTCGAGGCGGCTGAGCTCCATCGGGTCGAGCACCGGCACCGTCACGTGGGAGACCAGCGGGTGCAGCGGCCGGGTGTCGGTCTCGCCGGCTCCGAAGAGGTTCTCGTGCAGCTTCTCGCCGGGCCGGAGCCCGGTGTAGACGATCGGGACGGGGCTGGCCGCCTGCTCGGCCATCTGCCGGGCCAGGTCGGCGATGCGGACCGGCTCGCCCATGTCCAGCACCAGCGCCTCCCCGTCCCGGCCGATCTCGGCGGCCTGCAGCACCAGGTGCACCGCCTCATGCACGGTCATCAGGTAGCGGGTCACCTCGGGATGGGTGACGGTCAGCGGGAGACCGGACTCGATCTGCCGCTGGAACGCCGTGACCACTGAGCCACGGCTGCTCAACACGTTGCCGAACCGGACGCTGAGGAAGGTGCCGGGAAAGCGCGAGGCGGCGTGCGCGGTCAACCGCTCGGTGATCCGCTTGGAGTAACCGAGGACACTGACCGGGTCGGCCGCCTTGTCGGTGGAGATGTTCACGAACCGGCCCACATCGCGGCAGGCCTCGAGCACCGAGAGCGTGCCCCAGACGTTCGTCTTGACCGCTTCGCCCGGATGCCGCTGCAGCAGCGTGAGGTGCTTGAGCGCCGCGGCGTGGAAGATCACGTCCGGCCGCCGCTCCCGGATGATCCGCCGGATGCCCTCGTCGTCCCGCAGGTCGGCGAGGATCAGTTCGGGGCCGTCCAGCAGGGCCCGGCCGGACAGCGACATCTGAAGGCTGTGCATGGCCGACTCGTCCCGGTCCAGCATCATCAGCTCACCCGGGTTCGCCTTCATCAACTGCCGGCAGAGTTCTGAGCCGATCGAGCCGCCGGCGCCGGTCACCAGCACGCGACGGCCACGCAGTCCGTCGTCGTTGATGAACAGGTCGGTGACCACCTGCCGTCGGCCGAGCAGATCCGCGATGTTGGGGCTACGCACGTCGGCCACGCTGACCCGTTGATCGACGAGTTCCCGGACGGGAGGGAGCACCTTGAACTCGGCGCCGGTCGACAGGGTCAGCGTTCGGAGTTCCCGGATCAGCGCGGCGTCCGCGTTGGCCACCGAGAGGATCAGCGTGGTGGCGAAGGTCTGCCGGACGGCGGCGGCGATCTCGCCGCGGCCGCCGAGCACCGGTACACCGTCGACGCGCAGGTGCCGTTTCTCCGGGTCGTCGTCGAGCAGCCCGACCGGCAGGTACCGGCCGCGCGGGTCGCTGAGCATCGCCCGCAGCAGCCCCTGGCCGGCAGAGCCGGTCCCGAACAGCAGCACCGGAGTCGCGAAGCGCGCATCGGGGCGTAGCGCCCGGTCGTTGTGGCGGCGGTACGCGCAGCGAATCGCCAGCATGCAGAGCAGGGCGATCGCCGCCCCGACCAGTGGCGAGCTTGCGGGCACGGGCCGCTGGACCAGTGGGATGACGGCGAGCAGCATTGCGATGCCGGTACTGGCGGCTGTCGCCGCCAAGGCTTGCGCCTCCTGCACGCTGCCGACCGGGTAGCGGCCCCAGTGCCTGCGCTGCGCCCAGGAGATGGCCACGTGAAGCAGGGCCGCGGCCAAGCCGGCGCCGACGGCCCGGGTGAGCTGGCCGGCGGTGACGTTGAACTCGTATCTCGTCCAGGCCGCAGCGGTCAGGCCGGCCACCCAGCCCGCGGTGTCGCCGACGAGCAACGCAGCTGCGGTCGGGCGCCGGACTCTTCGTCGCGGGAGTGCGTCCGAGGTGTGCTGGAGTGCGGTGCTGGGCGGCATCAACGGGTCCCTTCGGTACTTCGACAAGTCAGGCGACGCGGTCGGCTAGGAACCGCACCCCTGGTTTTAGCGGGACAAACCACCACCTACCTCAGATTTCACCTTTTATTGGCTGGAAGTGAGCATTTCGGAGCCTCTGTGGCCGGTGGCTCCATGCCTGCCTCACCACCTGGTGCCCGCCGGCACCGGCACGGGGCGCCAGCGGGGCCGCGAAACAGGCGGTCCGCGGGGCGTGCGACTGGAGTGGGCCGATCAGGGTCGATCTTCGAGAAGGCCGTTGTACCGACCGGTTCGGACGGTGTAATCCAGCAGGATGCGCAGATCGAGTCGGAGACAGCGGGTGTCGATGTACCGCACGTGGTAGGCGAAATTCTCCTCCCAGCTGAGCGAGTTGCGACCGCGTAGCTGGGCCCGACCCGTCAATCCGGGCCGCACCTCAGCCGGTCCCTTTCGGGCGACGGCCCCGGGTGCCACGGTCGTGGTCCCGGGGCCGTCGCCCGTCGTCGTTGGATGCTGGCTGGCCGGAATGTGTCAGGCCAGCCCGGCCCGGCGCAGGGCGTCGGCCACCGCGCCGTTGGCCGGGGCTGGCGTAGCTCCGCCGCGACCCTGACGCTGGGCTCCCCGGGCTCCGCCGCGGTCGCCCCGACCACCGCCCGCGCCGCCTCGGCCGGTGCCGCCGTCGCGGCCGCCCCGGCCGCCGCCGCGCTCGCTGCGCCCGCCGTCGGACCCTGGCCGTCCAACTCCCGACGGCTTCTCGTCCTCCAGCCGCAGGGTCAGCGAGATCCGCTTGCGCGGCACGTCGACGTCGAGCACCTTGACCCGGACCACGTCGCCGGACTTCACCACGTCCCGCGGGTCCTTGACGAAGGTGTTCGACATCGCCGAGACGTGCACCAGGCCGTCCTGGTGCACCCCGACGTCCACGAACGCGCCGAAGGCCGCCACGTTGGTGACCACCCCCTCCAGCAGCATGCCGGGGACCAGGTCGCTGATCTTCTCCACGCCCTCGGCGAAGGTGGCGGTCTTGAACGCCGGCCGCGGGTCCCGGCCCGGCTTCTCCAGCTCGCGCAGAATGTCGGTGACGGTGGGCAGGCCGAACGTGTCGTCGACGAAGTCGGTCGCCTTCAGCCCACGCAGGATGGCCGACTTCCCGATCAGCGAGCGCAGGTCCTGCCCGGTGCTGGCCAGTATCCGCCGCACCACCGGGTACGCCTCGGGATGCACGCTGGAGGAGTCCAGCGGGTCGTCGCCGCCGGGGATCCGGAGGAAGCCGGCACACTGCTCGAAGGCCTTCGGGCCGAGCCGGGCCACCTTCTTCAGTTCCGACCGGGTGCGGAACGGCCCGTTGGCGTCCCGGTGCAGCACGATGTTCTCGGCCAGCCCGGCGCCGATGCCGGAGACCCGGGTCAGCAGCGGAGCAGACGCGGTGTTGACGTCCACCCCCACCCCGTTGACGCAGTCCTCGACCACCGCGTCCAGCGAGCGGGAGAGCTTCACCTCGGAGAGGTCGTGCTGGTACTGCCCGACGCCGATCGAGCGCGGGTCGATCTTGACCAGTTCGGCCAGCGGATCCTGGAGGCGGCGGGCGATGGAGACCGCGCCGCGCAGCGACACGTCCAGCCCGGGCAGCTCCTGCGAGGCGTACGCGGAGGCGGAGTAGACCGACGCGCCGGCCTCGGAGACCACCACCTTGGTGAGGTTGAGCTGCGGGTACCGCTTGATCAGGTCACCGGCCAGCTTGTCGGTCTCCCGGCTGGCGGTGCCGTTGCCGATGGCGATCAGGTCGACCCCGTGCGCCCCGGCCAGCTTGGCCAGGGTCTCGATGGACGCGTCCCACTGCCGGCGGGGTTCGTGCGGGTAGATCGTGTCGGTGGCGACCACTTTGCCGGTAGCGTCCACCACGGCCACCTTCACGCCGGTCCGCAGGCCCGGGTCGAGGCCCATGGTGGGGCGGGAACCGGCGGGCGCGGCGAGCAGCAGGTCGCGCAGGTTGGTGGCGAAGACCCGGACCGCCTCCTCCTCGGCCGCCTGCCAGAGCCGCGTCCGCAGGTCCGCGCCCAGGTGGATGAGGATCCGGGTACGCCAGGCCCAGCGCACCGTGTCGGCCAGCCACCGGTCGGCGGGCCGCCCCTGGTCGCTGACGCGGAACCGGCCGGCGACCGCGGCCTCGTACCGGCTGGGGCCGGTCGGCAGGGCGTCGGCGTCGCCCTCGGACTCCGGGGCCATGGTCAGGTCGAGCACGCCCTCCTTCTCGCCCCGGAACATGGCCAGGATCCGATGCGAGGGGAGCCGGGTGTACGGCTCGGCGAAGTCGAAGTAGTCGGCGAACTTGGCGCCGGCGGCCTCCTGGCCCTCGCGTACCCGGGAGACGAGCCGGCCCCGCGACCACATCTGCTCGCGCAGCGTGCCGATCAGGTCGGCGTCCTCGGCGAACCGCTCGACGAGGATGGCCCGCGCCCCGTCGAGGGCGGCCGCGGCGTCCGCGACGCCCCGCTCCGCGTCGACGAAGCCGGCCGCGGTCGCGCGCGGGTCCTGCGCCGGGTCGGCCAGCAGCGTGTCGGCGAGGGGCTCCAGCCCGGCCTCGCGGGCGATCTGCGCCCGGGTCCGCCGCTTCGGCTTGTACGGCAGGTAGATGTCCTCCAGCCGGGACTTCGAGTCGGCCGCCATGATCTGGGCTGCCAGGGCCTCGTCGAGCTTGCCCTGGCTCCGGATGGACTCCAGCACCGCGGCGCGCCGCTCGTCCAGCTCGCGCAGGTAGCGCAGCCGCTCCTCCAGGGTGCGCAGCTGGGCGTCGTCGAGTAGGCCGGTGGCCTCCTTGCGGTAGCGGGCGATGAACGGCACGGTGGCGCCGCCGTCGAGCAGCTCCACGGCCGCTCGTACCTGCCGTTCGGCGACGCCGAGCTCGTCGGCGATCCGCTGGTGCACAGACTGGGTCACGATCTGATCCGCCTTTTCGGGTGGGTTCCGCTGAGCATTGTGCCGGTCCGCCCGGACGACTGCCGCCGCCCCCGCCGGCTGCGCTAGCGTGGCGATCATGGAACCACCTGCCGACCCGCGGGCGCGGCGACTCTTCGGGGGCAGCGCCCGGGCCCTCGGCGACCTGGCCGCCAGCCCGTTCCGGGCCGACCGGGACCGGATCGTGGCCTCGCCCTTCTTCGCCCGGCTGAACGGGGTGACCCAGGTGGTCAGCCCGGGCGGGTCCGGCCTGCTGGTGCACAACCGGCTCACCCACAGCCTGAAGGTGGCCCAGGTGGCCCGCGCGGTCGCCGAACGGCTCACCGCCGACGCGGAGCACCGCGTCCTGCTGGAGAAGCTGGGGGGCTGCGACCCGGACGTGGTGGAGGCCGCCGCGCTCGCCCACGACCTCGGCCACCCGCCCTTCGGGCACCTGGGGGAGCGGGTGCTGGACCGGCTGGCCCGCCAGCGGCTCGGCCTGGCCGACGGTTTCGAGGGCAACGCGCAGTCGTACCGCATCGTGACCAGCACCGAGATCCGGGGCGCGGCGACCACCGGGCTGGACCTCACCGCCGCGGTGCGGGCGGCCATGCTGAAGTACCCGTGGACCCGGCTCGACCACCCGGACCCGCACCCGCGCCACCTCGGCCCGGCGCCCCGGGGCGCCACCCCGCCACCGGACGACCCGGAGAGCGGGTCGTCGAAGTTCGGCGCGTACCGGACCGAGGTGGACGACCTGCGGCAGGCCCGCGAGCCGTTCGCCGGGCGGATCCCGGGCTGGCAGCAGACCCCCGAGGCGTCCATCATGGACACCGCCGACGACATCGCGTACGCCATCCACGACGTGGAGGACTTCTACCGGGTCGGGGTGCTCCAGCAGGGCACGGTGGCCGCGGAGCTGATGGCCTGGCAGCGGGAGTGCGGGCACTTCCGGGCGATCACCGACGCCGCGCTGGCCACCGCGGCGCGCCGCCCCGGCTCGGCGATCGAACGGCTGCGCCGGCAGCTGCACCGCAAGGACGCGTGGATCGCCGACGACGACGCGTTCGCCGCCGCGGTCGAGCACGTCCGCGAGGAGCTGGTGGAGGGGCTGCTCGCGCTGCCCTTCGACGGCTCGATCGAGGCGGAGCAGTACGTGGCCCGCTTCTCCGCCCGCTGGTCCACCCGGTTCGTCGAGTCGATCACCGTCACCCCGGAGCCCAACATGCGCTCCGGGTACGTGCTGCTGGCCAAGGCGCAGTGGCACGAGGTGCAGGTGCTCAAGTTCGTCCACCACCGGTTCGTGCTGGCCCGCCCCGACCTGGCCCTGCACCAGCGGGGGCAGGCTCGGCTGCTCGGCACGCTGGTGGAGGCGCTGTGGGAGTGGCTGCTCGACCCGGAGGAGGAGTCCCGGCTGCCCCGCCGGCTGCACGACCTGGTCGAGCTGGCCGAGGCGGAGCTGCACCCGCGTACCCCGGACCGGATCGGCCGGGCCCGCGGCCGGGCCATCGTCGACTTCGTCGCGCAGCTCACCGACGGCCAGGCGGTGGCGCTGCTGGACGCCCTCTCCGGCCGCTCCGGCGCCCTCTGGACGGACGCCTTCGTGCTGTAGGCCACCGGGCCCCGGCCGGACCGCTCAGGCGATCGCCTGCCACCAGCCGTCCACGGCCGGCGGCTCGTCCACCACCACCCGTTCGCCGGGCCGCGGCACCGCCAGCCGGACGTCCCGGGCCTTCGCCTCCACCCAGAGCCGGTTCACCGGCTCGGCCCAGTCGTGCAGGGCCAGGTTGAACGTCGCCCAGTGCACCGGGATGAACAGCCCGCCGCCCAGGTCGAGGTGGGCGGCGACCGCCTCCTCCGGGAACATGTGGATGCTCGGCCAGGCCCGGTCGTACGCGCCGATCTGCATCAGCGTGACGTCGAACGGACCGTGCTCGGCGCCGATCTCGGCATACCCGTCGAAGTAGCCGGAGTCGCCGGTGTAGAAGACCCGGCGGTGCGCGCCGGCCACCACCCAGGAGCTCCAGAGCGTGCCGTCGCGGCGCAGCCCCCGGCCGGAGAAGTGCTGGGCGGCGGTGGCCGTGACGGTCAGGTCGCCGATCTGATGGCTCTCCGACCAGTCCAGCTCGACGATCCGCTCCTCGGGCACGCCCCACCGGTCGAGGTGGGCACCGACGCCGAGCGGCACCAGGAACGGCGCCGACTGGTGGGCCAGCAGCCCCCGCACCGTCTCCAGGTCCAGGTGGTCGTAGTGGTCGTGGGAGATGAGGATGGCGTCCAGCGGGGGCAGCTCGTCGAGGCGTACCGGGGGCTCGTGGATCCGGCGCGGGCCGACCCGGGTTGACGGGGAGCACCGGTCGCTCCAGACCGGGTCGAGCAGCACCCGGCGCCCCTCGATCTCGATCAGCGCCGAGGCGTGGCCGTACCAGACGACGTTGAGCTCCCGGGCCGGGTCGGCGGGGGGCGCGGCGGACGGGCGCAGCAGCGGCACCCCACCGTCGGGCCGCCGCTTCTGCTTGCCGAAGATCAGCTCCTTGACCAGGTTGCGGCCCGGGTCGGCGACCATCGTGCGGGTGCTCGTCGGGTTGTGGAAGGTGCCGTCGCGGAACTGGGGTGAGCGGGCCGCCCGCTCCGCCCGAGCGCCGGTGAGCCGGCCGCCGAGCTGCGCCGGCACGTCGCGCCCCACCCAGGCCACCCCGGCCAGCGCCGCCACCCCGGCCATCCGCCACAGTCGGCGGCCGAGCGCCCGCTCCACCGCCCGATCCGCTGTCTCACCCATCGTCGTCCCCTCCGCCGTGTCCCGCAGTACACGGTAGCCACCGTCCGGGTCACGGCGCGAGCACGACGTTCACGCAGCCGTCCTGCTTCTTCTGGAACATCTCGTACGCCTGCGGCGCCTGCTCCAGCGGCATCCGGTGGGTGCGCAGGTCCTCGACGCCGAGTGGGTCGTCGTCGCCGGCGAGCAGCGGCGTGATCTCGTCCACCCAGCGCCTCACGTGGCACTGCCCCATCCGCAGCTGGATGCCCCGGTCGAACATCTCCATCAGCGGCATCGGGTCCTGCTCGCCGCCGTACACGCCGGAGATGGAGACTGTGCCGCCCCGGCGGACCGATTTCAGCGCCGCGTGCAGCACGACGAGGCGGTCGACGCCGGCCTTGTCGGTCATGGTCCGCGCCAGCTTGTCGGGCAGCAGCCCGGCGGCGGTCTGCGCGACCTTGCCCAGCGGCGCGCCGTGCGCCTCCATGCCGACGGCGTCGATCACCGCGTCCGGGCCGCGCCCGATCGCGTCGGTCGGCTCCTCGATCCGGGGGTCCGGGACGTCCTCGACCCGGACGTCACGCTTGCCCTGCCACGTCAGCACCTTCATCCCCGAATGTCCCCTCTTCGTGCCGTCCATCGGACTGCTACCCGCGCTGGGACGCTTGAACCGGCGCCCGCCGGCGCCGCGGCACGGCGGACAGGAAGCCGGGTGGGCGCTACGAACCTGATGACGCAGACGACTCACCCCCGGTGGCGCGGCGAGGACGCTCCGGCCAGCGTGATGACGTTGACGTCATCAGGTTCGTAGCGTGTCGGGGGGATGTCGTCGGCCGCCGCGCGGTGCGCGTACCCGGAAAGCGGCCGACCGCCGCACCCCGGGCGGGGTACGGCGGTCGGTGGGGGTGGGGCGGGCGGACCCGCCGCGGCCTCAGGAGCCCGGGGTGTCGCCGCGCTTGGCGGTGGCTGCGAGGTAGTCGCGGTTGAGCCGGCCGATGGTGTTCAGCGGAATGCCCTTCGGGCAGACCACGGTGCACTCACCGGCATTGGTGCAGCCGCCGAAGCCGGCCTCGTCGTGCGCGTCGACCATGCCGATCACCCGGGTGTACCGCTCCGGCTGGCCCTGGGGCAGCAGCGAGAGCTGGGTGACCTTGGCGGCGGTGAAGAGCATGCCGGAGCCGTTCGGGCAGGCCGCCACGCAGGCGCCGCAGCCGATGCAGGCGGCCGACTCGAAGGCGGCGTCCGCGTTGGCCTTGGCCACCGGCGTGGAGTGCGCCTCCGGGGCGCTGCCGGTCGGCGCGGTGATGTACCCACCGGCGGCGATGATCTTGTCGAAGGCGTTCCGGTTGACCACCAGGTCCTTGATGACCGGGAAGGCGCGGGCCCGCCACGGCTCGATGTCGATCGTTTCGCCATCGGAGAACTGCCGCATGTGCAGCTGGCAGGCGGTGGTGCCGCGCTGCGGCCCGTGCGCGTCGCCGTTGATCATCAGGCCGCACATGCCGCAGATGCCCTCGCGGCAGTCGTGGTCGAACGCCACCGGCTCCTCGCCGGCGAGGATCAGCCGCTCGTTGAGCACGTCGAGCATCTCCAGGAACGACATGTCCGGGGAGACGTCGTCGACCTGGTAGGTCACCATCCGACCCTTGTCCTCAGGGCCGGACTGGCGCCAGATGCGCAGGGTCAGGTTCACTTGTAGCTCCGCTGCGTGGGGTGGACGTATTCGAACTTCAGGTCTTCCTTGTGCAGCACGGACGGCTCGCCGCTGCCGGTGTACTCCCAGGCCGCCGCGTACGCGAAGTGCTCGTCGTCGCGCTGCGCCTCACCGTCGGGGGTCTGGTGCTCGGCCCGGAAGTGGCCACCGCAGGACTCCTCGCGGTGCAGGGCGTCGATGCACATCAACTCCGCCAGCTCGAAGAAGTCGGCCACCCGGCCGGCCTTCTCCAGCGACTGGTTGAGGCCCTCCCCGTCGCCCGGGACCCGGACCCGCTGCCAGAACTGCTCGCGCAGCGCCCGGATCTCGTCGATCGCCTTGCGCAGACCGGCGTCACTGCGCTCCATGCCGCAGTGCTCCCACATGATCTGGCCCAGCTCCCGGTGGAACGAGTCCACCGTCCGGTCGCCGTTGACGGCCAGCAGCCGCTGGATCCGGTCCTCGACGTCCGCCCGCGCCTCCACCACTGCCGGGTGGCTGGCCGCGACCTTGTCGAACGGCCCGGAGGCCAGGTAGTTGGCGATGGTGCTGGGCAGCACGAAGTAGCCGTCGGCGAGGCCCTGCATCAGCGCCGAGGCGCCGAGCCGGTTCGCGCCGTGGTCGGAGAAGTTCGCCTCGCCGATCACGAACAGGCCCGGGATGGTCGACTGCAGGTCGTAGTCGACCCAGAGGCCGCCCATCGTGTAGTGCACGGCCGGGTAGATCCGCATCGGGACCTCGTACGGGTCCTCGCCGGTGATCCGCTCGTACATCTCGAAGAGGTTGCCGTACTTGGCCTCGATCGCCTTGCGGCCGAGCCGGTTGATCGCGTCGCCGAAGTCGAGGTAGACGCCGAGCTTGGTCGGCCCGACGCCACGGCCGGAGTCGCAGACGTTCTTCGCGGCGCGGGAGGCGATGTCGCGGGGGACCAGGTTGCCGAAGGCGGGGTAGATCCGCTCCAGGTAGTAGTCCCGCTCGTCCTCGGGGATGTCCTTCGGGTTGCGGTCGTCGCCCTTGGCCTTCGGCACCCAGACCCGGCCGTCGTTGCGCAGCGACTCGCTCATCAGGGTCAGCTTCGACTGGTGGTCGCCGGAGACCGGGATGCAGGTCGGGTGGATCTGCGTGTAGCAGGGGTTGGCGAAGTACGCGCCCTTGCGGTGCGCCCGCCAGGTGGCGGTGACGTTGCAGCCCTTGGCGTTGGTGGAGAGGTAGAAGACGTTGCCGTAACCGCCGGAGGCGAGCACGACCGCGTCGGCCATCTCGGTGGTGATCTCGCCGGTGACCAGGTCCCGGACGACGATGCCCCGGGCCTTGCCGTCGACGATGATCAGCTCCAGCATCTCGTGCCGGGCGTTCATCTCCACGTTGCCGAGGCCGATCTGCCGCTCCAGCGCCTGGTACGCGCCGAGCAGCAGTTGCTGGCCCGTCTGGCCCCGGGCGTAGAAGGTGCGCTGCACCTGCGCGCCGCCGAAGGAGCGGGTGTCCAGCAGGCCGCCGTACTCGCGGGCGAACGGCACGCCCTGGGCGACGCACTGGTCGATGATGTTGACCGAGACCTCGGCCAGCCGGTGCACGTTCGACTCCCGGGAGCGGAAGTCGCCGCCCTTGACGGTGTCGTAGAAGAGCCGGTGCACCGAGTCGCCGTCGTTGCGGTAGTTCTTGGCCGCGTTGATGCCACCCTGCGCGGCGATCGAGTGGGCCCGGCGCGGGCTGTCCTGGTAGCAGTAGGACTTGACCTGGTAGCCCTGCTCGGCCAGGGTCGCCGCGGCCGAGCCGCCGGCCAGGCCGGTGCCGACCACGATCACGGTCATCTTGCGGCGGTTCGCCGGGTTGACCAGCTTGGCCTCGAAGCGGCGGCGGTCCCAGCGGGTCTCGATCGGGCCCTCGGGAGCCTTGGCGTCGGCGATCGGGTCGCCTTCCGTGTAGAGATCCATGTCAGGACACCAATCCGGTGAGTACGGCGAACGGAACCACCAGGTAGCCGGCGCAGAGGACGACGGCGAAGACCAGCGCCGCGGTCCGCGCCCGGCGCTCACCCTTCGGGGTCTGCTGGCCCAGGCTGCGGAACGCGCTGAAGGCGCCGTGGCGCAGGTGGAAGCCGAGCGTGACGATCGCCAGGACGTAGAAGAGAGTGACGTACCAGCGCTCCGGGGCGAAGTCGGCGACCACGTTGCCGTACGGGTTGCTGGCGTCGCCCTGGGGGTTCAGGTGACCGGTGGTCAGGTCCAGGATGTGGTAGATCACGAAGAGCAGGATGATCACCCCACCCCAGCGCATCGTCCGGGCCGCGTAGCTGCCCCGCACCTTCTTGCGGTGCGCGTACCGGACCGGGCGGGCGGCGCGGGCGCGCATCGCGAGCACGGTCGCGGCGCCGATGTGGGCCAGCACGGCGACGGTCAGCACGGTCCGCTGGATCCACAGGTACCAGGTCGAGGGGAGCAGCGGCGTGCCGATGTCGCGCAGCCAGTGCGCGTAGTGGTCGAACGAGGTCTCCCCCGTGAACACCTTCAGGTTGCCGAGCATGTGTGCGATCAGGAACAGCACCAGGAGAATGCCCGTCACCGCCATGACGGCCTTGAGACCGACGCTGGAGCGGATGGGCGACCGAGTTTTCGTGATTACCACGCGATCGACGCTAGGAGCAGTTTGATCAGTCGTCCAATGCATCGACCTCGCAGTCTTGATAGCCGTAGGCTATGTAGATGCAGCTCCATCAGCTCCGGTACTTCGCCGCGGTCGCAGAAGTACGACATTTCACCCAAGCCGCCGACCTGGTAGGCATAACCCAGCCCTCGTTGAGTAAGCAAATTCACGCCCTGGAGACCGACCTCGGGGCCCCGCTCTTCGAACGGGTAAGGGGCAACATCGCCCTCACCGCCGCGGGCGAGGTGCTGCTCCCGCTGGCCAAGCGGATCCTCGCCGACGTCGACACGGCCACCCGGGAGGTGCAGGAGTTGGTCGGGCTGCGCCGGGGCCGGGTGCGGCTCGGCGCCACCCCCAGCCTGGCCACCTCGCTCGCCCCGCCGGTGCTGCGCCGGTTCCGCGACGCCCACCCCACCGTCGACCTCCGGGTGGAGGAGGGCGGCTCGCAGGACCTGGTCCGCGACCTGGTCCGCGGCGACCTCGACCTGGCCCTGATCATCATGCCGGCGGCGGGCACCGATCCCGGCCTGCGCGCCGACCCGATCCTGCGGGAGAGCCTGGTGGTCGCCTCGGTGGACCCGCTGCCGGCCACCTCGGGCACCGGCGAGGTGCGCATCACCGACCTGCGCGACCAGCCCCTCGTCATGTTCCGCGAGGGCTACGACCTGCGCGACGCCACCCTCCAGGCCTGCCGGGAGGCCGGCTTCGAACCGACGTTCTCGGTCGACGGCGGGGAGATGGACGCCGTGCTCAGCTTCGTCGAGGCAGGGCTCGGCGCCGCCCTGGTGCCCGGGATCGTGGTCGCCCGCCGGCCCGGCATCCGGGTCACCCGGCTCGCCCCGCCGGGCGTACGACGGACCATCGCGGTGGCCCGCCGCAAGGACGTGGTCCCCACCCACGCCGGCCGCGAACTGCGGCGGATCCTGCTCGAGTACGTCCACGACGCCACCGGCAGCGACGACCTGCCGCCCGGGGTGGAGCCGCTCTAGTCCCAACGCCGTTCAGTTAGGCAGGGCAGGTCGGTGTCAAGAGGATGTTGATGTTGGCTTTGTAGCTGGTTCGGTCGATGTTCGGTCCGCGGGCCTGGCATTTGGAGATGGCGCGTTTGACGATGCGTCGTCTGGTGCGGACGTCGGCCACGTGCATCAGGAGTCTTCCAGCCCGATCGCCTCGATCGTGTGGGAACTCGTGTCGGCCTGGCCACCGTCGAGCAGATCGAACCGCCAGCGGTGCCTCGCGCATACGAGATACCGGTCCTCCTCTATCCAACCCTGGGCCAGATCGGCTCCTTGATGCGGGCAGAACCTGTTGACGGAGTACCGGCACCCCTGGGCCTCGACGATGATCCGCTCGGTACTTGCTTCCAGATCGAGCAGGCGCGCGCAGAAGTGGTTGAGATCCTCGGACTCCATGATGAGGAAGCCGTGAACGAGGGTTTGGTAGATGTCCGGTTCGCGGCTCAGGCGCATCCGGAACGTCAGTGAAAAGTCTTCCCAGCTCAGCCGCCCGTCAAGCACCCGCTCGATCTCCCACGACGGGGCTGACATCGAATAGTAGTTGTCTTTTTCGTCGATTGTGTCGACCGGATCGACGCACCCGCTGCAGAAATCAACCCGCAGGAGCTTCCGTGGGCGGTCAAGGAGCCCTACGTACAGGATCCTGTCGATCCGCTCCCGTAGCGTGAACGCATCGAGCTTGCGCTCGAGTTCCCCCTGCAGGCGCTTCAGGACAAGGTCACTGCCGCCGGGTGCGTCGACGTAGCGGCGCGCACGGAAGAAGCCCTCGTATCGGGCGACGTATGCCCGCATGTAGCTCTCGTAGTTGTCCTCGTTCACCCGATCGGGGGCCAGGTGGACCAGGGATGCCGTGGCCACGTCGACGACATCCCCCGGCATGATGTCGGGGATCTCAGCCTGGTGCGACCTCCTGAGCCTCTTGTCGAGATAGGACAGGAACCGGGGGGCACGTGGGAAGGTGTTCACCTCCTCGAAGTTGAGATGGGACAGCAGGGGGTCGAGGAAGACCGCCGGACCTGCTGACGGCAGAAACATCCGAGGCTCGACGACTTCGATCGCCTTCGCCGTGGCCTCGAACTTGCTCATCATCTTCTTGCGCGAGATCCTGCGGTAGGTCTCCTCCGAGTACTCGTAGCAGGTGGGATGCCACGTCGCTCCCGAGAACTGGCACGCGAAGACGTCGATGTCGCCCGCGTTCTGCCGGATCTCCGGCAGGCGGTCGTGGATTTTGCAGTCGTTCATGTTCAGGAAGCTGTGGCCATCGGCCGTCACGAGGATCGCGGAGTCGCGGTCCAACTCGGAGTCGTCCAGATAGAGCGTCACCCTGCCGCCGGCAATCGGGATTTCCTGACCGTCGTGGCAGGCGATGAGGCCGTTGCACTGGTAGTCCGCCAGCAGTTCACGGATCGCCGGACGGCGGTAGTGCGGAACGATGAGCGTGAAGTCCCGCGCCGGGAGGCTGTTCAGGAACGGCAGATCGAAGTGGTCCTTGTGCTCGTGGCTGATGTAGAGGTACCGGTGCTTCGTCGTGTCCTGGAGCTTTTCCTGAACGAGGGCGGCGAGATGATGATTGCAAGGGAACTGGAACCACGCCGAGTCGAAAGCTCCGGTCGGGGACATCCAGGGATCCATGACGACAATCGACTGAGAAGTCTCCACGCAGAACCCGGCATGCCCGAGATAAGTGATCTGCATCCGTTGCCGCTCCGTTCGACATGTCATAGCTGTTTCCCACGCCCTTGACCAGCCTGTCGTTCCCGGGGATCGACCCGCTTACGAAGGGGCCTGTTCGCTGGCCAGGCGCTTGGTGCGAGCTGGCGGACCAGCCTCGTAGTCGCCCGGGCTTCGTCGAGGAAGCGTAATGCACCAGACGCGTACATTGTGCGGTTTCAGGCGTTTTGAGGCTGCGGGGTGAGTCACCTCGCGCCGAGGGTCAGGGGGCCGTCCTCCGCCGGCTGGCGGTACCACCTGACGTGGATTCTTCGCCGAGCGGCGGCCGGCTACAGTCGCACGGCCACCGGAGGTCGGTGGGACCCCTCTCCGACCGGAAGGACCTTCCCGCAGGTATGGGACAGAACGCGCGAAGGTCCACCCTGCGGGCCGACGGCGACGTCTTCGTGCGGGACGGGCTGACGCTGCTGACCTACAGCGCCCTCGGTGCCTACACCTTCTGGCTGTACGCCTTTGGTCCGGCCCTTGCGCTGCTTCGCCAGGAACTCCACTTCTCCTACACCGTGCTCAGCGTCTACTCGGCGCTCTGGGCAGCCGGTTCCGTGCTGTCGGGAGCCGCTTTCGCCCGGTTGGCGGCGAGGATGGGCCGCCGTGCGGTGCTGTGGCGGTCGGCACTGGTGACCACCGCAGGCGCCGCCCTGTTCACCACCACCCAGAGCATCCAGCTCACCATGCTGGGCGCACTCGTCATGGGCTTTGCCGGCACCACCGTGCAGACCACCACCCAGTCGCTGGTCGCCGACCATCATGGCCCGCGACGAGACCAGGCACTGGTCGAGATGAACATCGGGGCCGGCCTCTGCGCCGTCGTCGCTCCGCTGGCCCTCGGAATGAGCCATGCGCTCACCAGCACCTGGCGGGTTGCCATGGCTCTCCCCGCCGTCATCCTGGTCGCCCTGGCCGTCGTGCACCGGCACCAGCCGTTCCCGTCAGTGCCGCGCCCACCCGCCGCGCAGCGGGGCGGACGCCGCGCCGGGCTCTCCGTGGTCTGTCGGTTGCTGGCTCTGCTGGTGGCGGTCGGCATCGGGGTCGAGTTCTGCGTCGTGTACTTCGGCGCGGAGCTGTTGAGCGCCGCCAGAGGGTTCTCCACCTCCACCGCGGCGACAGCCATGACGGTGTTCTACGCGGGCATCCTGCTGGGTCGGCTCGCCGGTGCTCGTCTCACCCGCCGTCCCGGGCGCGCTGCCTTTCTGATGGGGTTGTCCCTGGCGGTCACCCTCGCCGGTCTGGCTGCCCTGTGGCTTCCCGGGGGCGTCGTTCCCGCCCTGCTCGGTCTCTTCGTCACAGGTCTGGGCATCGCCAACCAGTTCCCGTTGGCCCTCGCCCTGACCCTGGCCGCGGCCCCGGACGACACCGACGCTGCCAACGCCCTCGTCCAGCTGCTCGGCGGGGTGCTGGTCCTCGGCGCCCCGTTCCTGCTGGGCCTTCTCGCCGACCACGTCGGACTGACCACCGGTTTCGCCGTGGCGCCCGTCCTGACCGCCCTCTCCGCTCTGCTGCTGTACGTGGCGCTTCGCGGGGCGAGCTCAGCTGATCCGGACGGCATGCCCCCCGGTCAGCGTGCCTCGGCGTCGTCCATCGCCCGGTAGATCCGCTGCTCGGACACCGGGTACGGGGTGCCGAGGCCCTGGGCGAAGACGTTCACCCGCAGCTCCTCGATCATCCAGCGGATCTGCGGGACCGCCGCGGACTGCCGGCGGCTCGGCGGCAGCGCGGCGAGCATGTCCGCGTACTCCTTCTGCACCACGGCGATCCGGTCCTGCTGCTGTTTGTCCCGCTGCGGGTTGCCGGGCAGCCGGTCCAGCCGGCGCTCGATCGCGGTGAGGTAGCGCAGCAGGTCGGGCAGGCGGGCGTATCCGGCCTCGGTGATGAAGCCCTTGTGCACCAGGCCGGAGAGCTGGTTGCGGATGTCGGCGAGGGCGGCCACCACGGCCAGGTTCCGGGTCGCGCCGAGCCGCTGCTCCACCGCGTAGGCGGCGGCGAGCACCCTGCGGACCCGGTCCATCACCTCGACCACGGTGTCCACCAGGTCGGCGCGGACCTTGTCGCGCAGCGCGGCGAAGCCCTCGGCGTCCCAGGCCGGGCCGCCCGCGTCGGCGATCAGCTTGTCGATGGCCGCGCCCGCCGCGTCCTCGATCAGTTCCTGCACGCCGCCGTGCGGGTTGCGGCTCAGCGCCAGCTTCGCCTCGTTCGACAGCCGCCCCTGAAGGAACTTCGCCGGCGACGGGACGGTCAGCCGCAGCAGCCGGCGGCTGCCCGCCCAGTGCGCGGCGGCCTGCTCGGCCTCGGAGTCGAAGACCTTCACCCCGACCGTGGCGCCCTCGTCGACCAGGGCCGGGTACGCGGTCACCGCGTAGCCGGCGCGGACCTGCTCGATGGTGCGCGGCAGGGCGCCGATGCTCCACTGGGTCAGGCCGGTCCGGGCCACGTCCGGCGCGGCGGCGGCGACGACCTGGCGTACCTCCTGGCGGAGCTCGCGTTGCAGGGCCGGCAGGTCCTTGCCCTCGGCGACCGGCGTGTCGTCCTCGCCGAGCACCCGGAACGTCACCCGCAGGTGCGGCGGCAGCTTGGCCACGTCCCAGGCGTCCCGGGGCACGGTCACCCCGGTCATCCGGCGCAGCTGCCGGGTGAGCGCGTCGAGCAGCGGCTCCTCGCCGGCCGGCATCGCGGCCAGGGCCGCCCGGGCATAGTCCGGCACCGGCACGAAGTTGCGACGGACCGCCTTGGGCAGCGACCGGATCAGCGCGACCACCAGCTCCTCGCGCAGCCCCGGCACCTGCCAGTCGAAGCTCTCCGCCGGCACCTGGTTGAGCATCGGCAGCGGGATGTCGACCGTCACGCCGTCGGTGGGGGTGCCCGGCTCGAAGCGGTAGGTCAGCGGCAGCGCCACCCCGTCGGCCTGCCACTCGTCCGGGTAGTCGGCCTCGTCCACCCCGCCCCGGCCGGCGTTCACCAGCAGCTCGCGGGTGAAGGTGAGCAGGTCGGGCCGCTCCCGGCGGGTCGGCTTCCACCACGAGTCGAAGTGCCGCCCGGAGACCACGTCGGCGGGGATCCGCTCGTCGTAGAAGCCGAAGATCGTCTCGTCGTCGACCAGGATGTCCCGCCGCCGGGCCCGGCTCTCCAGCTCCTCGATCTCGGCCAGGAGCCGCTGGTTGTCCCGCCAGAACTGGTGGTGGGTCTGCCAGTCGCCCTCCACCAGGGCGTGCCGGATGAACAGCTCCCGGGACAGCGCCGGGTCGATCCGGCCGAAGTTGACCTTGCGGGAGGTGACCAGCGGGATGCCGTACAGGGTGACCTTCTCGTAGGCCATCACCGCGGCCTGCTTCTTCTCCCAGTGCGGCTCGCTGTAGCTGCGCTTCACCAGGTGCTGGGCGAGCGGTTCGACCCACTCGGGCTCGATCCGGCCGTTCACCCGGCCCCAGAGCCGGGAGGTCTCCACCAGCTCGGCCGCCATCACCCAGCGCGGCGGCTTCTTGAACAGCGCCGAGCCGGGGAAGAGCGCGAACTTCGCCCCCCGGGCGCCCAGATACTCGTGCTTCTGCGCGTCCTTCAGCCCGACGTGCGACAACAGGCCGGGGAGCAGCGACTGGTGCACCTTCGGGGTGTCGATCTCCTCCGGCAGGTCCGCGGCCGGGCCGCGCCGGGCGCCGTCGGCGTCGCGCGCCGGTCGCCCTCCTTCGGGGGTACGTATCACCTGGCGCAACTGGCTGACGATGTCCTGCCACTCGCGGACCCGCAGGTAGTTCAGGTATTCCGCCTTGCACATCCGGCGGAACGCGCTGGACGACAGCGCCCGCTGCTGCTCCCGCAGGTAGCGCCAGAGGTTCAGGAACGCGACGAAGTCGGATTCCTTGTCGGCGAACCGGGCGTGCGCCTGGTCGGCCTGAGCCTGCTTCTCCGCCGGCCGCTCCCGCGGATCCTGGATGGAGAGCGCGGCGGCGATCACCATCACCTCGGTGGCGCAGCCGTTGCGCTCACCCTCCAGCACCATCCGGGCCAGTCGGGGGTCTACCGGGAGCTGGGCGAGCCGCCGGCCCAGCGGGGTGAGGCGCTTCGCCGGGTCGCTCTCGGTCGGGTCCAGCGCGCCCAGCTCGTGCAGCAGGTTCACGCCGTCGGTGACGTTGCGCCGGTCCGGCGGGTCGATGAACGGGAAGGCGCCGATGTCGCCCAGCCCGATCGAGGTCATCTGGAGGATGACCGAGGCGAGGTTGGTCCGCACGATCTCCGGATCGGTGAACCCGGGGCGGGAGAGGAAGTCCTGCTCGTCGTAGAGGCGGATGCAGATGCCGTCCGAGGTACGACCGCAGCGGCCCTTGCGCTGGTTGGCCGAGGCCTGCGAGACCGGCTCGATGGGCAGCCGCTGCACCTTGAGCCGGCTCGAGTAGCGGGAGATCCGCGCCGTGCCCGGGTCGACCACGTACTTGATGCCGGGGACGGTCAGTGAGGTCTCCGCGACGTTGGTGGCGAGCACCACCCGGCGTCCGGCGTGCGGGGCGAAGACCCGGTGCTGCTCGGCGGTGGAGAGGCGGGCGTACAGCGGCAGGATCTCGGTGCCGAGCAGCGACCGCTTCTTCTGCACCAGCTTGCCGAGCGCGTCGGCGGTGTCCCGGATCTCCCGCTCGCCGCTGAGGAAGACCAGGATGTCGCCGGGCCCCTCGGCGGCCAGCTCCTCGACCGCGTCGCCGATGGCCTGGATCTGGTCGCGGACGTTCTCCTCGTCGGCCTCGTCGGCCTCGTCCTCCTCGGCCTCGCTGACCTCGACCAGCGGCCGGTACCGCACCTCGACCGGGTAGGTCCGCCCGGACACCTCGACGACCGGCGCGGGCACGCCGTCCGGCGCCTCCTCGGTCGGCGGCCCGGCGAAGTGCCGGGCGAAGCGGTCGGTCTCGATGGTCGCCGAGGTGATGATCACCTTGAGGTCCGGTCGGCGGGGGAGGAGCTGCCTGAGGTAGCCCAGGATGAAGTCGATGTTGAGGCTGCGCTCGTGCGCCTCGTCGATGATCAGCGTGTCGTACTGGCGCAGCATCCGGTCGGTCTGCAGCTCGGCCAGGAGGATGCCGTCGGTCATCAGCTTGACCAGGCTGTTGTCGCCCACCTGATCGGTGAAGCGGACCTTGTAGCCCACCACGTCGCCCAGCTCGGTGCCGAGCTCCTCGGCGATCCGGTCGGCGACCGTACGCGCGGCGAGCCGGCGTGGCTGGGTGTGCCCGATCAGTCCGTTCACCCCGCGCCCCAGCTCCAGGCAGATCTTGGGCAGCTGGGTGGTCTTGCCGGAGCCGGTCTCGCCGGCCACGATCACCACCTGGTGGTCGCGGATGGCGGCGGCGATGTCGTCCTTGCGCTCGCTGACCGGTAGTTGCGCCGGGTAGGTGATCACCGGAACGGCGGCGCGCCGGATCGCCAGCCGCGCCTCGGCGCGCGTGACGTCGGCGTCGATCTCGGCGAGCGCGGCCTCCCGGCGCTGCGGGTCGCGCAGCTTCCGGACCCCGTCCAGCCGGCGCTGCAGCCGGCGCTGGTCGCGGAACATCAGGGTGGGGAGGCGGCGGTGCAGCTCGCGAACAGTGTCGGGCGCGGCGGGTACGGCTGGATTCTGCATGTCGTCGCCAAGAATAGGCAGCCCCGCGCCGAACCGCCGCCGGGTTACCGCCCCCGCCGGCGTCGTCCGGGACCGGCTCCGCGCGCGCCCTCCGAGTTCGGTGCCGGTCGTCGCACTAGAGTGGCCGCCGACCGACATCGCTCGACGGGACGGGATGATCATGCGGGACACGGACCGGGCGCTCGTGCAGGCGGCCACCGCCGTCGCCAAGCTGCGCTGCCGCAGCGAGAACCACACCGTCGCCGCCGCCGCGCGCAGCGCCGACGGGCGGGTCTTCACCGGCGTGAACGTCTACCACTTCACCGGTGGACCGTGTGCCGAGGTGGTGGCGATCGGCGCCGCCGCCACCCAGGGCGTGACCGAGCTGGAGACCATCGTCGCGGTGGGGGACCGGGGCCGGGGCGTCATCCCGCCGTGCGGCCGCTGCCGGCAGGTGCTGCTCGACTACTTCCCGTCGATCAAGGTGATCGTCGGCCCGGCGGACGGGCTGCGCGCGGTCCCGGTGGCCGACCTGCTGCCCGAGACGTACGTCTGGGCCGACCAGCAGGTGGAGCTGGCGACGGTGCCGCGGACCGGGGTGTGGCCGATGCCCGTCGTGCCGGGCAGCCGCCCGGCCGCGGAGGACTGACCCCGGTCAGTCTCCGGACGCCGCCTCCAGCATCGACCGGGGGACCGGCACGTCCTCGAAGCGCAGGTTGCCCTCCGGCACCATCCAGCTCATCACCTGCGCGACCAGCCGTCCGGCCCGGACGGCCGGGTCGTTGGCGTACAGCTCGCGGGCCATCTCCGGGTCCACCGAGAGCACGGCGAAGCCGCGCAGCCGTTCGTCGTCGGCGCCGAGGAGCGGGCCGGCGGCGAGGAGCGCGCCCTGCTCCGCCAGGCCGGCCTGGTGCGCCAGGTGCGCGTCCTGAAGGCGGTCGATCGCGTCCAGCGGCAGCTCGGGCGGATCCGACGGACGGGCCAGGAGGACGACGGTGTGCTGGTCGAATCGCATGCCGCCAGCGTAGGGGCGAGAACACCCGGATTGTCCGCCTGTTGCCGGTAGCGGCCCCGTCCGGGCGGCGTCCATTGTCCGGCGCGCCGCCGGCCGAGGGGCGACGCCGCATCGACGAATCCGAGTTAGGTACACCTAACCCGATCGGCTAAGGTAAGGCGATCCTAAGCCGAGAGGGGCGGAGTGCTGCCGTGACCACCGTCGCCACCCGACCCGACCGTGCCGGCGTCCCGAGCCGCCGGCGGTCCGGCCGCCGGGCGGCCGTCGCCGCGACGGCGGCCCTGCTGCTGGCCGTTGCCCTGCTGGCCAGCCTCGCCCTCGGCAGCCGCCCGCTCGCCGTCGACCAGGTGTGGCAGGCGCTCACCGCCCCGGACGGCGGCGAGGCCACCACCATCGTCCGGGAGCTGCGCCTGCCGCGTACGGCCCTGGGGTTGACCGTCGGGCTCGCGCTCGCCGTCGCCGGGGTGCTCTTCCAGGCGCTCACCCGCAACCCCCTCGCCGAACCGCGGATTCTCGGCATCAGCGCCGGCGCCTCGTTCGGCGTGGTGCTCGCCATCGCGGTCTTCGGCGTCGCCAGCCTCGCCGGGTACGTCTGGTTCGCCGTCGCCGGCGCGCTCGCCGCCGGCCTGCTCGTCCTCGCCGTCGCCAGCGGCACCCGCGAGGGCGCCAGCCCGGTCACCCTCGCGCTGGTCGGCGCGGCCCTCGACGCCAGTCTCGCCGCCGGGGTGTACGCCATGCTCAGCATCGACGCGCGCACCTTCGAGGAGTACCGCTTCTGGGTGGTCGGCGGGCTGACCGGCCGGGACGTCGGCGTCGCCGGACAGGTGCTGCCGTTCGTCCTCGCCGGGCTGGCGCTGGCCGCGCTGGTCGCCCGGGGCCTCGACGCGCTCGCCCTCGGCGACGACGTCGCCCGCGGCCTCGGCCACCGGATCGGCCTGGTACGCCTCGGCGGCGGCGCCGCCGCCGTGCTGCTCACCGGCGCCGCCGTGGCCGCCGCCGGGCCGATCGCCTTCGTCGGGCTCGCCGTGCCGCACCTGGCCCGGGCACTGGTCGGCGCCGACCACCGGTGGACCCTGGCGATCTCCGCCCTGCTCGGGCCCGCCCTGCTGCTCGGCGCCGACGTCGTCGGCCGGCTGGTCGCCCCGCCCGGCGAGGTGCCGGCCGGGATCGTCACCGCGCTGGTCGGCGCCCCGCTGCTGGCGTACCTGGTCCGCCGGGCGAAGGTGATGACCGCGTGACCGCCGTCGAGTCGTCCCGCCCGACGTACGCCGGGCTGCCCGGCCGGTCGCTCCTGCGGCTCGGACCGGTCAGTGTGCAGGTCCGCCGCCGCGCGGTGCTCGTCGCCGCCGTGACGGCCGTGCTGCTCGCCGCCGCCGTAGTGCTCAGCCTCTCCCTCGGCACCCCGTACGTCGCCCCGGCCGACGTGCTGCGGTCGCTGTCGGGGGCCGGCACCCCGTACGACCTCGTGGTGCGCGACCTGCGGCTGCCCCGGATCGTGCTGGCCGCGACGGCCGGGGCGGCCTTCGGGATCGCCGGCACGCTCATCCAGAGCGTGGCTCGCAACCCCCTGGCCAGCCCCGACGTCATCGGCATCACCCAGGGCGCGGGCCTGGCCGCCACCGTCGCGATCACCACCGGCGCCGCCGCCGTGCTGGTCGCCCCGGCGGCGCTGCTCGGCGGGCTGGCCGCCGCGCTGCTGCTGCTCGCCCTCGGCGCCCGGCACGGCCTGGCCGCCCAGCGGTTCGTGCTGGCCGGGGTGGCCGTCGCGTTCGCCCTGCGGGCGCTGACCGAGGTGGTCATGCTCTCCGCCGACCCGATCGACGGGCTGCGGGCGCAGATCTGGCTGATCGGCACCCTGGCCGGCCGGGGCTGGTCCGAGACGTCGTGGATCGCGCTGACCCTGGCCGTCCTGCTGCCGGTGCTGGCCTGGGCCGGGTGGGCGCTCAACGGCACCGCGCTGGACGACGACACCGCCCGGGGGATCGGGCTGCGCCCGGTGGCCCGGCGGGTCGGCCTGGCCGTCACCGGCGTCGTGCTGGCCGCCACCGTCACCGCCCAGGTCGGCGCGGTCGACTTCGTCGCGCTGGTCGCCCCGCAGGTGGCCCGCCGACTGGTCCGCGCCGAGCGGCCTCCGCTGGTCTGCGCCGCCCTGGTCGGCGCGCTGCTGCTGGTGCTGGCCGACCTGGCCGGCCGGCGGCTCTTCGCCCCCACCCAACTGCCGGCGGGCGTGCTCACCGCCGCCATCGGCGGTCCGTACCTGATGTTCCTGCTGGTCCGACGTCGGCGGAGGTCCGCGTGAACCGCACCCCTGACACCCGAGGCGCGATGCTCTCGACCCGCGACCTGACCGTCGGCTACGACGAGCGGACCGTGCTGGACGGGCTCGACGTGGACCTGCCCACGGACGCGTTCACCGTCATCGTCGGGCCGAACGCCTGCGGCAAGTCCACGCTGCTGCGGACCATGGCCCGGCTGCTCACTCCGCGCCGCGGCGCCGTGCTGCTGGACGGCACGGCGATCCGGGAGCTGCCCACCCGGGAGGTCGCCCGCCGTCTCGGCGTGCTGCCGCAGAGCCCGCTGGTGCCCGAGGGGGTCACCGTGGCGGACCTGGTCGGCCGAGGCCGGCAGCCGTACCAGCGGTGGTGGCGGCAGTGGTCGGAGCAGGACTTCGCCGCCGTCGACCGGGCGATGGCCCAGGCCGACGTCGCCGGGCTCGCCGACCGTCCGGTGGACACCCTCTCCGGCGGGCAGCGGCAGCGGGTCTGGATCGCGATGACCCTCGCCCAGGACACCGAGGCGCTGCTGCTGGACGAGCCGACCACCTTCCTCGACCTGGCCCACCAGGTGGAGGTGCTGGACCTGCTGCACCGGCTGCGCGCCGAACGCGGCCGGACCGTGGTCGCCGTGCTGCACGACCTCAACCAGGCCGCCCGGTACGCCGACCACCTGATCGCCATGCGCGAGGGCGGGGTGGTGGCCGCCGGCCCGCCGCGCGAGATCCTCACCGCCGACCTGGTCCGCGACGTCTTCGGGCTCGACTGCGTGGTCGTGCCCTGCCCGGTGACCGGCGCGCCGCTCGTGGTGCCGGCCCTGACCAGCCCGTCCCTGGCGCGCCCGACCGCCCCGGCGGCGCGCCCCTCCGTCGCCGACGCGGACTCCCCGCGCGTCGACTCGTACCCGTCGAAAGGAATCTGATGCGTCGTCTCGCCGCCGCCCTCACCGCGGCCCTGACTCTCGGCGTCGGTCTCACCGCCTGCGGTGAGAGCGACCCGGCCCCGGGTGCGGCCACCGGGGAGACCCGGGAGATCACCCATGCCATGGGCACCACCAAGGTCCCGGCGGACCCGAAGCGGGTCGTGGTGCTCGACACCGACAAGATCGACACCGCGCTCTCGCTGGGGGTCACGCCGGTGGGCGCCGCCACCGCCGGTGAGGCGAAGAGCTGGCCGACCTACTTCGGCGCGGAGAAGCTGGCCGGCATCAAGGAGGTCGGGGTGCTCACCGAGCCCGACCTGGAGGCGATCACCGCGCTCAAGCCGGACCTCATCCTGGGCAGCAAGTTCCGCCAGGAGAAGTTCTACGACGAGCTGAGCGCCATCGCCCCGACCGTCTTCACCGAGAAGGTCGGCATCACCTGGAAGGAGAACCTGCTCCTCGACGGCAAGGCCCTCGGCAAGGAGCAGCAGGCCCGTGACCTGCTGGGCACGTACGAGAAGCGGGCCAAGGACTTCGGCGCGAAGCTCGGCGACGCCGCCACGCGGGAGGTCTCCATCGTGCGCTTCATCCCGGGCAACATCCGGGTGTACGGCCCGGACTCGTTCTCCGGCATCGTGGTCGGCGACACCGGGCTGGGCCGTCCGGCGCGGCAGCGGCTCGACGGCAAGGAGGACAAGCGCTTCGACCTGGTCAGCCCCGAGCGGATCAACGAGGTCGACGGCGATGTCATCTTCGTGACGGCGTACGGCGAGAAGGCCGCCGCCGAGCAGGCCAAGGTCACCGGCGGCACCCTCTGGCAGGGTCTGCCCGCGGTGAAGGCCGGCAAGGCCCACGTGGTCTCCGACGAGGTCTGGATGACCGGCATCGGTGTCGGCGCCGCCAACAAGATCCTCGACGACCTGGAGAAGTACCTGGCCGCCTGATCGTCGGGACGCTGGCCAACCCGCTCGCCCGCTTCGCCCCGGACCCGGTCGGCTGAGCCGGCGGCGGGCGCCCGCCGCCGGTCCGCCCAGGTGGATGCACGGAGAGAGGGTCCTTTCTCCGTGCATCCGTTCGGGCGGGCGGTGGGCCGGCGTTGTGTGTGGGGGGTCAGGCGGCGGTGGACCAGATGGCGCGGAAGGCCGCCGCCTCGCCGGCCAGCCACTGCTCGACCTGCTCGGGCTTGATTGTCTCGGGCATGCGGTGGGCCTTGCCGCGCCGGACGTCGACCAGCACCGGCTCGGCGTGCGGGAGCACCGCGTCCATGTGGCGGGCCATCAGGTGCAGAGTCGCTAGGGTCGCCTCCTCGCTGGGCGGGGCCTCGTCGAAGTGCAGGCGGACCGCCTCGGCGCGGCCGTCGGCGTACCGGACGCCGAAGTGAGGATTGATCTTGACGGGCAGGTCGCCGAGCATCGCGAGGGCGTCGCGGGTCTGGGCGAGGTCGACATTCACCGGCTCGCCGAGCGACTGGAGCCAGGCCGTGGCGCCGGGGACGAGCGCCTGGTAGAGCGGGCGCCAGCGGGGCTTGACCAGGTCGGCCACCTGGGCGAGGTGGGTGCCGCCGGTGTGGAACGCGACGTCGGCCTTGAGCGCCTTGACGAACTGGCCGTGCGGGTTGAACCCGTGCCGGCTCGCGCGCTGCTTGCGCAGGCCGCCGACGAAGGTGGCCTTGGTGGGCCCGGTGCGGTCGACGTACCGGGTGAAGCCGAGGAGGGTGGCGTACGGCGACAGGGGGGTGGAGATGGGCGCGGTCACGAGCATCCTCCCAGGTCAGGAACTCGATTAGTACATACATTCTAATCGACGGGCCTGACATCGCCCAGGGCACAAAAGGGGCCGTCCGGACGCACCGGACGGCCCCTCGCGGAGAAATTTCTACAGCTGCCCGACGGCGGTGATCCGGACGACCGCGGCGCCCACCTCGTCGGAGGCGGCCAGATCGACCTCCGCGCTGATGCCCCAGTCGTGGTCACCCTCCGGGTCGTCGAGGATCTGCCGGACGGCCCACCGGTCCCGACCCTGCTCGATCATGAGCAGCGCCGGCCCGCGCGCGTCCGGCCCCACCCCGATGGAGTCGTACGACTCGAAGTACGGCTCCAGCGCGTCCGCCCAGGCGTCGGCGTCCCAGCCGTCCCCGGCGTCGAGTTCGCCGAGCAGGTCCCAGCGGCGCAGGGCGGCCAGCTCGACCCGCCGGAACAGCGCGTTGCGCACCAGCACCCGGAACGCCCGCGTGTTGCGGGTGACCGCCGGCGGCCGGTCGTCCAGGGCGGCGTGGGCCTGGGCCACCTCCGCCACGTCGGACGGGTTGCGCAGCCGCTCCCACTCGTCGATCAGGCTGGAGTCGACCTGGCGGACCAGCTCGCCCAGCCACTCGATGAGGTCGACCAGATCCTCGGTCTTGGCGTCCTCGGGCACGGTCTGCCGCAGCGTCTTGTATGCGTCGGCGAGGTACCGCAGCACCAGGCCCTCCGACCGGGACAGCCCGTAGAACTGCACGTACTCGGTGAAGGTCATCGCCCGCTCGTACATGTCCCGGACGACGGACTTGGGGGAGAGCTGGTGGTCGGCGACCCAGGGGTGCCCCTGCCGGTACATCTCGTACGCGCCGTCCAGCAGCTCGGCGAGGGGCTTGGGCCAGGTCACCTCGTCGAGGAGCTCCAGCCGGGCCTCGTACTCGATGCCCTCGGCCTTCATCGCGGCGACCGCCTCGCCGCGCGCCTTGAACTGCTGCGCGGAGAGCACCTGGCGCGGGTCGTCGAGGATCGACTCGATCACCGAGAGCACGTCGAGGGCGTACGACGGGGACTCCTGGTCCAGCAGCTCGATCGTCGCCAGGGCGAGGGGGGAGAGCGGCTGGTTGAGCGCGAAGTCGAGCTGGAGGTCGACGGTGAGCCGGACCCGGCGGCCGGTCTCGTCGGGCTCGTCGAGCTGCTCGACCACGCCGCCGGCCTTGAGCGCCCGGTAGATGGCGATGGCCCGGCGGATGTGCCGGCGCTGGGCGGCCGGGTCCTCGTGGTTGTCGGTGAGCAGGTGCCGCATCGAGGCGAACGCGTCGCCGGGGCGGCCGATGACGTTGAGCAGCATCGAGTGGCTGACCTGGAAGCTGGAGGTGAGCGGCTCCGGCTCGGCCTCGACCAGGCGCTGGAAGGTCGGCTCGCCCCAGCCGATCGAGCCCTCCGGCGGCTTCTTCTTGACCACCTTGCGGCGCTTCTTCGGGTCGTCGCCGGCCTTGGCCAGGGCCTTGGAGTTCTCGATGACGTGCTCGGGGGCCTGCACCACGACCCGGCCGAGGGTGTCGAAGCCGGCCCGTCCGGCCCGGCCGGCGATCTGGTGGAACTCGCGGGCCTTGAGCAGCCGGGTGCGCGTCCCGTCGTACTTGGACAGGCCGGTGAAGAGCACGGTGCGGATCGGCACGTTGATGCCGACGCCCAGGGTGTCGGTGCCGCAGATGACCTTGAGCAGCCCGGCCTGGGCCAGGGTCTCCACCAGGCGGCGGTACTTGGGCAGCATGCCGGCGTGGTGCACGCCGATGCCGTGCCGGACCAGCCGGGACAGCGTCTTGCCGAAGCCGGAGGTGAACCGGAAGTTCCCGATCGCCTGCGCGATCATGTCCTTCTCGGCCCGGGTGCAGACGTTGACGCTCATCAGCGCCTGGGCGCGTTCCAGCGCGGCGGCCTGGGTGAAGTGCACGACGTACACCGGGGCCTGCTTGGTCTGGAGGAGCTCCTCCAGGGTCTCGTGCAGCGGGGTCATCGCGTATGAGAAGAGGAGCGGGACCGGCCGCTCGGCCGAGCGGACGACGGCGGTCGGCCGGCCGGTGCGCCGGGTGAGGTCGTCGACGAACCGGGTGGTGTCGCCGAGGGTGGCGGACATCAGGACGAACTGCGCCTGCGGCAGTTCGATGATCGGCACCTGCCAGGCCCAGCCCCGGTCCGGCTCGGCGTAGAAGTGGAACTCGTCCATGATCACCTGGCCGACGTCGGCCCGGGCGCCCTCGCGCAGCGCGAGGTTGGCCAGGATCTCCGCCGTGCAGCAGATGATCGGGGCGTCGGCGTTGACGCTGGCGTCGCCGGTGAGCATGCCGACGTTCTCCGCGCCGAAGACCTCGCAGAGGGCGAAGAACTTCTCCGAGACCAGGGCCTTGATCGGCGCGGTGTAGAAGGTGGTCCGGTCATCGGCCAGGGCGGCGAAGTGGGCGGCGATCGCGACCAGGCTCTTGCCCGAGCCGGTCGGCGTATTCATGATCACGTTCGCGCCGGAGACGATTTCGATGACCGCCTCCTCCTGGTGGGGGTAGAGGTCGAGGCCGCGCTCCTTCGCCCAGCCGGCGAACGCGTCGAAGAGGGTGTCGGGGTCGGCGCTTCGAGGCAGCGCGGCAGTGAGCGTCATATCGCCCCCCATGGTGCCTGGATCATGGGTCGCCGCGCCAACCGGGGCGTCCGCGGCGCCCGCCGGGCGCGCGGTCCGTCCCACGCGTCCCGATCCGCGCCTAGCGCCGACCACCCGAGGGGTGCGCCCGCGGCTCAGCCCCGGACGGGCGCGGGGGTGGGGGCCACCCGGCGGTGGATCAGGTCGAAGACGGGACGGCCGGCGGTGACGGCGCGGCGCTCGAACTTGGTCACCGGGCGGTGGGCGGGGCGGGGGGCGAAGCCGCCGTGGGTGTCGACCAGCTCCGGGTCGGCGGTCAGGGTCTCCCGCATCGACTCGGCGTAATCGGCCCAGTCGGTGGCGCAGTGCAGCGTCCCGCCCGGGGCCAGCCGGGAACGCAGCAGCGCCACGTGGCCGGGCTGGATCAGCCGGCGCTTGTGGTGCCGGGCCTTCGGCCACGGGTCGGGGAAGAAGACGTGCACCGCGTCCAGCGAGCCCTCCGGCAGCGCCCGGACCAGGTCCAACGCGTCGCCCCGGGCCACCCGGACGTTGCCCGGCGCGTGCCGGTCCGCCAGGTCGAGGAGGTTGGCGATTCCGGGCGTGTGCACCTCAACCGCCAGATAGTGTCGGTCCGGATCGGCCGCCGCCATCGCGGCGGTGGCGTCGCCCATGCCGGACCCGATCTCCAGCACCAGCGGGGCCTGCCGGCCGAAGAGCGCCGTCGGATCGAACGGTCCGTCGAGGTCGGCGATGTCCAGGCCGTACGCCGGCCAGAGCCGGTCCAGCGCGTCGAGCTGGCGGCCGCTCATCCGCCCCCGGCGGGGGTGGAAGGTGCGGATCCGCGCGGCGTGTGCGGGCGGGGCGGCGAGGTTCTGGTCGGTGGAGGTCACAGCGACCCGAGCCTACGCGAGGGTTCGGCCGATCGGATGTGAGGTGCGGCCGGGGGTGAGAGGATTCATCCCGTACGGCAGGACGGGCGGCCCGCTGCCCGGTACCGCCCTACCGCGCCGGGAGGGGTCATGGTGTCAGTCACGCGCCGCGCGGCGCTGGTGATCGCGGCTGCCGTGTTCGCCCCGCTGCTCGGGGCGGTACCCGCCCTGGCCGCCCCGTTCCCCGTCGCCGAGCCGGCGCCCGGCCAGCCGCAGTCGCAGCCCGAAGACGTGATCTTCGTCGAGGTCACGCCGAGCACCGTGGAGCCCGGCTTCCTGGTCGGCATCCGGGCGAGCTGCCGGGACAACTCGGTGCCGGCCATCGTGGTGTCGGACGCCTTCGGCCGGGTGCAGGTGCAACCGCAGCGCGGGCTGCTGACCGCCTCGCCGATGGTCAGGGAGCGGACCCGTCCCGGCAACTACCGGGTCAAGCTGGAGTGCCCGGGCGGCCAGACCGCGTCGACGATGCTGCAGGTGGTCAAGCGGGTCGAGTCGAGCCGTGGGCCGAGCCGTGGGCCGGCGACCGGCTTCGGCGGCACCGCCGGCGGGCTCGGTCTCGGCGGCCTGCTCGTGCCGGTGGGGCTCGCGCTGACCCTGGCCGGGGCGACCGTCGGCGTGGTGGCGTCCCGCCGGCCCCGTACCGTCCGTGGCGCCGCCAGCCGCTGAGTACGCCATGGCCTCGCATCCCGCTCCGCAGCCGGCCGCCCGCTCGGCCCGGCGTGACCCGGGGGCGGGGCGCAGCCGCTGGTCGGCGCCGTTGGCCGTGGTGCTGGTCCTGATCGGGGTCTTCGCCACCGGGGCCGGGCTCGGCCGCACCGCCGGGCCGTTCGACTGGGCCGCCGATCCGGCGCGCCCCGCGCAGGGCGACCCGCAGCCGGAGAACCGGCTGCCGGCGAGCCGCCCGGTCAGCCTCTCCGTGCCGGCGATCAAGGTCAGCGCGCCGGTGATCCCGGTCGGGCAGGCCAGGGACGGCTCGATCGCCGTGCCGCCGCTGAGCAAGCACAACCAGACCGGCTGGTACGACCGCGGCCCGACGCCGGGGGAGCCGGGCCGGGCGATCATCGTCGGGCACGTGGACACCAAGAGCGGCCGGGCGGTCTTCTACGAGCTGGGCAAGCTCAAGCCCGGCGACCGGATCGAGGTGACCCGGTCGGACCGGAGCCTGGTGACCTTCAAGGTCGACACGGTCGAGCACTTCGACAAGGCGAACCTGCCGGCCGACCGGGTGTACGGCGACGACGGGCCGCCGGGGCTGCGCCTGATCACCTGCGGCGGCGATTGGCTGGGCGGAAGGACCGGCTACGCGGACAACGTGATCGCGTTCGCCTCACTGGTCGACACCCGCCGGCCCTGACCGGGCTCAGCCCTTGCCGGGCACCTGCTGGACCACCTCGAACTCCAGCAGCGTCGCGCCGCTGGCGACCGGCCGGCGCTGCTCGCCACCCTCGCCGCCGCCGCCGGCGTGCGCGGCCCGGGACGGGCCTGCCGCCCACGCCCGGTACGCCTCCTCGGACTCCCAGCGGGTGTAGACGAAGTAGCGGCTCTCCCCGGCGACCGGGCGGAGCAGCTCGAAGCCGAGGAAGCCGGGTGAGTTCTCCACCGCGCCGGCCCGGGCCGCGAACCGCTTCTCCAGCTCCTCACCGGAGCCGGGCGGGACGTCGATCGCGTTGATCTTCACGACTGCCATGCCTTCACACTAACGACCGGCCCGGCCGCCGGTCCGGGCCGCGACGACGGCGGGGCGGCTCAGAACCCCTCGACGGCCGGTACCAGGTCGGCGTCCACCACGATCGGGGCGTGGTCGGAGGGGCCCTTGCCCTTGCGCGCCTCCCGGTCCACGTAGGCGGAGCGGACCGTGCGGGCGAACGGCGCGGAGGCGTACACCAGGTCGATCCGCATGCCCTTGTTCTGGTGGAACATCCCGGCCCGGTAGTCCCAGTAGGTGAAGGGGTGCGGGCCCTTCATCGGGGTGGGCACCACGTCGCTGAGCCCGAGGTCGCGCAGCGCGGCCAGGGCCGCCCGCTCGGCGGGGGTGACGTGGGTGGAGGTGACGAAGAGCGCCGGGTCCCAGACGTCGGCGTCGGTCGGTGCGACGTTGAAGTCGCCGCAGACCGCGAGGGGCAGCCCGCCGGTCAGCTCCGGTTCGAGCGCGTCGCGCAGCGCGGCGAACCAGGCCAGCTTGTACGCGTAGTGCGGGTCGTCGGGGGCGCGGCCGTTCGGCACGTACACCGACCAGACCCGCAGCCCGTCGCAGGTCGCCGAGATGGCCCGGGCCTCCGGCTCGGGGAAGCCGGGCTCGCCGGGGAACCCGACGGCAACGTCGGCCAGCCCGACCCGGGAGAGGATGGCCACCCCGTTCCACCGGCCGTCGCTGTGGCTGGCCACCTCGTAGCCCAGCTCGCCCACCTCGGTGACCGGGAACGCCCCGTCGGGGCACTTGGTCTCCTGCAGGCAGGCGACGTCGGGCTTCGTGGTGGCCAGCCAGTCGAGCAGCCGGGGGAGGCGGGCCTTCACCGAGTTGACGTTCCAGGTCGCCAGGCGCATGCCTTCAGCCTGCCGCATCGCCGCCCGCCGCGCCGCCTCGGCCGCCCCGGGTGTCGCGGCCCGAATCGGCCGGGCGGGCCCCGGCGGTCACGAGCCGGGGCGCGGTGGCCGGCTCGGCAGCCGAACCGACCGGGCCCGGCCCGGCGGTCAGGAGCCGGGGGTGTCGTTCGGCCGGGTCTGTTCGGCGAGGAAGCGTTCCAGCTCGGCGCCGAGTTCATCGGCGGTGGGCAGCGGGCCGGTCTCGGCGGCCAGCAGGTTCTTCTCGCCGCGGCCCCGGGCGAACGCGTCGTACTGCTCCTCCAGGGCCTGGACCAGGGTGGCCGCCTCCTCGGTCTGGGCGACCTGGCGGTCGATCTCCACCCGGACCACCTCGGCGGCCGCGCGCAGCCCGTCGCCGGGCAGCAGCAGGCCGGTGCTGCGGGACACCGAGGCGAGCAGGGCCTCGGCGGCGGCCGGGTACTCGGTCTGGGCGACGTAGTGCGGCACGTGCGCGGCGAAGCCGAGCGCGTCGCGGCCCTGCTCGCCGAGGCGGTACTCCAGCAGGTGGCCGACGCTGCCCGGCACCTGCACCCGTTGCAGCCACGGCTCGTAGCCGGCGATCAGCTCCCGGCGGGTGGCGTGCGCGGTGACCCCGGTGGGACGGGTGTGCGGCACCGCCATCGGGATGGAGTTGAGCCCGACGGTGAGCCGGACGTCCAGCCGGGCGGAGAGCCCGGCGACCGCGGCCACGAAGCGCTCCCACTGGACGTCCGGCTCGGGGCCGGTGAGCAGCAGGAAGGGCGTCTCGTCGTCGTCGTGGAGCAGGTGCAGCTCCAGCGCCGGGGCGTCGTAGTCGGTCCAGCGGTCCTCGACGAAGGTCATCACCGGGCGGCGGGAGCGGTAGTCGAAGAGCTGGTCGACGTCGAACCGGGCGATCGGCCGCGCCTGGAGGGAGGTGAGCAGCTGCTCACGGGCCAGCCGGGTGGCGTTGCCGGCGTCGACGAAGCCGGTGAGCGCCTGGATCAGCACCGGTTGACCGAGTTCGGGCAGCTCGTCGGTGAGTTCGTAGAGCTCGTGTGGGTCGAGCACCGGTCGGGACCTCCCTGGATACGCGCGTACGGGTGGCCGTGCGCGCACGGCACCCGGTTCGGGCAACGTACCCGCAATCCTGATCCATTCCGGCGGGACCCGGCTCGGCGGCCGCTGGATGATCACAATTCGGCGCATCGGGTGATCAATTCGGGGCGAATACGCTGATCTTGCACCGCCTGTCGCCGTAAGGGTGAATGGTGGATCGGCCGAAAGGACTAGTTAGTCGTTCATGGCGTGGTCGCCCGCCGGGCGCGTGCTACCTCCCCCGGGCAGCGCGACTCGTGGCCCGGCGGAGGTTTGACCGATCCGCGAGGATCCTCCCGTCCACGCAGGGGACGGCCCGGCCGGTCCGGTTCGGGCGGGCGCAACTGTGAGCAGGGCCACTCGGTGACGCTGGGTGACCCGTGGTCCACCCGCCTAGCCTCGTCGAATGCGTGACGACGGCACCCTCGACGACCAGTGCGGCCTCGGCGGTTCGGCTGACCGTTCGGACGATAGCTCCTCCACCGTTCGGTCAACCAGCCCCTGCGAGCCCTCCGCTTCCCGGCTCCCCGGCCTCGGCTTCCTCCGTACCCGCCTCGGCGGCTTCGCTAACCCCCTCGCCCCCCGGCCCGGCCGGACCCGGCTGGCGGTGGCCACCGGCGCGGTCTGCTGCCTCGGCCTGGTCGGCGTCACCCAGGTCGGCGCCGGCGCGGTCGACGGCACGAATGCCCCCGCCCAGCCGGCGCAGGTCGCCGAGCGGGCGACCCCGGACGCGGCGTCCCGGGGCAGCGACCGGCAGACCCCGGCGCCGGTCCCGCAGACCGCCGACCCGGACGTCTCCCCGTCGGCCACCGAGAAGCCCGTGGCCAAGCCCAAGCCGAAGCCGAAGCCGAAGCGGATCGCCCCGGTGGCCGGCCTCGACGAGGACCAGATGGACAACGCCAAGGCGATCGTGCGCGCCGGCCGGGACATGGGTGTGCCCCGCCGCGGCCTGGTCATCGCGGTGGCCACCGCGATGCAGGAGAGCAACCTCTACAACTACGCCAGCGCGGTGCTGCCCGAGTCGCAGAACTACCCGCACCAGGCGATCGGCTGGGACCACGACTCGGTCGGGCTGTTCCAGCAGCGTCCCAGCAGCGGCTGGGGGACGGTGGGCGACCTCATGAGGCCGGAGTACGCCACGAAGCAGTTCCTCACCGCACTGGAGCAGATCCCCGGCTGGCAGGACATGGCGCTCACCGACGCCGCCCAGGCCGTGCAGGTGTCCGCCTTCCCGTGGGCGTACGCCCAGCACGAGTGGCGGGCCGACGAGGTCGTCGACGCGATCCTCGGCTGACCGGGGCGGGTGTCGCGGGCGCACTGTGGACGCGTGCCGGACGGCGGCTCCGGGTACCAGGGGTTGCCGCTCCCGGGTACACATGACGGGGGACCGCCGACAGGAGGACGACATGTCACTGGTGCAACGGATCAGCACGTTCCTGCGTTCGCCGCGCGGTCAGCAACTCGTCGAGCGGGGACGGCGCGAGTTGGCGAAGCCGGAGAACCAGCGCAAGCTCAAGCAGTTGGCGTCGCGGCTGTCCAGCCGCCGGCGCTGACCCCGTACGCCGCGAACCGACCCCCCCCGGGAGCCCTGGTGACCGACTCCGCGCCCGTCGACGGCGAGCCCACCGTCCCCACCCCGCCCACCGCCCCGGCCGACGCCCCCGAGACGCCGCCGGCCACGCTCTGGGACCGGATGCGGGACGACCCCCAGTACGCCCCGGAGCACCTGGCCCTGGAGGCCGTCCGGCGGCTCGGGCCGGAGGCGGCGCAGTGGGCCGCCCGGGAGCGCGCGGAGCGGCCCGACGTCTCCGGTGACGAGCTGGCCGACCAGGCGGTCCGCAAGTTCGTCAACCACGCCCGGCTCTCCGGCGCGGTCTCCGGCGCCGCCGGGCTGGCCGGCGCGGTGGTCGACGTGGGCGTGCTGGCCTGGACCCAGGCCCGGCTGGTGCTGCACGTCGCGGCGGCGTACGGCGTCGACGCGGTGCACCCCGACCGGGCCACCGACCTGCTGGTGCTGCAGCGGGTGCACAAGGTCGCCGAGAGTGCTCGGCTCGCCCTCGGGGTGGCCGCCGGGCGGGAACGCGCCGGGGCGCTCTTCGGCATGGCCGGGGAACGCCCGCTGGGCCGGGTGATGCTCCAGCTCGGCGTACGGCTGGCCCAGATGGCCGGGATGCGGGCGGCGAAGCGGGTCGTCGCCAAGGTGGTCCCCGGCGCGGCGATCATCCTCGGCACCTGGGCCAACTCCTCGGCGACCAGGGATCTCGCCGAGCGGGCCCGCGCCCTCTACCGCAACGGTCCGGACGGCCTGCCCCGGCAGCGCCGCCCCTGACCCGGCCGCCGCCCAGCGTTTTCCCCCGCAACGCCGGGCAGCGGCACCGGGCCGGGCCGGGTCGGATCGAACGGCCGGCGCCGCTCAGCCCGACCAGCCGGCGGCCGGCCAGCTCACCTCGGAGAGCCGGTCCTGGCCGGAGGCGTTCGGGTGGAACCAGTCCAGGGAGTTGACCAGGTCGAGGCCGAAGCGCAGCCGGTGCGCCGCACCGCCGTCCCACCGGCAGCGTGACCCGTACGCCCGGCAGGCCGCGCGGAGCTGGGCGTTGTAGTCGTCGATCCGCTGCCGGAAGCGGGTCCGGCGGGCCACCGCGACGGGCGCCGTCGAGGTCGGGTCGGCCAGCAGTGCCGGGCAGATGCCGTACGCCCAGGCCCGCACCGCCCGGGGCTCGGTGTGCCCAACCTGCCAGAGCCGGTACAGGTCGGGGATGCTGACCACCAGCACCCGCGCCCTGGGCCGGCCCTTGCGCAGCACTCGCAGGCCCCGGTCGACCTGATCGCGGAAGGTGGCCACCGGGGTCATCGCGTCGATGCCGCCGTGGCAGGCGTCGTTGGCGCCGATCAGCACCGTGACGTAGTCCGCCTTGTCGCGGACCGCCGCGCCGGCCTGCCCGGCCAACGCCGTGGCCCGGGCCCCCGCCGCCGCCCGGTCGTACGCCCGCAGCGCCGGGTTGCGCTCGCGCAGCCGCCGGTAGTGGCTCTCCACCCGCAGGCCGTCCCCAGTGGACCAGGAGTTGCGTTCGCAGGTGACCAGCACCAGGCAGGAGGCGAAACCGGTGGTGATGGAGTCGCCGAGCGCCGACATCACCGCCGGCGCGCCGGGGCGCGCGGAGTCCGACGGTCGCGGCGAGGCGTCGGCCCCGTCGCAGGCGATCGCGACCAGCGCCGCCAGGCACGCGAGGGCGGCGACCCAGCGTCGAGGCATCACGTCCCCCGTCCGACGGCGCAGAGCAACGGCACGGTGACCCTATGCGCGTCGCGCGATGGGGAACGACTCCGGTCAGCTTTCAGGCATTGACAACTGTCGTTAAAATGGGCGTGCTACCGACCGTTCCGCCAGGGGGCCGGCTGGCCGTGCAGCCACCAGTGCAGGGCCCGGGTGATCCGGGGCAGCACCAGGTAGGTCATCAGCGGGGTCAGGCAGAGCGTCATCAGCAGGGTCCGCGCCGCCAACGGCACGCCGGCGATGAACCGGGCGGTGAGCAGCGTCGCCGTGAGGCTCAGCGGGAAGAACGCCAGCCAGATCGTCACCGCCTGCTTCCACCTTGGCGGCGCGGCGGCCTCGGCGGCGGCCGGCGTCAGCGTCTCCACCACGCGGTCGACCGGCTGCTCGAACCAGCCCTCGATGCCGGTCCGCCGCTCCACCCGGGTGTGCTCGACGATGCCCTGGGCCGAGGTGAGCCACCAGTGCCGCTGCGGGGACTCCTCCCACCGGCGCAGCGTCTGGTCGTCGGCGAAGCGGTACATCACGTGCCACTCGGGCGACCCCGGCGCACTCCGCACGAACCCGGCGCCCAGGAAGCCGGGGAAGCTCTCGGCCAGCGCCGTGCCGGCCCGCATCCACGCCACCATCTCCTCGGTGCGCGCCGGATCGGCGCGCCGGGCGATGGCGACGGTCACCGGCACCGCGTGGGTCATGGTCATGCCCTCATCCTTCCCGCCGTCGTCGGGATCGGCCCGTCGCGGCGTAGCCGGTGTAACGCAACCCACCGGGGGTGTGGCAGCCGCCGGATACCCGCTCAGTGGCGGGGATCACCGGGGTCCACCGAGGCGGTTCGGCCGGTTAGCGGCGCTCGTGCCGGGGTAGCCCGGAGGAATGACGAGATCGCAGCCCCGGCGTGCCCGTGGCACGGTCGGCCACGCGTACAGCGCGCTGAACCTCCGGTTCGCGCTGGCCCTGTTCGGCCTGGTCAGCATGACCGTCTTCGCGGTCCTGGCGTTCCGGGTGCACCTGGCATGGCTGGGCGTCGTCTGCGCGGTCCTCGCCGTGGTGGCCGTGGTCGACCTGGTCGTCATCCAACGCCGACGCGCGGCCCGCCACCGCGAGGAGCCGGGCTCGCGGCACTCACTGTTCGAGTGACAGGAGTACGACATGCCCATCGCCACCACCAATCCCGCCACCGGACAGGTGCTCAAGACGTACGACCCGATGTCGGACGAGCAGATCGACGCCGCCATCGAGCGGTCCGACCTCGCCTTCCGGGAGCTGCACCGCACCACCGTCGCCCAGCGGGCCCGGTGGATGAACGCGGCGGCCGACCTGCTCGACGCCGAGCGCGACGACACCGCCCGGCTGATGACCACCGAGATGGGCAAGACGTACGCGGCGGCGAAGGCCGAGGTGACCAAGTGCGCGACCGCCTGCCGCTTCTACGCCGCGAACGCCGAGCGGATGCTCGCCGACGAGCTGGCCGACGCCGGCGCGGTGAAGGCGAAGCGGGCGTTCGTCCGCTACCAGCCGCTCGGTCCGGTGCTCGCGGTGATGCCGTGGAACTTCCCGCTGTGGCAGGTGATCCGGTTCGCCGCGCCGGCCCTGATGGCCGGCAACACCGGCCTGCTCAAGCACGCGTCGAACGTGCCGCAGACCGCCCTCTACCTGGAGGACGTGTTGCGCCGGGCCGGTTTCCCCGAGGGCGCGTTCACCACCCTGCTGGTCGGCTCGGACGCCGTCGACCGGATCCTCAGCGATCCCCGGGTCCGCGCCGCCACGCTGACCGGCAGCGAGGGCGCCGGTCGCTCGATCGCCCAGATCGCCGGCCGGGAGCTGAAGAAGACGGTGCTGGAGCTCGGCGGCAGTGACCCGTTCGTGGTGATGCCCTCGGCCGACCTGGACCGGGCCGCCGAGGTCGCCACCACCGCCCGCTGCCAGAACAACGGCCAGTCCTGCATCGCCGCGAAGCGGTTCATCGTGCACACGGACGTCTTCGACGCCTTCGCGGACAAGTTCGCCGCCAACATGGCGGCGCTGAAGGTCGGCGACCCGATGGACGAGAGCACCGACGTCGGTCCTCTCGCGAGCGAGCACGGCCGGGGCGAGGTGGACGCCCAGGTGCGGGACGCGATCGACCAGGGCGCGACCGTCCTCTGCGGCGGCGAGCAGCCCGCCGGCGACGGCTGGTACTACCCGCCGACCGTGGTCACCGACCTGACCCCGCAGATGCGGATGTGGTCCGAGGAGGTCTTCGGCCCGGTCGCCGGCCTCTACCGGGTCGCCTCCTATGAGGAGGCCATCGAGGTGGCCAACGGCACCAAGTTCGGCCTCGGCTCCAACGCCTGGACCACCGACCCCGCCGAGCAGGAGCGCTTCGCCACCGACCTGGACGCCGGCAACGTCTTCCTCAACGGCATGACGACGTCCTTCCCGGAGCTGCCCTTCGGCGGCGTGAGGAACTCCGGCTACGGCCGGGAGCTGTCCGCCGTGGGCATGCGGGAGTTCTGCAACACCAAGACCGTCTGGATCGGCGAAGGCGCCGCCTCCGCCGGGGCCGGCGCGCACGCCGAGTAGCCGCGATTGGCCGGGCACCGTCATGGGTAGGAGGTGCGCCCATGACGGTGTTCGGCTTCCACGCGTCCCACGAGCAGATCCACCCCGGCAAGCTGCTGGCAGCGGTGATCCATGCCGAGCGGGCCGGCTTCGGCGCCGCCATGTCCTCGGACCACTTCTCACCGTGGAGCGCCCGGCAGGGCCACTCCGGCTTCGCCTGGTCCTGGCTGGGCGCCGCCCTCCAGGCCACCAACCTGCCGTTCGGCGTGGTCAACGCGCCCGGGCAGCGCTACCACCCGGCGATCATCGCGCAGGCCATCGGCACCCTCGGCGCGATGTACCCGGGCCGGTTCTGGGCGGCGCTGGGCACCGGCGAGGCGAGCAACGAGCACATCACCGGCGACGGCTGGCCGCGCAGGGACGTCCGCACCGCGCGGCTGCGCGAGTGCGTCGACGTGATCCGGGCGCTGCTGGCCGGCGAGGAGGTCAGCCACGACGGGCTGGTCCGGGTCGACCGGGCGAAGCTGTGGACCCGTCCCGAGCAGCCGCCGGCGCTGATCGGGGCGGCGGTCAGCGTGGCCACCGCCCGCTGGTGCGCCGAGTGGGCGGACGGCCTGATCACCGTCAACGCGCCGGTCGACCACCTGCGGCAGATGATCGACGCGTACCGGGACGCCGGCGGGCGAGGGCCGCTGCACCTCCAGGCGCACGTGAGCTGGGCGCCCGACCAGGCGGCGGCCGAGGCCATCGCGTACGACCAGTGGCGCAGCAACGTCTTCGCCCCGCCGGTCTGCTGGGACCTGGAGATGGCCGAGCACTTCGACGTCGTCAGCCAGGACGTGCCGCTGGAGAAGGTCACCTCGACCGTGAACGTCTCCGCCGACCTGGGCCGGCACGTCGGCTGGCTGGAGGAGTACCTGGCGCTCGGCTTCGATCAGATCGCCCTGCACCACGTCGGGCAGGAGCAGCGGGCGTTCATCGACGCGTTCGGCGCCGAGGTGCTGCCGAAACTGCGTACCGCGGCCGGATCACGCCGGTAACGCGGGCCGCCTAGGCTCGTACCCCATGGAAGCTCTGTTCCAGGTCGTGGTCTTCCTCGCGATCGCCACCTTCGGCGCGGCGCTGGCCCGCCGGTTGGGCCTGCTCGCGCCGATCCTGCTGGTCGTCCTCGGCCTCGCGCTGTCCTTCCTGCCGTTCTTCCCGCAGGTCCGGCTGGACCCGACCCTGGTGCTGGTGGGCATCCTGCCGCCGCTGCTCTACGTGGCGGCCCTGGAGACGTCGGTGCCGGCGTTCCGGCTCAACCTGCGGCCGATCCTGCTGCTCGCGGTGGGGCTGGTGCTGTTCACCGCTTTCGTGGTGGGCACGGTCGTGCACCTGTTCCTGCCCGACCTGCCGTACGCGATCTGCCTGGCCCTCGGCGCGGTGGTGGCGCCGCCGGACGCGGTGGCCGCCACCGCGGTGGCCCGGAAGGTCGGGCTGCCCCGCCGGATCGTCACCATCCTGGAGGGGGAGAGCCTGGTCAACGACGCCACCGCGCTGGTGCTGCTCCGGGTAGCCATCGTCTCGGCCACCGTGGCCGGCGGCGGGGTGGGCGTCGGGGACGTGGCCCGCGAGGTGCTGGTCGCCACCGGCGGCGGCATCCTGATCGGACTGCTCGGCGTCGTCGTCTTCGGCTACCTGCACAAGCGGACCACCGATGCGGTGCTGGACAACGCGCTGTCGCTGATCGTGCCGTTCGCGGTGGTCTTCGCCGCCGAGGAGATCCACGCCTCCGGGGTGGTGGCCGTGGTGGTGACCGGGCTGGGCATCGGCCACAAGCTGCCGCTGCTGATGTCGGCCGCCTCCCGGCTCCAGGTCGCCGCGTTCTGGCGGCTGATCCGGTTCCTGCTGGAGGGGCTGGTCTTCCTGCTGGTCGGCCTGCAACTGCGGGAGGTGGTCCGGGACCTGAACGAGCCATTCGGCTTCCTCGCCGGGATCACCGTCGCGGTGCTGGCCGCCGTCTTCGTCACCCGGTTCGTCTGGCTCTTCCCGTCCACCTACCTGGCCCGGCTGGTGCCCCGGGTCCGGCGCCGGGACCCGGCGCCGCCGGTGCGGGTCCCGATCGTCCTCGGCTGGGCCGGGATGCGCGGGGTGGTCACCCTCGCCGCCGCGTTGGCCCTGCCGCTCACCCTGGCCGAGGGGCGGCCGTACCCGCGGCAGCTCTTCATCTGGCTGGCGTTCGCGGTGATCGTGGTCACCCTGGTCGCCCAGGGCGCCACCCTGCCGGCCGTCGCCCGGCGGTTGAAGCTCCCGCCGGACGACCCGGTGCAGGACGCGCTCTCCGCCGCGGCTGTGCAACAGCAGGCCAGCCGCGCGGCCCGGGAGCGCCTCGACGAGCTGGCCGACGGGGCGCCCCAGGCCGTCGTCGAGCGGTTGCAGCGACTCGTGCAGAGCCGCACCAACCTGGCCTGGGAACGGCTGGGGGGCGCCGGGCGGGAAACCCCGTCCCAGGCGTACGGTCGGCTGCGGCAGGAGATGATCGACGCCGAGCGGGAGGTCTTCCGGGCCGCCCGGGACTCCGGGAAGATCCCCGAGGAGGTGCTGGTGCGCGCCTACCGCGACCTGGACCTGGAGGAATCGTTGCTGCGCCGGGAGAACGACGAGTGAGCAGCCGAGTCGAGTGGGGGGATGACCGATGAGCTGTCCGCATCTGGCCGAAGGGGCCCTGGTCGAACCGAAGCCCACCGACGAGTGCCCGGACTGCCTGGCCATCGGCAACGCCGACTGGGTGCACCTGCGGGGCTGCCTGACCTGCGGGCACATCGGCTGTTGCGACTCCTCGCCGAACCAGCACGCGACGAAGCACTTCGAGGCCACCGGGCACCCGGTGATGCGGTCGATCCAGCCGGGGGAGACGTGGCGCTGGTGCTTCGTCGACGAGGAGATCGGCTGACGCCGCGCCCGGCCGGCGCGACACTGGGAGCGGCCGCCGTCGGGGCGGTCACAGCGCTTCCGGGAGGGTCGGCAGGCGGTGGAGCAGGCGTTCGCCCGAACTCCCGAGCCGGTCCGGCGGGCCGTCCGCTGGCTGCCGCCGGGCGTCCCCGTCGACGTCGACGTGTGAGCGCTCAGCCGAGGCGGCGGGCGAGGACCTGGCCGGGCCAGGGCTCCCGACCCGGGCGCTCGACGGTGAACGGGTCGGTGGCGGTGAAGCCGCAGCCCTCGTAGAAGCGGACCAGCGCCCGGTCGTCCCCGCCGTAGCAGTCCACCCGCAGCAGCCCCAGCCCGCGCGCCCGGGCCAGCTCCGCGGCGTGCTCCAGCAGCCGCGCCCCGATCCCCAGGCCGGCGTGCGCCCGGTCGGTGACCAGCAGGTTGACGTACAGCTCGGGCTCGGTGGCCGGGGGGACGTAATCGGTGGCGGAACCGACCACCAGCGCGCCGACCGGGATGTCGTCGAGCACCGCCAGGTGCAGTCCGCCGCCCGTCGCCCAGGCGTCGGCCTGGGCGATCCGGCGCGGGTCGGTCGACGCCGGCTCGGTGCCCCACTGGCCGGTCCGGCCGTGGGCCACCAGCCAGGCGGTGGCGCGGTCGAGCAGCCGCAGCACGGTGGCCGCGTCGTTGGCTCCGCCGGGCCGGATGGTGATGGTCCGTTGATCGCTCATGGCCGACATGCTGCTACACCGGGTCCGCGGGTCCGTCGTCGGTCTTCCCGGCCGCGACCGCCGACCGCCGGCCGGCCAGCGCCCACCTGGTCAGCGGCGGGACGGTCACGCCGACGACGGCGAAGAGCGCCGCCACCGCCAGCCAGCCGGGCACCCCGCCGTCGAGGATCACCAGGGTCAGCAGGGCCGGGCCGACCGCCCGGGCCAGGCCGGCGAGCATCCCGTCCGCCCCCTGGTAGGCGCCGACGGCCTCCGGCGGAGCCAGGTCGTAGGCCAGCCCGGCTCCGGCGGTGCCGTGCCACAGGTCGCCGACGGTGTAGACGACGGTGGCGCCCAGCAGGAGCGCGACCGCCAGGGCGGTGGGCAGCCCGGCGGTGGCGGCGTACAGCAGCATCGCCGTGGCCAGCGCCAGGCCGGCCCGGCGCAGCTGCCGGGCCGCCGGCACGGCGGCGTCCGCGCCGCGGCTCAGCCGCACCGCCAGCAGCACGGTGAGCACCGTGTTGGTCAGCAGCACCGCCGACACCACGGGCGGGGGCGCGCCGGCCCGGGTCACCGCCCACAGCGGCAGGACGAGCGTGAGCACCGTCCAGTGCAGGGCGAGCACCGCCGACGCCCCGCTCACCGCGAGGAAGCGTCCGTCGCGCAGCGCCCGCCCCCGGCGCGGGGCGGCCGTGCCGTCGCGCGGGGCCGGTGGGTAGGCCGGCAGCCGCAGCAGCAGCGCCGCCGACAGCAGGTAGGTGGCCGAGTTGCCGGCCACCAGCACCTGGTACGCCAGGTGCGTGTCGGCGGCCAGCGCGAACCCGGCCAGCCCCGCCCCGACCGCGATGCCCAGGTTCGCCACCGCCCGCAGCGTGGCGAAGGCGTGCACCCGTCCCTCGGGACCGCCGACGGCGGCGACCAGCGCGGCGCGGACGGCGAGGTTGCCGGAGGTGAGCAGCGCGTCGAGCACCGCCACCACGAGGAACACCGGGAACGAGCCGACCAGCAGGTACGACGCGGCGACCGCGGCCTGGCACAGCTGCAGGACCGCCCGGAGCGTACGCGGGTCGCGCCGGTCGGCGAGGCTGCCCAGCGGCACGCTGGCGGTCAGCCCGACCAGCCCGGCGACGGTGAGCCCGGCGCCGACCGAGGCGGCGGAGAGCCCCACGTCGCGGGTGAGGTAGAGGGCCGCGCCGGCCAGCCACAGCCCCGAGCCGACCGTGTTGGCCAGGGTGGCCAGGGAGAGGGTGCGCAGCCGCCCGGGCGGCGGGATCGGCGAGGCTGGCCCGCCCAGGATTCTCCTCAGCCCACGCGGCGGCCGTGGCGGAGCTGCGGCGTCCTCATCGACGGCCATGCCACCGACCCTAGGCAGGGCCGGCCGGACCGGCCGTCCCTGGCGACGCGACGCCGGTCACAGGAGACCGGTCACGGCCCGCTCTGCGGGCTGCGGTACGCGGACCGACGCCATGCCGGCCGCGGTGGCCGCCGCGATACCCAGGTCGGTGTCTTCGAAGACGAGGCAGGACTCCGGGGGTACGCCGAGCAGCCGGGCGGCGACGAGGAAGGCCTCCGGGTCGGGCTTGGCCCGCGCGTAGTCGCCGGCGCAGACCAGCACGTCGAACCGGTCGAGCAGGCCGAGCGTGGTGAGCGAGGCGGTGACGGACTCCCGGGTGCTGCCGGAGACGACCGCGAACGGGTACCGCCCGTGGGCGTCCTCGATGTGCGCGAGCACCTCGGGTACGGCGGTCAGTTCGGGCAGCGACCGCTGGTACAGCGCCTCCCGCCGCCGCGCGACCGTGTCGACCGGCATGGCCAGCCCGTGCCGCTCGTTGAGCGTGGCGACGATGTCGGCGACCGGCCGGCCGCCCCAGGCGTAGAACAGGTCCTCGGGGAACTCGCAGCCCCACTCGTCCAGCGCCGACCGCCAGGCGGCGTAGTGCAGCGGCATCGAGTCGGCGATGGTGCCGTCGCAGTCGAACAGGTACGCGCGGAAGTGGCCGGGCGGCAGGGACAGGAGCACCGGTGCACGGTACGGGATGGGGCGGAAAAACACGCTGGCCCGGATCGCGCCGCTCTGCTTGGCTCGGCGGCGTGGGGAGCATCAGGATCGCCCGGCCGGACGAGTTGATTGAGGTGCAGCGGATGGAGCCGGCCTCCGGGGCGCCGTTCCGGGAGATCGGCATGGTCGACGTCGCCGACATGCCACCGCTGCCGCTGGACGTGCTCGCCACCTGCCAGCGGGCCGGGCGACTCCGGGTGGCGGTTGACGCCGCGGACCGGCCGCTCGCCTTCGCCGTGCTCGACCTGGTGGACGGCTGCGCGCACGTCCAGCAGCTCAGCGTCGACCCGGCGTACGCCGGCGGGGGATCGGGCGGAGACTGCTCGACGACGTGGCCGGGTGGGCCGCCGACCAGGGCCTGCCGGCGTTGACGCTGACCACGTTCCGGAACGTGCCCTGGAACGGGCCGTACTACGCCCGGTGCGGGTTCCGGGAGTTGACTGGGGCGCAGGTCACGCCGGGGCTGACCGAGCTGCTGGCCGCCGAGGCCGCGATGGGACTGGACCCGGCCGAGCGGGTCGCCATGCGCCGGACCGTCGGCTGACCCGTCAGCGTTGGCCGGGGCGTGGACCCCCGTAGAGGTGCACCCGGTGGTCCACGTCGCGGGCGTACCGCGCGGCGTGAAAGAGGCCGGGGCGTGGGCGACCTGCACGGTCCACTGTTCGTACCACCAGCGGGCGGAGCAGGCGCATCCGGTGAAACGGAAGTTCGCCCGCCAGCGTCCGCGCTGGCCCGGCGCGAGGGAGAACAACCGGGTGCGGGCCCGCCGGACCGGGTACGAGGCCCGGCTCGGGAGGTGGTCCACCGCCGCCGCGCCGCCGCGCCACTCGACCCAGAGGCCCGCCTCGCGGACCGCCGCGTCACCGGACCCGAGGCGGTCCGTCGGCCGGTAACCGGTGGCCTCGTCCAGCAGCACGTCGTGCACGGTGATCCCGTCGGCCGGCGCGTCCGGGAGCGGGTACTCCTGGACGACCCCGCGGCGGACGGTGGCCGCGGCGGCGTCGCGGCTGGTCCAGCGGAGCCGGGTGGCGACGACAAGTCCCTGATGGAACACCCCGTGTCACCGACCGAGAAGGAGAAACACCATGAAGAAGATGAACTGCTCTTCGCCTGGTGCCGGCGCGCGGTGGAGCTGATGTCGTGGGTGAATCAGGGAGGGGCCCCGGCCACCGTCGGCCGGCCGGGTCCCGCGCCGCTGAATCGTTCACGTCATCAGCTCTGTAGCGTCCGGCCAGAGGGTCCTCGCTCGGCGCCGCGCCAGGTCAGGAGACGATGCAGGCGGTGCCGTTCAGCCGCTCGTGTGGGAGTGCGGCGGGGAATCCGGGAGCGCTCCCACAGCAGCCCGATGTTTCCAGCGCGTCTCGCCGCTGTCAATCGATCCGACCCGATGAGCTGAGCGACGGGTCGGCCGCGCGACGGACAGTGAGATTCACCGCGCCACACGGCATCGTCCTGATCTCCTAGAGACAACTGCGCCCTTCGCCTGGCAGGCTGCCTCCCATGACCCTGAAGCTTCGTTCCGTGGGGGCGAGCGACCGTGGGCTGATCCGTAGCGGGAACCAGGACGCGCTCCACGCCGGCAGCTGGCTCGTCGCCGTCGCCGACGGCATGGGAGGCATGGCGGCCGGTGACCTGGCCAGCCGGATCGCGATCGACGCGGTCGGGCCGCTGGACGTGGAGACCCCCGAGGACGCGCTGGTCGCCGCCCTGCAGAGCGGGATCGAGCTGGCCACCGCGGGGATCCGCCAGGCGGTGGAGGAGGATCCGGAACGCCAGGGCATGGGCACCACACTGACCGCCCTGCTCTTCGCCCGGACCGGGAGCTGCCTGGCCCTGGCCCACGTCGGCGACTCCCGGGCCTACCTGTTCCGCGAAGGGGTGCTCAAGCAGGTCACCCGCGACGACACCTTCGTGCAGATGCTCGTCGACCAGGGTGTGATCACCGCCGAGCAGGCCAGCAGCCACCCGCGCCGGGCGGTGGTCACCCAGGCGTTGCAGGGCGACGAGGTCTCCCCGACGTACGCGACGATGGTGCCGTCGGCCGGCGACCGCTGGCTGCTGTGCAGCGACGGCCTCTCCAACGTGGTCCGCCCGGACACACTCGCCGAGGTGCTGCCCGGCCAGGCCGACCGGGAGGCGTGCGCCCGCCAGCTGATCGACCTGGCCCTGCGCGCCGGCGGCCCGGACAACGTCACCGTGGTGATCGCCGACATCGTCGACGAATAACCTCTCAGCGCCGCCGGGGCGCCGCCCGCCGGGTGGGCTCCGCGGTGGTCGGGTCCTCCGGCCACGGGTGCCGCGGGTAGCGACCCCGCAGCTCCGCCCGGACCTGCGGATAGCCGGACCGCCAGAAGGACGGCAGGTCTGCGGTGACCGCGACCGGCCGGCCGGCGGGGGAGAGCAGGTGCAGCAGCACCGGCACCCGGCCGTCGGCGATCCGGGGCGCCTCCCGCCAGCCGAAGGTCTCCTGGAGCTTCACCGCGAGCACCGGCGCGGCCGGGTCGGCATAGCCCACCCGGACCCGGGAGCCGCTCGGCACGGCCAGCCGCTCCGGGGCCAGCTCGTCCAGCCGGGCCGCCTGCCGCCAGTCCAGCAGCCGGCGCAGCGCCGACGCGACGTCGATCCGGGCGAGGTCGACCCGGCGGCGGGCCCGGGCCAGCTCCGGGCCGAGCCAGCGCCGCGCCTCCGCCAGCAGCGCCGCGTCGCCCACGTCCGGCCACTCGTCGCCGAGCGCCCGCCGGCAGAACGCCAGCCGCGCGCGCAGCGCGGTCGCCGCCGGGGTCCAGGTCAGCAGCCCCAGCCCGCCCTCGCGCAGGCCGGTCAGCACCGCCGCGGCGACCAGCTCAGGCCCCGGCGCGGCCAGCGGCCGGTCGACCAGCTCGACCGCGCCCAGCCGGACCACCTCCCGGGCCACCACGTCCCCGCCGGACCAGCCCACTTCCCGCTCCGTGTGCAGCAGCGAGCCGCCCGCCTCCCGCGCGGTCGCCTCGTCCACCGGCGCGGCGAGCCGGACCCGGGCCGACGGCGCGCCGGGAGAGCGGTCGGCCACGGCCACCGCGAGCCACGCCGACCCGGCCAGGCCCGACCCCGGCGCCAGCTCCGCGGCGGTGCCGCCCGCCATCAGGTACGCCGAACCGCCGGCCCGCCGCGCCCGGGCCAAACGTTCCGGGTACGCCAGACCCACCACCAGCCCGGCGGCCAGGTCGTCGGGGAGGCGGCCTCCCCGCGCGGCGGCGGCCCGCGACGATCCGTCGCCGGCCCGCGCACCGTCCGCGCCGTCGGGGACGCGGTCGGCGGGCGTCCCGGCGGGCAGGGCGGACCGGAGCCGGCGTACCTCGGCGCGCCAGCGCGCGGTGGCGGCCGGGTCCACGTTCGTGCGCAGCCGGCGCCAGGCGGCCGTCAGGTCGTCGCCCGGCCCGGCGACGGTCTCCTCGGCGAGCAGCGCCACCACCTCGGCGGCGCGGTCCGGGCCCACCCGGTCCGCCCCGTCGAGCAGCGCCCGGGCCAGCCGGGGATGCGCCCCGACCGACGCGATGACCCGGCCCCGGGCGGTGATCCGCCCGTCCGCGTCAACCGCCCCGAGGGCGGTGAGGGTCTCCCGGGCGACCGCCATCGCGGCCGGCGGCGGGGGATCGGGCAGGGCCAGCCCGGCGCCGTCCGGGTCGCCCCAGGCCGCCAGCTCCAGCGCGAAACCGGTGAGGTCGGCGGTGGCGATCTCCGGCTCCGGATGCGGCGCCAGCCGGGCGTGCGTCGCCTCCGACCAGCACCGGTAGACCGCGCCCGGGGCCTCCCGCCCGGCCCGGCCGGCCCGCTGGGTGGCCGCCGCCCGGGACACCGGGACGGTCACCAGCGCGCCGAGTCCCCGGGCCAGGTCGGTGCGGGCCACCCGGCTCAATCCGGCGTCCACCACCACCCGGACCCCGGGCACGGTCAGGCTGCTCTCCGCCACCGCGGTGGCCAGCACCACCCGGCGCCGATCGGCGGGGCGTAGCGCCGCGTCCTGCGCCGCCCCGGGCAGCCGGCCGTGCAGCGGCAGCAGCGCGATCCGGTCCCGCAGGTCGGCCAGCCGGCCGGCGACCGCGCCGATCTCACCGGCGCCGGGCAGGAACACCAGGACGTCCCCGTCCCGCTCGCGCAGCGCCCGCCGGACGGTCGCCGCCACGTGGTCGAGCAGCGCCGGGTCGACCCGGCCCGCGCCCGGCGCGGCCATCGGCCGGGGCGGCGGCGCCCAGATCCGGCTGACCGGGTGCAGCGCAGCCTCCGCCCGGACCACCGGCGCGGGCCGCCCGTCGGCGCCGAGCAGCGCGGCGAACCGGTCCGCCTGCGGGGTGGCCGACATCGCCAGCAGCCACAGGTCGGGGCGGAGCGTGCCGCGGGCCTCCACCGCGAAGGCCAGGGCCAGGTCGGCGTCGAGCTGCCGCTCGTGGCACTCGTCGAGCAGCACCGCGCCGACCCCGGGCAGCTCCGGGTCGCGGTGCAGGCGGCGGAGCAGCAGGCCGGTGGTGACCACCTCGACCCGGGTCGTCGGTCCGACCCGGCGCTCGCCCCGGACCGCGTACCCGATCCGTTCGCCCACCGGCTCGCCGAGCAGGCCGGCCATCCGGCGGGCGGCGGCCCGGGCGGCGACCCGGCGGGGCTGCGCGATCAGCACCCGGCCGGCGACCTCGTCGGCCACCGCGAGCGGGGCGAGGGTCGTCTTGCCGGTGCCCGGCGGCGCCACCAGCACCGCGTCGCCGGTCGCCCGCAGCGCCCCGACCAGCGCCGGGAGCACCGGCCGGACCGGCAGGTCGAGGGGTACGTCGGAGAGCACCGTCCCACTCTCGCACCCGGTGCTCAGGCCGGGCGCACCCCGTCCACGCCGGTGACGAAGGCCGCCCAGGCCGTCGGCGGGAAGACCAGCGCCGGGCCGCCGCGGTCCTTGCTGTCCCGCACGGCGATCCGACCGCCCACCGCGGCGACCTCCACGCAGTTGCCGTTGCCACTGCTGCGTGTGCTGGTGCGCCAGTCCGCCCGGGACAGGTCGAGCGCGGTCATCCCCGTACCTCTCGTCTTCCGTCGGCGTGCCGCCTAGCGGTCACGCAAAGTTACGAGAAGCCTGCTCCAGGCGGGTCAACGACGCCGCCGGATCCAGTGCCATCCGGCACAGCTCCTCATGCAACAGGCTATACCCGTGCACTTGCGCAACATCCTCCAAAGCCAGCCCCATGGTGAGATTGTCCAGGTAGACCACAGAGGCGTCGGCGGCATCGGGGAAGCTGAGGATGACGTACGGGGTGCTCATCGCCGGATGCCCACCGGCACTGAATGGAAGTACGTGAATGGTTACGTTGGGTAGCTGAGCGAGTCTCGCCATGTGGCTGAGCTGAGCCGCCATCACGGCCGGGCCGCCGACGGCGCGCAGCAGCACCGCCTCGTTGAGCACCACGGAGAGCCGGACCGGCGAGTCGCGGTGCAGCACGTCCTGCCGGTGCAGGCGGGCGGCGACCTTGCGTTCGATGCCGTCCTCGCCCGCGGTGATCCGGTAGATCTCCCGGGCATACGCCTCGGTCTGCAGCAGCCCCGGCACCGACTCGGCCTCGTACGTCCGCACGGTGGCCGCCTCGGCCTCCAGTCCGACGTAGAACTCGAACCACTCCGGCAGGACGTCGCTGTAGTTCTGCCACCAGCCGCGCTGCTGCGCCCCCCGGGCGATCTCGATCAGCGCGTCGGCGTCGGCACCGGTCACCTGGTAGAGCGCGAGCGCGGCGCGGACGTCCCGGGGCTTGATGCCGATCTGCGCGGTCTCGATCCGGGAGAGATTGCTCTTGGACATGTCGAGCTGGCGGGCGGCGACATCGAGGGTCATCCCTGCGCGTTCGCGCAGTTGGCGGAGTTCCCGGGCGATGCGGCGGCGGCGAACGGTGGGGCTGGCGGTCACCCTCCGAGTCTGTCACGCCAAGATCCGCAGGTCGCGCCGGTACGGAGTGCAACCTTCGAATGCGGGAGTTGCATCCCGAGAGTGCGGGGTGCATCCTCTGTGCGGTGTCGATCGTTTGTGGACCGCCAGGAGGATCGTTTGCTCATCGCTGATGAGTTCTTCCTGATCGCCCACAACGACAGCCGGGGCAAGGCCAAGCTGCATCCGACGGCGACCGGCCTGGGGCTCGCCGCCGGCCTGCTCGGTGAGCTGGTCCTCTTCGGACGGATCACGGTCTCCGGTGGACTGCTCACCGTGCTGGACCGCCGGCCGCCCGCCGACGCGCTCGCGCACACCGTGCTCGACCAGCTGATCGGGGAGCCCCAGCACCAGGCGGTCCGCACCTGGCTCAGCTTCCTGGCCCAGACCGGGGTGAGCTCGGTCGGCGAGCGGCTGGCCCGCGCCGGCGTGCTGCGCCGGCAGGAGCACCGCCGCCTGCTGCGGACCAGCCTGAGCTATGAGCCGGCCGACCTCAACGCGGCGGCCTGGCCGGCGACCCGGCTGCGGACCCTGCTGGAGCGCCCGGAACCCCCCTCCGTGCCGGACGCCCTGCTGCTCGGTCTGATCGTCGCCACCGGGCTGACCCGCGAGGTGCTCTGGAGCGCCGGACCGTTGGCCCACCACCGGCTGAGCGTGCTCGTCCCGGCGCTGCCGGCGCCACTGAAGGAACTGGTCGGGCACACCGAGGCCGCCGTCGGGGCCGCGGTGCTGCGTGGCGCCCCCTGACCCACCTCCCTCATCCCTCCCCTCGAACCGGAGTGGCCCCCATGCCCCCTGCAGCCACCGTCGACCGTCCCAGCAACGTCTCCGAGGCCCTGGCCCGCGGCCGGCTCGGCGTACCGGCGGTCATCTTCTTCGTGCTCTCCGCCGCCGCCCCGCTGACCGTGGTGGCCGGCGTGGTCACCACCGGGTACGCGGTCACCGGCGTCACCGGCATCCCGCTGGCGTTCCTGGTGGTCGCGGCGGTGCTCGCGCTCTTCTCGGTCGGCTACGTGGCGATGGCCCGCCGACTGACCAACGCCGGCGCCTTCTACGCGTACATCGCCCGCGGGCTCGGCCGGCCGGCCGGGGTGGGCGCGGCCTGGGTCGCGCTGATCGCGTACAACGCGCTCCAGGTGGGGCTCTACGGCGCGATCGGCGCCGCCGCCGAGCCGGTGCTCCAGCAGCTCTTCGGCGGTTCGCCGGCCTGGTGGGTGGTGGCGCTGGTCGCCTGGGCGCTGGTCGCCGTGCTGGGCGTGCTCCGGGTCGACGTGAACGGCCTGGTGCTGGCCGTGCTGCTGGCCGCCGAGATCCTGGTCATCGTCGTGTTCGACCTGGCGCAGGTCAGCCACCCGGCCGGCGGCTCGGTCAGCTTCGCCACCCTGTCGCCGGACAACCTGCTGGTGCCCGGCGTCGGCGCGCTCCTGGTGCTGGCCACCACCGGCTTCACCGGCTTCGAGTCGGCGGTGGTGTTCAGCGAGGAGAGCAAGGACCCGAAGCGGACCGTCCCGATGGCCACCTACCTGTCGGTGGCCATCATCGCCGGGCTGTACGCCTTCTCGGCCTGGACGATGACCGTCGCGACCGGACCGGACCGGATCGTCGACGCGTCCCGGGAGCAGAGCACGGCGCTGATCTTCAACCTCGCCGGCGCGCACCTCGGCGACAGCGCGGTGACCATCGGCCAGGCGCTCTTCCTCACCTCGCTGCTGGCCGCGATGATCTCGTTCCACAACACCACCGCCCGGTACGCCTTCGCGCTCGGCCGGGAGCGGGTGCTGCCGGCGGTGTTCGGGCAGACCTCGCCGCTCACCGGCGCGCCCCGGGTCGCCTCGCTGGCGCAGAGCGCCCTCGGGCTGGTGGTGATCGTGCTCTACGCGGTCGCCGGCTGGGACCCGCTGGTGCAGTTGTTCTTCTGGGGCGGCACCGGCGGCGGCTTCGGCGTGCTGCTCCTGATCGCCACCACCTCGGTCGCGGTGATCGCCTTCTTCGCCCGGACCCGGACGGCGGAGACGCTCTGGCGCCGGGCGATCGCCCCCGGCCTCGCGGCGATCGCGTTGACCGCCATCATCGTGGTCGCGGTGGACAACTTCGCCATCCTGCTCGGCGTCGCCCCGGACTCGCCGCTGCGCTGGGCGATCCCGGCGGTCTACCCGGTCGCGGCGCTGCTCGGGCTGCTCTGGGGGCTGGTGCTGCGCGGCCGCCGGCCCGAGGTGTACGCCCGGATCGGGCTCGGCGCGGAGAGCGCGGTCGCCGAGGCGCCGCCGGCCGCCGGCGAGCCGGCGCCGGCCGGCGTGGAGGTGGCGCGGTGACCGAGGTGCCGATCGAGCGGCTGGGGCCGGGGGAGAGCCGGGCGGTCGCGGAGCGGGTCGCCGAGGCGTTCCGGCTCCTCGACGTGACGCGCTGGCTGGTGCCGGACGAGGCGAAGCGGGAGGCGGTGCTCGCCGAGAACTTCGAGATCCTGGTCGACCACGCGATGCGGCACGGGATCGTGCACGGCACCGCCGACCGGTCGGCGGTCGCCGTCTGGTTCCCGCAGGCCGGCGAGCCGGCCCCGCCGCCGGTCGACTACGACGACCGGCTCGCCGCCGCCTGTGGCGAGTGGACGCCCCGGTTCCAGCACCTCGACGAGTTGTTCGAGGCGAACCACCCGCACGGCACCCACCACCACCTGGTGTTCCTGGCGGTCGCGCCGCAGCGGCAGGGGCGGGGGCTGGGCAGCGCGTTGCTCCGGCACCACCACGCCGTGCTCGACGCCGAGGGCGTGCCCGGGTACCTGGAGGCGAGCAGCGAGCGCAGCCGCGACCTGTACGCCCGGCACGGCTACCGGGCCGCCGAGCCGTTCCGACTGCCCGACGGGTCCGCGTTCCATCCGATGTGGCGGGACCCGCACGGCTGACCGTCGCGCGGCGACCCCCGGTGTCCCATCGGAGACCGGGGGTCGCTGTCGGTCTTCTCATATTGACCGGCGTGCGCGCGCCGCGTTGGCTGACCGCATGGCCCGCATCGCGTACGACGACCTCAGCGCGGCCGCCTTCGCGGCCACCCGGCACCTGGCCCCCGACGGGCTGACGAGTTGGCGGGCGGCCGTGGCGCGGCACCTGCCGACCGCGGCCGGCGCCCGGGTGCTCGACCTCGGCGCCGGCACCGGCACCTGGGCGGCCGCCTTCCACGCCTGGTACGACCTCGACGTGGTGGCGGTCGAGCCGTCGGCGGCCATGCGGGCCCGCGCCGCGTACCGGGGGATGGTCGGCGGTGGCGCGGAGGCCCTGCCGCTCGCGACGGCCAGCCTGGACGGCGCCTGGCTCTCCACGGTGATCCACCACCTGCCGGACCTGCCGGCGGTCGCCGCCGAGCTGCGCCGGACGCTGCGGCCCGGCGCGCCGGTGCTGATCCGCTCGGTCTTCGCCGGTCGGGATGGCGGGATCAGCCTGTTCCGCTGGTTCCCGGAGGCGCTGCGGGTGGTGGAGAGCTACCCCTCGGTGGCGGAGGTCTGCGCGGCGTTCGAGCCGGCCGGCTTCGCGCCGGTGGCGCTGGAGTCGGTGCCGCAGGTCAGCGCCCCGTCGCTGCGGGAGGCCGCGGACCGGCTGCGTCGGTCGGCGCACACCCCGCTGCTGCTGCTCGACGACGCCGACTACGCGCGGGGCGTGCGGCGGATGCGCGCGGCGGCCGGGCGGACACCGGACGCGCCGGTGGTCGACACGATGGACCTGCTGGTGCTGCGCTGAGCGCACGGACAGGCCCGGCCGGCGAACCGCCGACCGGGCCTGGACGCGACGTTGGCCGGGCCCGCCGACCCGGCCAACGTCTCCACCCCCTAGTACGTTCCGTCGAGCTGCCCACGCAGCTTCGTCAGCGCCCGGGCCAGCAGCCGGGACACGTGCATCTGCGAGACGCCGATCTGCTCGGCGATCTGCGACTGGGTCAGGTTGCCGTAAAAGCGCAGCGTGAGGATCTTCTGCTCGCGCTCGTCGAGCGTGGCGAGCGCCGGGCCCAGGGCCACCCGCAGTTCGGCCAGCTCGAACTCGCCGTCCTCGCCGCCGAGCATGTCGCCCAGCTCGGTCGCCCGGTCGCCGTCACCGGTCGGGGTGGACAGCGACACCGCGTTGTAGGCGCGGGCGCCCTCCAGGCCCTCCAGGACCTCTTCCTCGGTCAGCTTGAGGTGGGCGGCGATGTCGGCGACCGTCGGTGAGCGGCCGAGGGTCTGCAGCAGCGAGCTGTTGGCGTCGGAGATGGCCAGCCGCAGCTCCTGGAGGCGACGCGGCACGCGGATGTCCCAGGTGCGGTCGCGGAAGTGCCGCTTGAGCTCGCCGATGATGGTCGGGATGGCGTAACCGGCGAAGTCGACGCCCCGGGAGGGGTCGAACTTGTCGATCGCCTTGATCAGGCCGACGGCGGCGGTCTGCGCCAGGTCGTCGGTGGGCTCGCCGCGACCGCTGTAGCGGTGGGCGAGGTGGTTGGCGAGCGGCAGCCAGGCCTCGATCGCCTTGTCGCGCAGCGCGACGCGCGACGGGTGCTTGGCGGGCAGCGCTGCCATCGCGTTGAGCAGATCCGCGGCGCTGTCGGTGAGTGCGCGCGGGTCGAGCTTCTCGGTGGCGGACGGCGTTGTGGTCGCCTGCTCGCTGATCGTTGGCGCGGTCATGGGTGGTCCTCCCTGCACCTCGTCCGCGGATAAAAAGACGTGACGCTTTGGTTTAGCTTCAGGTAGCCGTTCGGGACTCACCTTAGCCTGATCGGCTCTACGAAATCTAGCCGAAAGTACGATGTACTTAAGCGATTTCGTGACATGAAACCCCCTGATGGTGGGCAAACTACCCGGGGTTGTGATCACGGTTACCGGGGCCGCCCGCCCGATCGGCCTCCGCCGGACGCCCCCGGGCTGCTGACCGCTCGGCCCGCCGTCCGCACCGACCGGCAACGAAGAAACCGACAAACGGTTCGCATTGTCGGCCATCCGTCGTTGTCCCATCCGCGGGACCGCCCGTAGCGTCCCCTGTGTACACATCTACGGAGGCCACGTGCTGGATCCCGCCGCTCCGCAACTCGTCGTCAACGCCCGGGTGCTGCTGTTCAGCTGGCTCCCGGCGGACCCCGACGCGGTCGCGGCGTTCCTCCCGGCCGGGCTGCGCCCCCGCCCCGACCTGCAGGTCTTCCTGTCCCAGTACGTGGTGGACGACGAGAGCCAGACCTCCGGCTTCGGGGCGTACTCGCTCACCTACCTGGGGATCTCGCTGGTCGGTGCGGATCCGCCCGACGGCGACATTCCCGGCGGGTGGTGGAGCCACTACTTCGCCTCCAGCCCCCGCGTCCGCGAGTACGCCGCCGCCCGGGGGGTTCCGGCGGCAGCCGGGCAGACCGCTGTCGACGTGCGGGGCGAGCAGCTCACGGCGGAGACCCGCGCCGACGGGTGGCCGATCATCCGGACCGTGGCCCGGGTCGGCCACACCGGCCACGTCGTGCGCAGCGGCCACCACCGGTACCTGACCGGCCGGGACGGGCAGCTGACCAGCGCCGACTACCCGTACGTGGCCGAGCCGGTGACGCCGTTCGAGATCGAGTCCGTGGAGTTCCTGGCGCCAGAGCACCCGGTCTACCCGCTACGCCCGGCCAACCCGCTCAACATCTGCTGGGGCTTCTACTCCCCGCGGGTGTCGTTCGCGTACCCGGCCGGCCCGAACGCGCTCGACGAGCCGCCGGCCGCCGAGCCGGCTCACCAGGTGCCGGCCCGCCGGGCCCGCAGCGGCCTGCCGTCCGGGTCGTAGACCAGCCGGTACGCGGGCAGCGCCCAGACCCGGGTGTGCCAGGGCAGCCGCTCCGGCCGGTGCGGGCGCAGCCGACCCGGCGGGCGGGGACCGACCCGGCCCCCGTCGTGCCAGCGGTGCAGCGCGTCCGCCGCGTCGGTGATCGCCTGCACGGCCTCGGCCGGGTCGAGCAGATCGTGGTCCTCGCCACCGGCCGGGTCCCGGTCCAGGTGCTCCCGCCACAGCCGTAGCCGCAGGTCCCGGGCGAAGACCCGGGCGCCGTCGCCGAGGCCGGCCGGGTCGGTGGGGGGCCGCTCGTCCCGGGTGTCGTCCAGCACCGCGCAGGACAGCTCGCTGTCGTGCGTCCAGGAGCGGCGGTTGAAGTTGTCGCTGCCGACGCTGGCCCAGACGTCGTCGATCACGCAGACCTTGGCGTGCACGTAGACCGGGGTGCCCTCGTGGTTCTCCACGTCGAAGACGTGCACCCGGTCCCGGGCCGCCTGCTGGCAGAGCGAGAGCGCCTGCTCGCGACCCACCATGTTGGGCGGCAGCGCGAGCCGGCCGTCCACGTCCGGGTGCCGCGGCACGACGGCGACCAGGTGCAGTTCGGGCTGCTCCCGCAGCGCCCGCGCGAAGAGGTCCGCCACCTCGGTCGACCAGAGGTACTGGTCCTCCAGGTAGATCAGCCGCCGGGCCCGGCGCACCGCCTTGGTGTAGCCGCGGGCCACCGTCCGCTCGCCGTCCGGGGCGAAGGAGTAGCGCGGTCGAACCGCCGGGTAGGTGCGCAGCACCTGGATCTGCTGCGGCCCGCACGGCGGGGGATCGGCGGGCTGGTCGGGGAGCGGGTCGGGGCTCAGGTCGGAGCCGCGCAGCCGGTCCCGCAGGTAGGCCAGCGGGTTCTCCGAGTCCAGCGGCATCGGATCGGTCCACCGCTCGCGGAACGTCGTGTCGAGCGCGCCGACCACCGGGCCGCGGACCGCGAGCTGGACGTCGTGCCACGGCGGGTGGGCGCCGTACTTCGGGGACATGGCGACGGCCTGCGGGTCACCCCGGTGCGCCGCGTCGTCCCGCCGGCTGTGGCAGAGGTCGATCCCGCCGGCGAAGGCGACGTCCCGCTCCGGGTCGTCCGGGTGGCGCAGCACCACGAGCTTCTGGTGGTGCGAGCCGCCGCGCCGGACCCGCTGGTCCAGCAGCACCTCGCCGCCGGCCGCGCAGATCGCCTCGCTGAGATCGCGGTTCTCCGCCTCGCTGTAGGAGAGCGCGTCGAGGTGGGACCGCCAGATCAGACCCTTGACCACCACGCCGCGCTGGGCGGCGTGGGCGAAGAGTTGCGCCACCGTCGGGCCGTCCGGACGCATCCGCTGATCCGGGTCGCCCCGCCAGTCGGTGAAGAAGAGCTGATCGCCGGCCTTCAGCGCCGCCACCTCGCTGGCCAGCCGGTCGAAGTACGCCGCGCCGTGAATCAACGGCTCGGCGAGGTTTCCCGTCGTCCAGACGGGTATTTCAGATCCCGGGTTGGCACGTTCCTGCGCGGTGAGGAACCAGTCCTGCATCGCCACGTCCAGCCTCCCGAGGTCGACAACGTCCTCACGGTAGGACCCCCACGGCGGGTACGCACGCCGACCGACCGCAGGTCGGAGCCCACGTGGTGGCCACCGGACCCCTCAACGCGACGAATCCAGGAGGCCACAGCATGCCCGCCGAGATGATGAACTCCGTGACCGAGTACCGCGAGCCGGCGGTCGAGAGCGAACGGGGCGCGGTGTTGGCGGTCTTGTTGATGGTGATCCTCGGGGTGGCCGGCATCTTCGCCGTGTCCTGACCGCCGGGTGGGCGCCCCGGACGAACCGGGACGCCCACCTCGTGCGGGTTGATCAGGGACGCGGGCCCTGGCCGCCGGTGTGCGGCAGGCGCTTCGCGGGGATCACGCCGAGCTTGCCGGCCTGGAAGTCCTCGAACGCCTGGATCAGCTCGTCCCGGGTGTTCATCACGAACGGGCCGTAGTGCGCCACCGGCTCCCGGATGGGCTGGCCGCCCATGATGTAGAGCTCCAGGGCCGGGGTGTTGCCGTCCTGCTTCGCGTCCGCGGTCACCCGCAGCGCGTCGCCCGGGCCGTGCACCGCGAGCTGCCCGGTGTGGATCGGCCGCCGGTCGGCGCCCACCGTGCCGCGGCCGGCCAGCACGTAGACCAGCGCGTTGAAGTCGGGCCGCCAGGGCAGGCTCAGTTCCGCCCCCGGCTGCACCGTCACATGGGTGATGGTGATCGGGGTGTGGGTGGAGCCCGGCCCGCGGTGCCCGGCGACCTCGCCGGCGATCACCCGGATCAGCGCGCCGCCGTCCGGCGTGGTGAGCAGCGCCGACTCCCTGGCGCGGATGTCCTGGTAGCGCGGCGGGTTCATCTTGGCCACCCGGGGCAGGTTGACCCAGAGCTGGAGGCCGTGGAAGAGGCCGCCGCTGGTCACCAGGTGCTCCGGCGGCGCTTCGATGTGCAGCAGGCCGCTGCCGGCCGTCATCCACTGGGTGTCGCCGTCGGTGATGGTGCCGCCGCCACCCTGCGAGTCCTGGTGGTCCATGATCCCGTCGATCATGTAGGTCACCGTCTCGAAGCCGCGGTGCGGGTGCCACGGGGTGCCCTTCGGCTCGCCCGGGGCGTAGTCGACCTCGCCCATCTGGTCGAGGTGGATGAACGGGTCCAGCTCGGTCAGCGGCACCCCGGCGAAGGCCCGGCGGACCGGGAAGCCCTCACCCTCGAAGCCGCTAGGCGCGGTGGTGAGCCGGCGGACCGGCCGGAAGCTGGTGGACTCGTCGAGCCGGGGCAGGCGGGGCAGGACGAGGACGTCGTCGACGGTGATGGCGGGCATCGCGGGCTCCTTAGTTGTCGGCCGGGGCGGACGACGCGTCGCGGGCGGCGCGCAGGCGCCGGCCGAGCCGCTCGAAGACCCGGGTGAGGCAGGCGACCTCGGCGTCGTCGAGGTCGTCCATCAGGTGGGTACGCACCGACGCCACGTGGTGCGGCGCGGCCTCGCGGAGGGTGAGCAGGCCGGCGGCGGTGAGCACCGCCTCGCTGCCCCGGCGGTCCGCCGGGCAGGACTCCTTGGCGACCAGACCGCGCTTCTGCATGGAGGAGATCTGGTACGTCAGCCGGCTCGGCGAGAAGACCAGCCGGCTGGCCAGCTCGCCCATCCGGAGCCGCTGCCCCGGCGCCTCGGAGAGCAGGACCAGCACGTGGTAGTCGGCGAAGCTCAGCTCGCTGTCCGCGCGCAGGTCCTCCTCGAGCTGGGTGAACAACCGCTGGCTCGACTCGATGTACGCGCGCCAGCAGGCCATCCGCTCGGGGTTCAGGCTCTCGGTCACGGGTATGACAGTAGCACTATTTCAAATTTCAACAAGTGCCTTCCATCACCGGCTGACCGCGTCGGAGCGGGCACCCATCAGAGCCCTCCTTGCAATCTGAAGAACCGCCGACGGGAGGTGGACGGGCGCCCGGCCGGCGCGGCGTGCCAGACTCCGGCCCGTGGACCACCTCGAGCTGACCGCCCCCGGCCTGCTGCTGCGACCCTGGCGGGCGGCGGACGCTCCGGCCGTCCTCGCCGCGCTGCGCGAGCCGGCCATCGCCCAGTGGAACCCGTCGCCCGGCGGCACCGACCTGCCCGGAGCCCGCGAGTGGGTCCGCCGGCGCGCCGACTGGTCCGCCGGCGATCACGTCTCCCTGGCGGTGACCGGGCCGGGCGGCGAAGCGCTGCTCGGCTCGGTGTCGCTGCACCGCATCCACGCCGGCGACGCCTCGATCGGATACTGGACCGTCGCCGAGGCCCGCGGCCAGGGCATCGCCTCCGCGGCCGTCACCGCGCTCACCACCTGGGCGTTCGCGCAGCTCCGGCTGCATCGGATCGAGCTGTGCCACGCGGTGGCCAACCCGGCCTCCTGCCGGGTCGCCGCCCGCGCCGGCTACCCCGCGGAGGGCACCCTGCGGGAGTCCTACCGGTACGGGGACGGCCGGCGGTACGACGAGCACCTGCACGCCCGGCTGATCACCGACGGCTGCCCGCCACCGGGGCTAGGGTCGAGCCGTGGATGATCTCGAAGTGCTCGACTGGCGGGAACGGGTGGCCCGGCTGTACCTCTCCGACCTCGACCTGACCGGGTTCCGGACGGAACGGGACGAGCTGTTCCGCCGGCACCCGCAGAGCCCGCTCCCAGTCGCGGACCGGCCCGGCTTCACCGGGCTGCGGTACCACCCGCCGAACCCGGACGCGGTGGTGGAGGCGCCGCTGCGCCCCGCCTCCGGTGTCGAAAGCATCGACACCGGCGGGCCGGACGGGGTGGTGCGCTACCGGCGGGTCGCGATCGCGGAGACCCCGTGGGGGCCGCTGACCCTGTGGTGGATCGAGGCGTACGGCGGGGGGCTGTTCGTGCCGCTGCGCGACGGGACCTGCGGCACCGAGGCGTACGGCGGGGGCCGGTACCTGACCGACACCGTCAAGGGCACCTTCGGTCGGGGACTGACCGTGCTGCCGGGCGGGCGGGCCCGGCTCGACGCCAACTACCTCTACAACCCCAGCTGCGCGTACGACGACCGGTGGGCCTGCCCGCTCGCTCCGCCAGAGAACCGGGTGGACGTGCCGATCCGGGCCGGGGAGCTGGCGTACCACTACTGACGCCCCGACGCGGACTGGGCGCCGGGGCGTGGCGTCGGTGCGGTCAACGGGCGGTCGCGCCCGTCGGGGTCAGGTGCATCCGACCCAGCAGCTGCCGTGCCTGATCGGCCACGTCCGCGTCCACGATCACCGCGTACTGGCCGGCCCGCAGCGAACTGGCCGAGGTGAAGTCCCGCTGCCCCCCGGTCATCGCGTGCGCCACCGCGCCGAAGACGGCGCCCCAGATCGCGCCGATCACCAGCCCGACCAGGATCACCGCCACCCAGTTGCCGGCGGTGAAGATGCCGAAGAGCAACCCGATGAAGAGCCCGAACCAGGCGCCGGTGCCGGCGCCCACCAGGGCGGCCCGGCCCGTGCTCATCCGGCCCATCACCGTCTCCACCAGGGTCAGGTTGGTGCCGACGATCGCGGTGCGTTCCACCGGGAACCGGTTGTCGGCCAGGTAGTCCACCACGCGCTGGGCGGACGGATAGTCCGGGTACGAGCCGATCGTCACGGTCGGCGGACCCGGCTGCGGTCCGTGTCCGTCCCCGCTGGGCGCCGCCGGCCGGCCGGCCGGACCGGACGGGAGGTTGTCGCCGCCCGGCATACCGGGTTGCCAGGCCGCGGTCGGAGTCGAGGGTCTGGTCATGAGCATCCTCCTTCGTCAACCGCCCGGGTTCCCACCGCAGCCGGGCGGTAACGCACGGCCGGCGTCGGATGCCCGCCGGCCGGTGCCGGCCGGTGGGACATGCGCTCGGCGCAGGTCGAATGCCCGGCGCGCGGAATGCGGCCGGTGCACCCGGGTAGACACCGGCGTGGACAGCGGACGGATAGGTGAGCACGGCTTCCTGGCGGACGGCTGCAGTGCGGCGCTGGTCGACCTGGCCGGTTCGGTGAACTGGTGGTGCCCGCCGCGCTTCGACGGGCCCTCCGTATTCGGCCGGCTGCTCGACGACCGGGCGGGGCACTGGACAATCCGCCCGGAGGACGATTTCACCAGCGAACGGTCCTATCTGGACGACACGCTGGTGCTGCGTACCGTCTTCACCACCCGGACCGGTTCGGTGGCGGTGACCGACGCCCTGGCGCTGGAACCCGGCGCGCGCGGCCACGAGATCGGCCGGCGCTCACCCCGCGTTCTCGCCCGCCTGGTCGAGGGACTGACCGGCGAGGTCCCGATGCGGGTGCAGTACCAGCCCCGCTTCGAGTACGGGCGGGTCTCCGCGTACCTCACCGAATCCGGCGGGCAGTTCGACGCCACCGCCGGCACCTGCCGGTTGAGCCTGCGCGCCAACGTTCCGCTGGACCTCGGCGACGGCGAGGCCACCGGGCGGTTCACCGCCCGCGCCGGCACTCGCCACCACTTCACTCTCGGCCACGCCGACACCTACGGGGAGCGTCCGCCGGCCGTCCCGGATGCCGACCGGGTGGTGGCCGACGCGGTCGCCGGGTGGCGGTCCTGGGCCGACCTGCATCGTGACCAGTACCGGGGCGAGTACCGGGACCAGGTGTGGCGCAGCGCGATCGTGGTGCAGGGCATGACCTACCAGCCCAGCGGCGCCGTGGTCGCGGCGCCCACCACCTCGCTCCCCGAGGAGTTGGGCGGCGACCGCAACTACGACTACCGCTTCGTCTGGGTACGCGACTTCAGCCTCACCCTCCAGGCGCTCTGGCTGGCCGCATGCCCGGACGAGGCGAACCGGCAGTTCGCCTGGGTGTCCCGGGCCATGGGCCGGATCGGCGACGAGCCGGTGCCGATCATGTACGGCGTGCACGGGGAGCGGGACCTCACCGAACACCGGTTGGACCACCTGTCCGGGTACGCCGACAGTCGACCGGTCTTCATCGGCAACGACGCGTGGCGGCAGCGGCAGACCGACGTGCACGGCGAGGTCCTCGACGCCGCCTGGCTGATGCGGCACTACCTCGACCCGATGTCGCCCGACGTGCGCCAGTTCCTGCATGCCTGCGCCGACCGGGCGGTGGTCGACTGGCGCCGGCCGGACGCCGGGATGTGGGAGGCGCGTGACGCCGAGCGGCACTACGTGTCGTCCAAGGTGCAGTGCTGGACCGCGCTGGACCGGGCGGTGCGCTTCGGAACCCGGCTCGGCGAGCCAGCCGACGTTGCCCGCTGGGCGGCGGCCCGGGACGAGATCCGGGAGACGGTGCTGACCCGCGGCTGGAACGAGCGACTCGGCGCATACACCGGGGCTTTCGACTCGGACAACCTCGACGCCTCGGTGCTGATCATGCCGCTGGTCGGCTTCCTGTCGGCCGACGACCCCCGGATGCGGTCCACGATGGACGTGGTCGAGCGCCGGCTCTGCCGGGACGGCCTGCTGCGGCGCTGGGACGACGACCCCGCGGGCTTCGTGATCTGCTCGTTTTGGCTGGTCAGCTGCCTCGCTGCGGCTGGCGAGCTGGACCGGGCGCGGCGGCTCTTCGAGCAGCTCGCCGCCCGGGTCAACGACCTGGGGCTCTACGCCGAGCAGATCGACCAGGCCACCGGCGAGCACCTGGGCAACTTTCCACAGGCCTTCTCGCACATCGGCCTGATCCACGCCGCGGGTTGGATCACCGCGGCCGCCGACCGGCTCGGCGGCTTTGCCGAGCGAGAGGCCGTGCCGACCGGTACGACGATCACGTAGGGAGCACGTAGATGACCGGACGACTGGCGGGCAAGACCGCCCTGATCACCGGCTCGGACTCGGGCATCGGCCAGGCCACCGCCATCGAGTTCGGCCGCGAGGGCGCCGACGTGGTGGTGCACTACCTGCACGACCACGCCGGGGCGAACCACACCCGGGCCGAGATCGAGAAGGCCGGTCGCCGCGCCATGGTGGTGCAGGGCGACATCAGCGTCGAACACCAGGTGGAGGCGATGTTCGACGAGGCCTTCGCCGAGTTCCCCACGCTGGACATTCTGATGAACGACGCCGGGGTGGACGCCTCCGGCATCCCGGTGGCCGACCTGGACACCGAGACCTGGGACCGGTGCATCCGGACCAACGTCTACGGGGCGTTCTTCTGCTCCCGGCGGTTCGTCCGACACCGCCGCGACCAGGGCGGGCGCGGGAAGATCATCAACATCACCTCTATCCACCAGGAGGTGGCCCGGGCCGGCGGCGCGGACTACGACACCAGCAAGGGGGCGATGTTGGAGTTCGCCAAGAGCCTCGCCCTGGAGGTGGCGCCGATGCACATGAACGTCAACAACATCGGGCCCGGCATGGTGCTCACCCCGTTCAACCAGCGGGCCATCGACGACCCGCAGTACCTGGAGGAGCAGGTGCAGAGCATCCCCTGGAAACGGGCCGCGCAGCCGCAGGAGATCGCCAAGCTGGCCGTCTTCCTGGCCAGCGAGGACGCCGAGTACGTGACCGGCTCGACGTACTTCATGGACGGCGGCCTCATGCAGAACCAGGGCCAGGGCGCCTGAACCGCCGCGCCCGGTCAGGCGACCGCGGCCCGCAGCCGCGGCCGTCGGTTGCCGGCCCTGGCGCCGGCGCGACAGATCGGGCGGCGGCGGGGAGGATCGGGGGATGCAGCTGGTGATCACCGCCGACACCCACGTACCGAAGCGGGCGCGGGACCTGCCGCCGCAGCTCTGGGCGGCGATCGACGCCGCCGACGTGGTGCTGCACGCGGGGGACTGGGTGGATGTGTCGCTGCTGGACGCGCTGGCCGCGCGGGCCCGCCGGCTGGTCGCCGTTCACGGCAACAACGACGGGCCGGAGCTGCGGGCCCGGCTGCCCGAGGTGGCCCGGGTGGAGCTCGACGGACTGCGGGTGGCGGTGGTGCACGAGACCGGGCCGAAGACCCGGCGTGAGGAACGCTGCGCGGCCCGCTTCCCCGATCGCGACCTGCTGGTCTTCGGGCACTCCCACATCCCGTGGGACAGCGTTGCTGCCCCGGGCGGGTTGCGGCTGCTCAACCCGGGGTCGCCCACCGACCGGCGGGCCCAGCCGTACCCGACCTGGCTGAGCGCGCGGGTGGTGGCGGGGCGGCTCGACCAGGTCGAGCTGCACCGCCTGCCCCCGCGCTGACTCACTGCCCGCGCCGCCTAGCTCACCGTCGACCATCCGACTTCGCCCAGGTCGCCGAGGGGTGGCAGGCCGCCGGGCTGGCCCGGGAGTGGACCGACACCCTGCTCGATCCCGCGCTCGGCGCGGCGACCCGCGCGGTCACCGGCCAGCGCTGGTCGCGCCGGCCGGCTCCGGCCCTCGGCCGCCCGGTCAGCCCCGGGCGCCGCCGAGGGCGGGCTCCTCCGCGCGCCCCCGCTCCGAGGGGTCCCGGGTGCGCTCGCCCGCCCGGTCGAGCAGCTGCATGACCGGGGTGGCGGCGATTCCGTGCACCACCACCGAGACGATCACCACCAGTCCGACGGTGGCCCAGATCAGCTCGGCCTGCGGGAAGTCGGTCCTGCTGGTGGCGTACGCCAGGTAGTAGAAGGAGCCGACGCCCCGGATGCCGAAGAACGCGATCACCCAGTGCTCGGCCGGCCGGCCGGGCGCGCCGCGCAGCGACAGCCAGCCGACCAGCGGCCGGACCACGAAGACCAGCGCCAGCCCGACCAGCGCCGCCGGCCAGGTCAGCGGGGCGAGCAGACCGCCGATCACCGCGCCGCCGAAGAGCAGCAGGAGCAAGACGGTGAGCAGCCGCTCGATCTGCTCGGCGAAGTCGTGCAGCACCGAGTGGAACTCGTGGGTCCGCTCCGCCGCCCGGATCGCCCGGGCCGCCACGAAGACCGCCAGGAAGCCGTACCCGCCGACCACCTCCACCAGCCCGTACGCCAGGAAGGTGGCGGCCAGCGCGAGGAAGCCCTCGGCGTGCCGGGCCAGCCGCAGCTCGCTCGGGGCCCGGAAGAAGAGCTTGCCGAGCAGCCAGCCGATGAGCAGGCCACCCCCCACGCCGACGGCGAGCTTGTAGAGCACGTCGACGGTGAACCAGTGCGCCAGCCACTCCGCCGGGGCGAGGCTGGTGGTGGCGATCGCGATGGCCGCGTACACGAACGGGAAGGCCAGGCCGTCGTTCAGCCCCGCCTCCGAGGTCAGCGCGAAGCGCACCTCGTCCTCGGAGTCCTCCACGTCGGTCGGCTCACCCACCTGCACGTCGGCGGCGAGCACCGGGTCGGTGGGGGCGAGCGCCGCGCCCAGCAGCAGCGCCGCCGCCGGCACCAGGCCGGCCCACCACCAGCCCAGCAGCGCCACCGCCGCGATGCAGAGCGGCATCGCGATGGCCAGCAGCCGCCAGGTCGACGACCAGCGAGCCCAGCTGAGCGGCCGGTCGATCTTCAGCCCGGCGCCCATCAGCGCCACGATCACCCCGACCTCGGTGAGATGGGTGGTGAGTTCGGGCCACCGCAGCGGGTCCGGCGTGGGCAACCCGGTCGGGAGCAGGAAGACCAGCATGCCGAGGCCGAGGAAGGCGATCGGCATGGAGAGCGGGCGCCGCTCCAGCACGCGAGGCAGGATCCCTGCCAGCAACGCGCCCACCCCCACCAGCGCGAACGCGACGTCCACCGGTTCCACGGCACCACCCTCCCGCCACCCGCGGCGCGGGCAGGTGGGGTCACCAGTGCCCCGTACTTCCGGCCGCTATGCCTCGGTGTCCGGCTTGTCCCGGGTGGGTCCGGTCACGTGTGAGCCCGGCCCTGCGCCGGCCGGCCGGGCCGCTGGTGCGGCTCGGCGGCGCGGCCGGGGTGACGCGCGAGGCTCAGATCAGGTCGGCGATGGCGCTCTCGCCGAGGCCCTCCAGCAGGGCGGCCGGGTCGTCGTAGACCGCCACGGCGCCCGCGCCGGCCAGCTCGGCGCGGCTGGTGCCGCCGCAGGTCAGGCCGATGCAGGGGATCTTCAGCTTGCCGGCCGCGGCGACGTCCCAGACCGAGTCGCCGACGAAGACCACGCGCTCCGCCCGCAGCACCGACTGCTCCAGCGCGGCCACCAGGATGTCCGGTGCCGGCTTGCTCTCGTCCGCGTCGGCCGAGGAGGTGATGGTGTCGATGACGTCGTCGGCGTCGAGAACGGCGCGCAGCGCGGCCACCTCGTGCTCGGCCGCCGAGGTGGCCAGCACCACCCGCAGCCCACGCGCCGCGCAGGCCCGCAGCAGGTCCACCGCGCCGGGCAGCGGCGCCAGCCGCTCCCAGTACTCGGCGTACAGGCTGTCGTGCGCGTCGCGCAGCTTGCCGTCGTTCTCCCGGTCGCGTTCCGGGCCGAGCAGGTGGTCGAGAAGCTTGTCGGAGCCCATGCCGATCGAGCGGTGGATCAACGCCATGGGGACCCGGTGATCGGCTTGGCGCAGCGCCTCCCACCAGCTCACGGTGTGCAGGTAGGTGGTGTCGACGAGGGTGCCGTCCACGTCGAGGAGGACGCCGCAGCGGTTGTCGGTAGGCATGGCTCCTCTTCTACCCGCCGCGGCCAGCGCCGACGCGCGGCTCATCCGGCGGCGATGAGGATCTCGAACCAGACGGTCGAGCCGCGCACCGTCGGGTCGGTGCCCCAGGCGTCGCTGAGCTCCTCGATCAGGCCCAGACCCCGTCCCCGGCTGCTCAGCGTGTCGGTCTGCGCCCGGGTCACCGTGCCGCGGGTGCCCGAGTCGGCGACCGACACCAGCAGCCGTTCGGCGCTCAGGTCGATCTCCACCCGGGCGGCGGTGCCGGCGTGCAGCAACGCGTTGGTGGTCAGCTCGCTGGTGCAGAGCACCGCGGCGCCCACCACGGCCTCCGGCACCCGCCACTCGGTGAGCTGGGCGGTCATCCAGTGCCGCACCCGGCTCGGCGCGGTCGGCTCGGCCGGGACCTCCATCCTGGCCGACCGGCTCGGCTTGACCGCGTGCTCCACCGCCAGCACCGCGACGTCGTCCTCGGTGGCCCCCGGGACGGCGGCGGTGGCCACCGCGCAGAGCGCTCGGGGGTCGCCGCTGCCGGCGGCGGTCACCGCGGCGGCCAGCCCGTCCAGCCCGGCGGTCAGGTCCTGCCAGCGCCGCTCGACCACCCCGTCGCTGAACAGCAGCAGGGTGTCCCCGGGGCGGAACGGCACGGTGGCCGTACGGGGCTGGCAGCCGAGACCCAGCGGGGCGCCGGGCGGCACGTCGACGTACTCGGCGACGGGTTCGTCCGTCGGCGAGCAACGCCGGATCAGCGGTGCGGGATGGCCGGCGCTGGCCAGCGTGATTCGCTCCCGGTCCACCTCGACGACCCCGAAGACCACGGTCACGAAGAGCTCCTGCGTCCCGCCCTCGACGCCCAGGCTGGACACCAGCCGGTCCAGCCCGCCGAGCACCGCGTCCGGGCGGGGATCGCTGAGGGCGAGCGCCCGCAGGGCCGCCCGCACCTGTCCCATCCGCGCGGCCGCCTGCACGTCGTGCCCGGCCACGTCACCGAGGACCACGCCCAGCGCGCCGCTGGGCAGCACGAAGGCGTCATAGAAGTCGCCGCCGGCGGCGTTGCCGTCGACCCCCGGGTCGTACCGCGCGGCGATGCGCAGCCGGGGCAGGTCGGGCAGTTGCTCCGGGAGCATGCTGCGTTGCAGCAGCTGGGCGGTGCCGTGCTGGGTCTCGAACCGGCGGGCCCGCTCGGCCGCCTGACCGACCAGCTCGGCCGAGGCGGCGAGCAGCGCCCGCTCCGCCGCGGACCAGGTGTGCGGGGTCTGGTAGCCGACCGCCAGCGCGCCCCGGACCACCGAGGACCGCAGCGGCAGGGCGGCCAACGCCCGGATCTTCTGGTCGTGCCGGTCCACCGCGATCTCCCGCAGCGGCTGGCCGTCGCTGGTGTAGAAGGGCACCCCGCTGCGGGCGGTCACCACGACCGGGCCGGGCGACTCGGCCGGGGCGCGCCGCCACAGCGGCGGAAGCCGCTCGTCGGCCTCGTCCAGCAGTTCGCCGCGGATCCGCCGGACCATCCGCCAGTTGCCGCCCTCGTCGACGGCGAAGGACACCCGGTCGGCGTCGAACGAGTTGATGGCGTACCGGAGGGTGACGCGGGCGACGTCGTCGAGGGTGAGGGTGCCGGAGAGGGCGGCGGCGAAGTCGCTCAGGCTCTGCAACTGCCGGGTGAGCTGGGTGGTCTGCGCCGCGACGGTGAGCACGCCGATGATCCGGCCGGCGCTGTCCCGTACCGGAGAGTTGCCCCGGGTGAACACCGCCGGCTCACCGCCGACCAGCTCCCGGTCGACCGGCAGCACCGCCTCCCGCTCGAGGAAGGACTCACCCCGCCGGTACGCGCGTTCGAGCACCTCCCCGGCGCCCGGTTCGTGCCAGACGTCCGCGAAGACCTCCGCGGCCGGCCGTCCGAGCGCCTCCGGGTGCCGGGCGCCGATCAGCTCGGCGTACCCGTCGTTGTAGAGCATCACCAGGTCGTCGCCGTAGAGCAGGGCCATCGGGACGGGCGAGGCGAGGACCAGATCGACCACGGCGCGTACCGCCGGGTCCCACCCCGCGGGCGCGCCGAGCGACGTGCCGCCCCAGGGATGGGCGAGCACGGCGGCCGCGGCGCCGGAACTGCCGGCGCCCGAGCCGGCAGGTGCTCCCGGGACGGGGGCTGATGGCGTGGGGACTCGCCCGACCGTGCCTGGCATGACCGCAGCCTATCCGGAGCGTGACGCGGACGGTTCGATCATGCGTGGGGGGGAGGGCCCCGAGCGCCGGGCCGGTCCGGCGTTTCGGCAGGTCAGGGCACCTTTCGGGAGAGATGTCGGAAAAATCCCCACCGATGGCGCGGCGTGCCCCCCGGCGGACCGGGTATGCGTGCGTCGCAGTTCACGCGACAGGAGGGACATCATGCCGAAAACCCTCGCGGCCGGGCAGGCCGACATCGGTGCCGCCGTGGCCGACATGTGGAGGTCGGTGCTGCTCTTCATCCCGAGGGCCATCGCGTTCATCGTGATCCTCGTGGTGGGTTGGCTCATCGCCCGAGCCGTCCTCAAGATCGTGGACGCGGCACTTGAACGGGTGGGGTTCGACCGCTGGGTTGAACGGGGCGGCGTCAAACGCGCGCTCGAGAGAACCAAGTACGACGCGAGTGACATCCTGGCCAAACTGGCCTACTACGCCGTCCTGCTGTTCACCCTGCAGTTCGCCTTCGGGGTGTGGGGACCGAACGCGATCAGCGACCTGATCCGGGGCGTGGTGGCCTGGCTGCCGCGGGCCTTCGTGGCGATCGTCATCGTGGTCATCGCCGCCGCCATCGCCAACGCGGTGCGGGACCTGATCACCGGCGCGCTGGGCGGCCTCTCGTACGGCAAGATCATCGCCGACGTGACGGCGATCTTCATCCTGGCGCTCGGCGTGATCGCCGCGCTGAACCAGGTGGGCATCGCCACCACGGTGACCACGCCGGTCCTGATCGCGGTGCTCGCCACGGTGGCCGGCATCCTGATCGTCGGCGTCGGCGGTGGTCTGGTGAAGCCGATGCAGAACCGCTGGGACCGTTGGCTGGACCGGGCCGCGGAGGAGTCCCACGCGATCCGGGAGCAGCGCCAGGCGCAGGGTGCCGGGCGCAGTGACTACGAGCGGCAGATGGCCGACCGGAGCCCTGCGGAGCGGACCCAGGCGGCGGCCCGTGGCCAGGAGTCGATGTCCGGCGCCCGGGGCGGGCAGGGCGCGTCCCGGTCCGGGAACGTGAGCGACGAGACCCAGCAGTTCCGCCGTCCGGGCGGCTGAGCCGGCCGGTGGCAGGGGAGGGTGTCCGCGGGGCGATCGCGGGCACCCTCCGTCGCATCAGGCCAGGTGCCGCGGGTCCAGCGCGCGGGCCAGGGCGCAGACCGCCAGCAGGCGGGTGTGCAGCCAGTCCGGCGCCGCCCAGTCGATCGGTTCGGTGGACGGCTGCCGGCCGTGGTCGAGGGCGGCGGAACGGACGCCCTCGGCGTACCCGGCGAGCGCGGCGACCGTGAGCGGCCGGCGGTCGCCGTCCAGGCTGTCCCGGACGGCGGCGGCGTGCTGGTCGACCAGCGCGAGCAGCCCGGGGCGGGCGGCGGCCGCCGCCCGCCCGGCGGTGCCGACCGAGGCGGTGAGCGCGATGAGGGCGGACCGCGCGGAGTCCGCGGCGGAGGGGGTCGCGACCCGGTTGTTCGGCGCACGCATGGAAACCGAGGCTAATCACGCCGTGACCGGGTCGACCTCGGCCGACCGGCTGAGTGCCGGTCGGCCGGGGCGGTATCCGCCCTCCTCCGCTGGGATTGACCCGGCCGGGACCGGGCACAACGGAAACCGCGCGAACCGGCGCAGGCGACCTCGCGGAGGAACGGAATGGGACAGCACACGGACGGACCCGACGAGCGGCACCGGCGCCCGGCCGGCGTGAGCGACACCACGGTCGAGGCCCTGGGCAAGCTCAGTGAGGCCCTGGAGACCGTCGAGCGGGCCCGTGGCCACCTCTACTCGCTGCACCAGCTCATCGGCCATGCCGATCTGATGCTCGACGACGCGGTGGAGCTGTTCCGGTCCGCCGGGCACGACGACATCGCCGACCGGATCGGCCGGGACCTGCTCGGGCGCAACGTGATCGGCGGGCGCTGGACCTTCCAGATCGTCGAGGACTTCGACGACGGCTACTACGCCCTGTTCCGGGAGCTGGACCGCCGGGCCCGCGACGAGCTGGTCGACGGCCGACGCCACCTGTACGAGGCGGAGATGAAGGAGCGCCGCCGCACCCCGGGGCGGCCGGGGCACGAGGCACGCCCGGGCATGGAGGGCTAGTCCGAGGAGGAGGCGCCCGCCGGCCGGCGCCGGGCGCCGTCGTCCGCGATGATCACCGTGGCCACCATCAGCGCGACGCAGAGGCTGAACAGCCAGGAGTCGTCGGAGACGAGTTTCGCGGCGACGGGCGCCTGGACGGCGGCGAGCAGGAAGCCCAGCCAAGCCAGGCGACGCTGACGTGGGGTGAGGATGCCGGAGCCATGTTGCATCCCGAAAGTCTTACGCGGCACCCCCAGGTTGCCGTCACCCGTTCGGCCGATTCTGGCTGACCTGTCCGCTTCCTCGGCCGTCCGGGCCTCACTTTTTGTCGTTTCGGGGGAGTTTGCGGTCGCCCTCAACGGGTCCGCCCGGGCGGCAGGATGACTCACCGTGTCGCACACCGCCGCCCCGCCCCGGGCGTCCCTGCTCCTGCTGGCCTACCTCGCCTTCGTCAGCCTCGGCCTGCCCGACGGCCTGATCGGGGTGGGTTGGCCGTCGATCCGGGCCGACCTCGGCGTACCGACCGAGGCGGTCGGCGTGGTGCTCACCGCGGGGACCGTCGGCTACCTCACCTCCAGCGTGCTCGCCGGGTTCACCCTGGCCCGGATCGGCGTCGGCTGGCTGCTCGCCGGCAGCACCCTGCTGGCCGGCCTGGCCCTCTCCGGGTACGCGCTGACCCCCGCGCTGGCCCTGATGGCCGGGTGCGCGCTGCTGCTCGGGCTGGGCTCCGGAGCGATCGACTCGGGGCTCAACGCGTACGCCGCCGGGGCCTTCGGACCCCGGCACATGAACTGGATGCACGCGTTCTTCGGCCTCGGCGTCGCGATCGGCCCGCTGATCATGACCGGTGCGCTCAGCGCCGGCCTGGCCTGGCGCTGGGGGTACGGCATCGTCGCGACGGCCCAGCTCGTCCTGGCCGCGGCGTTCGCGCTCACCGTGCGCGCCTGGCGGGAGCGGACCACGGCCGGCGTCGGCACGACGCTGCCGCCCGACCCGATCGCCCCGGCGGTGCTCCCCGGCCCGGACGCCCGGGCGGTGCCGCCGGGCGCGGACATCGGCCGGCCGGTGCGGATCGGGGAGACGCTGCGGCTGCCGGCGGTCTGGCTCGGCGCGCTCGCCTTCGCGGTCTACGTGGCCATCGAGGTGGCCGCCGGGCTCTGGGCGTTCCTGCTGCTCACCGAGGGGCGGGGACTGGCCCCGGCGGTCGCCGGGGTCTGCGTCTCGGGCTACTGGGGGAGCCTGTTCGTCGGCCGGGTGGTGCAGGGGGTGGTCGCCGAGCGGCTGGGCAGCGCGCGGGTGCTGCGGGGGAGCCTGCTCGGCATGGCCGCCGGGGCGGCGCTGATCGCCCTCCCCGCGCCGGCCTGCGTGGCGGTGGCCGGGCTGCTGGTGGTCGCCTTCGCCGCGGCGCCGGTCTTCCCGCTGCTGACCCTCACCACCGCCGAGCGGGTCGGCCGGGCGCACGCCGACCGGACCATCGGCCTGCAGATCGGGGCGGCCGGCCTGGGCGGCGCACTGGTCCCAGCCGGGATCGGGGTGCTGGTCGGGCGTACGTCGGTGCAGACGCTCGGGCCGGCGCTGGTGGTGCTCGCGGCGGCCCTGATCGCCCTGCAGGCCGCCGCGTCCCGGCGGCCCTGACCGGACTCAGACGTCCGGGCCGGTCCGTCCCGTCGTCGAGGGGCGGTACGCCCGCTCCGTGTCGGTCATCTCCCGACGCTCGGCCTCCGGGCCGGCGCCGCGGTCCACCGCCTCGGGACCGTGCCCGAAGGTGGCCTCTTCGCCGGCGTCGTTGCCGGTGACGTCGTCGCCCTGCCCGTCGATGGTCGACCCGGCGAGCGCCCGGTCCAGTTCGCGCAGCGGGGTCCGGTCCTCGTCGCGCCACACATGGCTGTCGTTGTCGGTCATTCCCCAGCGGTACCCGGGGGCGGTGATCGCAAACGGCCGTGGCGTCCACGGCGGTCGCGGACGGCCGCGGCGGACGCGGCGATCGCGGACGGCCGCGGCGGACGCGGCGATGGCCGCCGGATCACCGGCGGCCATCGGAGTTGTCTGATCCGGGGGATCAGGGGATCACGGCGTCGGCCGGTCGACCTTGCCGCGCCAGGCGCCGGTCTCCTGACCGCGCCGCTCGATGAACTGCTTGAACCGCGCCAGGTCGCCCTTGGCCCGGCGGTCGACCACACCCAGCTTGTCGCCGGCCTTTTCGACCACGCCGTGCGGCTCGAAGTCCATCTGCAGGGTGACCCGGGTGGTGCCCTCGTCGAGCCGGTGGAAGGTCACCACGCCGGCCTGCTGGGTGCCGCCGGTGGACTTCCAGGCGACCCGCTCGTCCGGCAACTGCTCGGTGATCTGGGCGTCGAACTCCCGCTTCACCCCGGCGATCTCCACCGTCCAGTGGGTCATCGTGTCGGAGAGCTGCCGCACCTCCTGGACGCCCTCCATGAAGTGGGGGAACTCCTCGAACTGGGTCCACTGGTCGTAGGCGGTCCGGATCGGGACGGAGACGTCCACGTGCTCGGTAACGCCGCTCATGAAGAATCCTCCTCTGCCCGCCGGTGACGCTCCGGATCGTGGGCCGATCCGGTCACCAGCGCGTCGTCTCGTTCTTGTGCCCGAGTGCGGCCCACACCTCGGAAACCGTCTGGTAACGGGTGCCCTCGGGGAGCCGCTCCAGCGCGGCGACGATGTCGGCCGGCGCCTGGTTCTGCTGGGCGTTGGCGACCAGCGCCGCCCGGTCGCCGGGCAGCGCGGTCATGGTGATGAACTTGCCGAGCCGGCTGCGCGCCTCGACGTCGTCCATGCTCATCCCCTGCGGGTTGCCGCCGCGGCTGGCGCCGGCCGTCACCGTCTTCGGCTCCGGCTGGTCCTCGCCCGCCGGCTCCGGCTGACGGGACTCCTCGACGCGCGAGCCACCGGCCCCCGGCCCCTGGACGAGCCCGGCGACCTCCTGAACCATGTTGTCGTCGACCCTCGGCGAGTGCTTGCTGTTGCCACGTTCCATGCCTCCTGACATGCCCGAGGGGGCCGACGGTAAACCGGGGTCCGCCGGGGGAGCCGGTCATTCGGTCACGAATCGGCGGGCGCCCGGGGCGGCAGCACCGGCTCGCCCGGATCCCCGCCGCCCGCCTGCAACACCCGGCCACGCTGCAGCTCCGCGTTGACCTGTACGCCGAGCAGCAGGGCGCAGTTGGACAGGTACAGCCAGACCAGGAAGGCGATGACGGCGCCGAGGCTGCCGTAGGTCACGTCGTACGAGCCGAAGTTGGCGACGTAGAGGCCGAAACCGAACGAGGCGAGCACCCAGGCGAGCAGGGCGAGCGCCCCGCCCGGGGTGAGCCAGCGGAACCGGGGCTGCCGGACGTTCGGCGCGATCCAGAACATCAGGGAGAGCAGGGTCATCATCACCAGGGCCAGCACCGGCCACTTGGTGACGCTCCACACCGTCCGGGCCAGCCCGCCGGCGTGCAGCCGGTCGCCCACCGCGTCGGTGACCGGTCCGCTGACGATCAGCCCGGTGGCGACGATCGCCAGCAGGACCAGCGACACCCCGGCCAGGCCGATCTGCAACGGACGCAGCCGGTAGAACGGGCGGCCCTCCTCGACGCCGTAGACGGCGTTGGAGGCCCGGGTGAACGCGCCGATGAAGCCCGAGGCCGACCAGAGCGCGCCTAGCAGACCGAAGCTGAGCAGCACCTTCGCCGAACCCTGCTGCTCGACCACGCCGCGTACCACCTTGACGAAGCTGTCGTTGCCGACCACCGAACCGGCGCCCAGGTCGCGGGCCAGGCCGATGACGGTGTCGACGGTCTTTTCCCCGTCCGAGACCAGCCCGACCAGGGCGACCACGACGATGGTGGAGGGGAACAGCGCCAGCACGCCGTAGTAGGTGAGCGCCGCCGCCCAGTCCGCGCAGTTGTCCTTGACGAAGTTCTTCGCGCTGCGGACCACCACCCCGCGCCAGGTGGCCCGGCTCAGCTGCCGCATCCGGCGGGGGAACCGGGCCCGCTGCCGGCCGCTGACCGCCGGCTCCGTCGTCGCTGCCATGACCGCTCCCTGTGTTCCGCCGCCCGGGCGCACCCCCCGCACGTGCTGGCCGGGCGGTACCCCGCCGGGAAAATCGACAAACCGGGTGCCGGTTTGTCGCCGGGCGGTGTGGGAACTGCACTGGGTAACCCATCGACGCGAGGAGGACGAGATGCCCGGGCGCGAGGTACTGCCCAGCACGCTGCGGCGCTCCCCGGAGAAGGCCCAGCGGACGTGGGAGAAGACGCACGACTCGGCGGTGGAGACGTACGGCGAGGGGCAGCGGGCGCACCGCACCGCGTTCGCCGCGGTGAAGCACCAGTACGAGAAGGTGGGCGACCACTGGGAGTCGAAGGGGCGCAAGGGTCCCAGCGACCAGCAGGCCGCCGGGGGCGGCCCCGCGCGGCGCGCGCCCACGGCCGCTGGCGTTGACGCGAATGCGCCCAAGGAGCACCTGATGGAGGTGGCCAAGAAGCTGGACGTGCCGGGCCGGTCCCGGATGACCAAGCCGGAGCTGGTCAAGGCGATCCAGAAGGCGAACGACAAGCAGACCCGTGAGGCGCGCGCCCGCCGTTGACCGCCCGACACGCGGGAGCCCGGGACCGACTGGTCCCGGGCTCCGTGTCGTCCTCACCAGTGGCCGCCGCCCGGCGCCTCGATGTGCACGGTCTTCACCGTGCTGAACTCGTCGAGCAGTTCCGGGCCGAACCCGAAGCCCTGCCCGCTGCCCCGGCGCGGCTGCGCGGCGCCGCCCGGGGCGCCGCCGAAGACCGCGTTGATCTTGACGGTGCCGACCGGCAGCTCCCGTGCGGCCCGCTGGGCGTGACTCATCGACCCGGTGAGCACCGTGGCCGCCAGCCCGTACGGCGAGTCGGCGGCGCAGCGCAGCCCCTCGCTGAACGAGTCGACCACGATCACCGGGGCGACCGGCCCGAACGTCTCCTCGCGGACCAGCGCCATGTCGTGGCGGCAGTCGGTCACCACCGTCGCCGGGTAGAACGCCCCTGGGCCGTCCGGCACCGTCCCGCCGGTACGCACCCGGGCCCCCTCCGCGACCGCGGCGGTGACCTGCCCGTGCACGTGGTCCCGGTGCCGCCGGTCCACCAGCGGGCCGAGCTGGGTCCCGGGGTCGCGGCCCGGGCCCATGGTCAGCGCCTCGGCGCGTTGCGCCAGGGCCTCGGCGAAGTCCTCCGCCACGTTCCGGTGCACGTAGATCCGTTCCACCGCCACGCAGATCTGCCCCGCGTTGGCGAAACAGCCGAGCGCCGCCTGATCGGCCGCCCAGACCGGGTCGACGTTCCCGTCCACCACGAGCGCATCGCTGCCGCCGTTCTCCAGCAGCACCTTTGCGCCGGTGCGGGCCCCGGCGGCGGCGATCTCCCGGCCGGTGGCGGTGGAGCCGACGTGGGCGACCACGTCCACCTCCTGGCCGGCCAGCGCCGCGCCCACCTCGGGGCCGCCGGTCAGCAGTGACAGCACCCCGGCCGGCAGCGCGGAGTCCAGCGCCTTCGCCAGCAGCCAACCCGTGGCCGGGGTGCGCTCGCTCGGCTTGTAGAGCACCACGTTGCCGGTGACCAGAGCCGCCCCGAGCAGCCCGCAGGAGACCGCCACCGGGTCGTTCCAGGGGGTGATCGCGGCGACCACACCGCGCGGCTCGGGGGCCATGAAGTCGATTGACGACTGCCCGCCGTGCAGCGTCCGGCCGCCGCGCACCGGCGCCAGCTCCGCGTACTGTCGCAGGGTGCCGACCCCCGCCGCCACCCCGCCGCGCGCGTCGTCCAGCGGCTTGCCCATCTCCGCCGTCGTCGCCTGCGCCAGCTCCTCCGCCGCGGCCGCCGCCGCGTCCGCGGCCCGGTGCAGCGCCGCCGCCCGTTCCGCCGGGGCGGTCGCCGCCCACTCCGTCGCCGTCTCCCGGGCGGCCTCGACCGCCTTGCCCACCTCGTCCGCCGTCGCCACCGGCACGGTGGTCACCGGGGAGCCGTCGGCCGGATCGTGTACGACCAGCTCCCCTCCCGCGCCACCCGCGCCCCACACTCCACCGATGAGCTGCGCAACCGTGTACATGCGGCGGTGGATGCCCCGGTCCCCGCAAGGCAAACGCGTTTCGCCCGTTGACCGGCCGGGTAGGCGGGTCGGATGACCACGACCGCCACGGCGAGCGCGGACGCCGTCGTCGTCGGCGCCGGCCACAACGGCCTGGTGGCCGCGAACCTGCTGGCCGACGCGGGCTGGGACGTCCTGGTGCTGGAGGCGACCCAGGCCCCCGGTGGCGCGGTCCGCTCCGCCGAGGTGACCGCCCCCGGCTACCTCAGCGACCTCTACAGCTCGTTCTACCCGCTCGGGTACGCCTCACCCGTGCTGCGTGGGCTGGACCTCGACCGGTACGGGCTGACCTGGACGCACGCTCCCGACGTGCTGGCCCACCTGCTGCCCGACGGACGGGCCGCGGTGGTCAACCGGGACCCCGACATCACCGCCGCCTCGCTGGAGGCGTTCGCCCCGGGGGACGGGGACCGCTGGCGGCACGCGTACGCCGACTGGCGCGAGGTGGCCGAGCCGATGCTCGACGCCATCACCACGCCGTTCCCGCCGGTGCGCGGCGGGCTCGCCCTGCTGCGCCGGCTGCGCGTCTCGGGCGCCCTGCGGCTGGCCCGCCGGCTGGTGGTGCCGGTCCGCAAGCTCGGCGACGAGCTCTTCGACGGCGACGGCGGCCCGGCGCTGCTGGCCGGCTGCGCCCTGCACACCGACCTGTCTCCCGAGGAGGCCGGCTCCGGGGTGTACGGCTGGCTGCTGGCCATGCTCGGCCAGCAGGTCGGCTGGCCGGTGCCGGTCGGCGGGTCCCAGAAGATCACCGACGCGCTGGTGGCCCGGCTGGTCCAGCGGGGGGGCCGGATCGAGTACGGCGCCCACGTCGAGCGGGTGCTGACCGCCCGGGGCCGGGCCATGGGGGTGTGCACCGTCGGCGGCGCCACCTGGCGGGCCCGGAAGGCGGTGCTGGCCGACGTCCCCGCGCCGGCGCTCTTCCTGGACCTGGTCGGCGCGGCGGCGCTGCCGCCCCGGCTGGTGGAGGACCTGGCCCATTTCAAGTGGGACGGCTCCACCCTCAAGGTGGACTGGGCGCTCTCCGCGCCGGTGCCGTGGAAGAACCGGGCCGTGGCCACTGCCGGCACCGTGCACCTCGGCGCCGACCTCGACGGCCTGACCAGCTACTCCGCCGCGCTGGCCCGGGGCGAGGTGCCCCGCGACCCGTTCCTGCTGGTCGGGCAGATGTCGGTGGCCGACCCCAGCCACTCCCCGCCGGGGACGGAGTCGCTCTGGTCGTACACCCACCTGCCGTTCCGTCGACAGTGGCGGGCCGAGGAGATCACCGGACACGTCGAGCGGATGGAGGAGGTGCTGGAGGAGGCCGCGCCCGGCTTCCGGTCGCTGATCGTGGGGCGGCACGTGGCCGGCCCGGCCGACCTGGAGCAGGGCGACCCGAGCCTGGTCGGCGGCGCGCTCGGCGGGGGCACCGGGGCCGCGTACCAGCAGCTCTTCCTCCGCCCGATTCCCGGCCTGGGACGGGCGGACACGCCGGTGGACCGGCTCTTCCTGGCGAGCTCGTCGGCCCACCCGGGCGGCGGCGTGCACGGCGCGCCCGGCGCGAACGCGGCCCGGGCGGCGCTGGCCCGCGACCGGGCGCTCACCGGTGACCTGTACGCCGGGATGATCGGCGCCGCGCATCGGGCGGTCTACGGCTGAGAGACTCCGCCCCGGCAGGCGGGCCTGGTCGCCCGGTCGACGGCGCCGCGGTTCGGTGGCTGGTGCGAAGGGGTGACCCTCCGGCGCGCGTGAGCGCGCCGAGCAGAGGACGCCCCCGCCCCGCCGTGACCGTGCGCCACGGCCACGGCGGGGGGCGGGACCTCCCGCTCAGCCCTGGATGTTGCGGTGCCGGGAGCGCAGCTTGAACGGCATCAGCGCGCTCTCGATCTTGGTGGCGGTGGTCATCTTGGAGGCGCCCTCACGGCGCTCCTCGAAACGGATCGGCACCTCCAGGATGGTGTGCCCCAGCTTGGTCGCGAGGTAGTGCATCTCGACCTGGAAGCTGTAGCCGTTGGACTGGACCCGGTCCAGCCCGATGTCGCGCAGGGCGTCGGCACGCCAGATCTTGAAGCCCGCGGTCAGGTCACGGATCCGCACCCGCAGCAGCGTGTGCACGTACAGGTTGGCCCAACCGCTGAGCGCCCGCCGATAGAGCGGCCAGTTCTCGTCCAGCTGCCCGCCGGGCACGTAGCGGGAGCCGATGACCACGCCGGCCCGGGTGGAGAGCAGCGCGCCGAGCATGCCCGGCAGCGCCTCCGGCGGGTGGGACAGGTCCGCGTCCATCTGCGCCACGTACTCGGCGCCGCCGTCCAGCGCCCGGCCGATCCCGTCCACGTATGCCCGGCCGAGCCCCTCCTTGCCCGCGCGGTGCACCACCTGCACGCGGTCCGGGTGCTCGATGGCCAGCTTGTCCGCCACCTCCCCGGTCCCGTCCGGGGAGTTGTCGTCCGCGACCAGCACCTTCAGCCCCGGCAGCGGCAGGGCGAGGAGCCGCTCGACCAGCACCGGGAGGTTCCCCGCCTCGTTGTAGGTGGGAACGACGACGGTCAGGCGTGCGTCCCGCCACGGAGCGGGCAACTGCACGGGTTCGATCATCACGGACATCCTCGGTCGGCCGACAGTGTTCACCTGAGAGGGTAGCCAGTTGCCTCCGCCGGGTCCGCACGGACGCCCGCCCGGAGGCTGCGGAGCGTCGTCGCGCCGGCCGGTCAGCGTAGCCGCCGGACCAGCCCGGTGGCCGCCATCACCAGCCGACCCAGGGGGAGGACCGATGCGGTCGGCTTGTGCGCGCTCACCCAGAGTGCGGCCGGTCTCGCCCCGGGCGATGAGCCCCAGCCGCGCCCCCGGGCCGCGTACGGCCGCGCGATCGCCCGGCCCACCCCGGCTCGTTCCGGTGATCACCACCCGTTGCGTCATCGGTCCGCCTTCTGCCGGGTGGCGATGTCGGAGAGCCGGTTCAGCGTCTCCTTGTTGCGCAGGTGCAGCACCAGGTCGTTGAGCCTGTTGCGCACCCAGCGCAGCGGCCCGGCGGCGAAGTCCTCGCCGATCCGGACCCGGGTGGCGTCGTCGCCCACCGGGTCCAGGGTGAAGACCACGGTCGCCTCGCCGGCCGGCCAGAGCCCCGCCTTGATGACGAGCTTGCGCGGCGGCTCGCAGGCCAGCACGGTGGAGGTGTCCTGCAGGGAGAGCGGCCACGGTCCGGCCCGGTGGTGCAACCGGCTGCCCACCCGGGGCCAGGTGTCGTCCACGTCCCGCACGTGCGCGGTGCCGACCACCCAGTCGCTGTACGTCCACCCGTCGGCCAGCACATCGAAGACCTGCTGCGGGGGCGCGTCGATCACTTTCTCCACAATCGCCACCGCAATCCCGTACCCCCGCCCGGTCCGCCGCTAACGGGGCCGTCGGGTTAGCTTCTCGGCGGCGGCGGGTAACGCCGGACCGGGCGGGGAAGTGGCGCGACGGGGCCCGCCGGACCGCCCGGGGCGTCGGGTGGCGGTCGAGGCGGCTCCGCCGGAGATGATGTTTACTCCTCGGGGGGTCGGGAACCCGCCCGCCGTGCGACGGGACCACGAGGGGGATCAGTGCAGGTCAGCCCGGGTTGACCCGGGTCCTGACCGGTTCCCGCCGGGGCTCTTCGACGCGGTGCTGCTGGACCGGGACGGCACGCTGGTCGAGGACGTGCCCTACAACGGCGACCCGGAGAAGGTCCGTCCCGTGCCGGGTGCCCGGGAGGCCCTGGACCTGCTGCGCGCCGCCGGGTTGCGGCTGGCGGTGGTGACCAACCAGTCGGGACTGGCCCGGGGCCTGTTCACCCACGACGAGCTGCGCCGGGTGAACGGGCGGGTGGAGGAGCTGCTCGGGCCCTTCGACGCCTGGCAGATCTGTCCGCACGGCGAGCGGGACGGCTGTGCCTGCCGAAAGCCCGCGCCGGGCCTGGTGCACGCCGCCGCCCGCGCGCTCGACACCAGCCCGACCCGGTGCGTCGTGGTCGGCGACATCGGCGCCGACATGGAGGCCGCCGCGGCGGCCGGCGCAGCCGGGATCATGGTCCCCACCCCGGCCACCCGGCCCGCCGAGATGGCCTCGGCGCCCACGGTCGTCGACGACCTGCCCGCAGCGGCGGCGCAGATCCTGGACCGGATCGGCCTGGTGGCCCCGCCCGCGTCGACCTGCCGGCGGGGCACCGTGCTGGCGGTGCGCAGTGACGCCGCCGGGGACCTGCTGGTCACCGGCCCCGGCATCCGGGCCGTCGCCGCCGGCGCCGACCGTGTGGTGCTGCTCTGCGGACCCCGCGGCCGGGCCGCCGCCGAACTCCTGCCCGGCATCGACGACATCATCGAATGGCCGCTGCCCTGGATCGACGGCTACCCCGCCCCCGTCGACCCCGACGACATGCGCCGCCTCACCGCCCGCCTCGCCCGGTCCGCCGCCGACGAAGCCGTCATCTTCACCTCCTTCCACCAGTCCCCCCTACCCCTGGCCCTGTTGCTGCGGATGGCCGGCGTACCCCGGATCAGCGCGATCAGCGACGACTACCCCGGCTCCCTGCTCGACATCCGCCACCGCGTGCCGGCCGGCGTACCCGAACCCGAACGCGCCCTGTCCCTCGCCGCCGCCGCGGGCTTCACCCTCGCCCCGGACGACGAACCGGGGCTGCGGCTGCGGACCGACCGCTTGCCGGCCGCACCGGCCGGCCCCGGCGAGCCCGGCTACGTGGTGCTGCACCCCGGGTCGTCGGTGGAGACCCGGGCCTGCCCGCCGGAGCTGGCCACCCGGATCGTCCGGGTGCTGCACGCCGCCGGGTACCGGGTGGTGGTCACCGGCGGCCCGGACGAACGGGAGCTGACCGCCCGGGCCGCCGCCGCCGGCGGACTCGACCTCGGCGGGCGCACCGGACTCGGCGAGCTGGCCGCGATCATCGCGCGGGCCGGCGCGCTCGTCGTCGGCAACACCGGCCCGGCGCACCTGGCCGCGGCGCTGGGGGTGCCGGTGGTGAGCCTGTTCGCCCCGACCGTCCCGTTCGGACAGTGGGGGCCGTACCGGGTGCCGACGGTCCGGCTCGGCGACGCGGGAGCGGCCTGCCGGGACACCCGGGCCACCCGTTGCCCGGTGCCCGGACATCCGTGCCTCTCGGCCGTCGAGCCGGGGCGGGTCCTGGCGGCGCTGCGGCTGCTCGGCGTACCCGCCGACGCGCCGGCCGGGCCGGGGGCCGTGTTCGCCGGCCCGCCGCGGGGACCGGCGGTGACCGCCACCGGTGGGGTGGCCCGATGAACATCCTGCTGTGGCACGTGCACGGCTCCTGGACCACGTCGTTCGTGCACGGCAAGCACCGGTACCTGGTGCCGGTCACCCCCGACCGGGGGCCGTACGGCCTGGGCCGGGCGCGGACCTACCCGTGGCCCGACAGCGCCGTGGAGTTGACTCCGCAGGAGCTGGGGCGGGCCGAGGTGGACGTGGTCCTGCTCCAGCGCCCCGAGGAGTTCGACCTCGCCTGCGAGTGGCTGGGCCGTCGGGTGGGCCGGGACGTCCCGGCCATCTACGTCGAGCACAACACCCCCAAGGGCGACGTGCCCAACAGCCGGCACCCGATGGCCGACCGGGACGACCTGCTGCTCACCCACGTGACCGGGTTCAACGAGCTGTTCTGGGACAACGGCGGCAGCCGCACCGCCGTCGTCGAGCACGGCGTGGTCGCGCCGGCCGTCGAATGGACCGGCGAGCTGGACCGGCTCGCGGTGGTGATCAACGAACCGGTGCGCCGCTGGCGGGTCACCGGGACGGACCTGCTGCCCCGGTTCGCCGAGATCGCCCCGCTGGACGTCTACGGCATGGGGGTGGCCGGGCTGGCCGACCACCTGGGGCTGCCGGCGGACCGGGTCACCAGCCACGACGACGTCCCGCAGCACGCCATGCACACCGAACTGTCCCGGCGGCGGGCCTACCTGCACCTGTGCCGGTGGACCTCGCTGGGGCTGAGCCTCATCGAGGCCATGACGATCGGCATGCCGGTCGTCGCGCTCGCCACCACCGAGGCCGTGGAGGCGGTGCCGCCGTCCGCCGGCGCCCTCTCCACCCGGGTGGACGTCCTGCTGGAGGCGGCCAGACGGTTCGTCGAGGACCCGTCGGCGGCCCGCCGGGCGGGCGCCGAGGCCCGGGTGGCCGCACGGAACCGCTACGGGCTGGACCGTTTCCTCGCCGACTGGGACCGGCTGCTGGAGGAGGAAGTATGCGCGTCGCGATGATCTCGGAGCACGCCAGCCCGCTCGCCGTCCTCGGTGGCGAGGACGCGGGCGGCCAGAACACGCATGTCGCGGAGCTCTCCGCCGCCCTGGTGGCCGCCGGCCACGACGTCCGCGTCTACACCCGCCGCGACGCAGTGGACCTGCCCGTGACGGTACGGGCCCCGGACGGCTTCGACGTGGTGCACGTGCCCGCCGGCCCGGCCGAGCCCGTCGCGAAGGACGAGCTGCTGCCGTACATGGCCGAGTTCGGCGCCTGGCTGGCCGAGCGGTGGCGCACCGGCGACTGGCAGCCCGAGGTGATCCACGCGCACTTCTGGATGAGCGGCCTGGCCGCCCTCGCCGCCGGCCGGCGGACCGGGGTGCCGGTGGTGCAGACGTACCACGCGCTCGGCACGGTGAAACGGCGCCACCAGGGGGCGCAGGACACCAGCCCGCCGGGCCGGGTCCGCTACGAACGGGAGCTGGGCCGGTCCGTCGACCGGGTGGTGGCCCAGTGCCAGGACGAGGTCGGTGAGCTGGTCCGGATGGGAGTGCCCAGGTCCCGGATGACGGTCGTCCCGTCCGGGGTGAACCTCGGCACCTTCGCCCCGCTCGGTCCGGCGGCCGAGCGGGACGGCGGCCGGCCGCGGATCCTCACCGTCGGCCGGCTGGTGGAACGCAAGGGCTTCCAGGACGTGATCCGGGCGACGGCCCTGGTCCCCGGGGCGGAGTGCGTGGTGGTGGGCGGGCCGCCGGCGGGGCTGCTGGAGACCGACCCGTACGCGCTGCGGCTGCGGGCCCTCGCCAGCTCCCTCGGCATCGCCGACCGGGTCAAGCTGGTCGGCGCGGTGCCCCGGGAGGAGATGGGCCGCTGGTACCGGTCCGCCGACGTGCTGGTCGCCGCGCCCTGGTACGAGCCGTTCGGGCTCACCCCGCTGGAGGCGATGGCGTGCGGCGTACCGGTGATCGGCACCGCCGTCGGCGGGCTGATCGACACGGTGGTCGACGGGCGGACCGGTGACCTCGTACCGGCCCGCGACCCGCGGGCGCTGGGCGCGGCCATCCAGCGACTCCTCGGCAACCGGATCCGGCGCTTCGGGTACGCCACGGCGGCGCTGGAACGGGCCCGCCGCTGCTACTCCTGGTCGACCACCGCGGACCGGCTGACGGAGGTGTACGGCGAGGTGGCCGCCGTGCGTCGGCCGACCCGGGTGGTCGCCTGATGACGGCGCCCGGCCGGACCGGCGACGGCGTCGGAACAGTGCTGGACACCCACCTGGGCCACCTGGCGGCGGCGCTGCTGCCCTTCCGCCGCGCGGAGCGACTGCTCGCCCGCTGGGGCACCGAGCTGGCCTGGACCCTGGCCCGGGGCGGGCGGCTCCTCGTCGCCGGCAACGGCGGCAGCGCCGCCGAGGCCCAACACCTCACCGCCGAACTCGTCGGCAAGCTCCGCGACGACCGCGAACCCCTCTCCGCCATCGCCCTGCACGCCGAAACCAGCGCCCTCACCGCCATCGGCAACGACTACGGCTACGACGAGGTCTTCGCCCGCCAGGTCCGCGCCCACGGCCGAGCAGACGACATCCTCCTGCTCATGTCCACCAGCGGCACGAGCACGAATCTCCTCACCGCCGCCCACGCCGCCCACAGCACCGGCCTACGCTGCTGGGCCTTCACCGGCCCCACCCCCAACCCCCTCGCCGACGCCTGCGAGGAGACCCTCCCCATCGACTCGCCGGACGGCCAGGTGGTGCAGGAACTGCACCTGGTCGCCACCCACGTGCTCTGCGAGTACGTCGAGAAGGCGCTGCCGGCGGCGCTCGCCGGCCGGGCGGCGCAGCCGGTGTCCACCGGACCAGCCCGATCCGGGCCGGTGCGCACCGGCGTGGAGGTGGTGCTCGCTGACGAGGCCCCGGAGATCGAGGTCCGACGAGGAGGTCGAGCGTGACGGGACCCGTGGTGGTGATCGGTGACACCCTGCTGGACCGGGACGTCGAGGGGGTGGTCAACCGGCTCTGTCCGGACTCTCCGGTGCCGGTGCTCGATGAGACCACGTACGTCGACCGGCCCGGCGGCGCCGGCCTCGCCGCGGTCTTCGTCGCCGCAAAGGGCGCGGAGGTGGCGCTGGTCACCGCGATCGCCGACGACGCGGGCGGGGCCCGGCTCAGCGCACTGCTGGCCGCCGCGGGCGTGCAGCTGTACGCGCTCCCGCTGGCCGGTGCCACCCCGGAGAAGATCCGGTTGCGGGTCCGGGGCCGGGTGCTGCTGCGGCACGACCGGGGCGGGCCGGCCGGCCAGCCGGGCGAACCGGGCGAGGCGGTGCTGCGGCTGATCGCCCAGGCGTCCGCGGTGCTGGTCAGCGACTACGGCCGGGGGGTCGCCGGGCAGCCGACGCTGCGGGCCGCGCTCGCCGCCACCCGGGCGCCGGTGGTCTGGGACCCGCACCCGCGGGGGCCGGCGGCGGTGCCGGGGGTGCGCCTGGCCACCCCGAACGAGTTCGAGGTGCGGGAGCTGGCGAAGGCGTCTCCGGGGGCCTCCCGGCTGGTGACCGCGTCCCGGGGCGCGCAGGCGCTGCGCGACCGGTGGCGGGCTGGCGCGGTGGCGGTGACCCTCGGCGGCGAGGGGGCGCTGCTCTGCCACGCCGGCACCACCCCGCTGGTGGTGCCCGCGCCGGCCAGCGCCGAGGGGGACACCTGCGGGGCGGGGGACCGGTTCGCGGCCGCGGCGACCCTCGCCCTGGCCCGGGGCGCCCTGGTCTCCGAGGCGGTGCAGGCGGCGGTCGCCGAGGCGTCCGCGTACGTGGCGGCCGGCGGCGTGGCCGCCGCGTTGCCGGCACCGGCCCGGACCCGCCCCGCCCGGCCGGCCGTCGCGGCCGGACCGGCCTTCCCGGCCGCGGCGGGCGGCGACGAAGACCGGATCGGTCCGGCCGCCGCCGGCGTGGTGATCGCCGACGTACGCGCCGCTGGTGGCACGGTGGTGGCCACCGGGGGGTGCTTCGACCTGCTCCACGCCGGGCACGTGGCCACCCTCCAGGCCGCCCGCCAGCTCGGTGACTGCCTGGTGGTCTGCCTCAACTCCGACGCCAGCGTCGCCGGCCTGAAGGGGCCGGACCGCCCGGTCGTGCCGCAGGGCGACCGCAGCCGGCTGCTCGCCGCGTTGAGCTGCGTCGACGCCGTGCTGATCTTCGACGAGCCCACCCCGCACGCGGCCCTGTCCTGGCTCCGCCCGGACATCTGGGTCAAGGGCGGCGACTACGCCACCGGCGGCGGCGAGGAGACCCTGCCGGAGGCGGAGATCCTGCGGCGCTGGGGCGGGCAGACCGTGGTGGTGCCGTACCTGGACGGCCGGTCCACCACCGACATGATCGCCGCGGCCCGCGCCGGGCGCGGGGGGACCCCCGGTGGGCAGACTGCGGCCCGGCCCGGCGCGACGGTCGTCCGGTCGACGGCGGAGGGAGCACGATGAGCGGCAGTTCCCCGGGGGCGGGGCCCACCGTCCTGGTCACCGGCGGCGCGAGCGGCCTCGGCGCCGCCGTGGTCACCGCGGTCGCCCGGGCCGGTGGTCGGCCCCTCGTGCTGGACCGGCAACGGCCCGGGGACGGGGTGCCGTGGGTCGAGTGCGACCTGGCCGACACCCGGGCCGCCGAGGCGGCGACCCGCGAGCTGGCCGAGCGCTCCGGCGGCCTGGACGCCGTGGTCACTGCGGCCGGGATGGACGTCCCGGGCAAGCTGGCCGACGTGCCCGGCGAGACCTGGGAGCGGATCGTGGCGGTGGACCTGCTCGCCACCGCGGCGGTGATCCGCGCCGCGCTGCCGTACCTGGAGGCATCCCGGGGCAGCATCGTCACCGTCGCCTCGACCCTCGGAGTGAAGGCGGTCAGCGACGCGACCGCGTACTGCGCCGCGAAGTTCGGGGTGGTCGGCTTCACCCGGGCCCTCGCGGCGGAACTCGCCGGGTCGGTGGGGGTCACCCTGCTGGTCCCGGGCGGCATGCGGACGGCGTTCTTCGACGAGCGGGACGCGCAGTACCGGCCGGGCCCGGACGCCGCGCTCAACGAGCCGGTCGACACCGCCGCCGCGGTCATGTTCGCCCTCTCCCAGCCGCCCGGGTGCGCGGTACGGGAAATGGTGGTCTGCGCCGAGCAGGAGTCGTCGTACCCGTGATCCTGGTGCTCCGGGCGCTCGGGGTCGGCGACCTGGCGGCCGCCGTTCCGGCGCTGCGCGGCCTGCGGGCCGGCTTCCCCGACCGGGAGCTGGTGCTGGCCGCCCCGGCCTGGCTGGCGCCGCTGGCGGACCTGGTCGGCGGGATCGACCGGGTGCTGCCCACGGGCGGGCTGGGCCCGCCGGCCTGGCCGGCGCCGCAGCCCGAGGTGGCGGTCAACCTGCACGGCCGGGGCCCGCAGTCGCACCGGCTGCTCGCCGCCGCCCGGCCGGGCCGGCTGCTCGCCTTCGCCAACGCCGGGGCCGGGCACGCCGACGGCCCGGAGTGGGACGACGACGAGCACGAGGTCCGCCGGTGGTGCCGACTCCTGCACTGGTACGACCTGCCGGCGGACCCCGCCGACCTGGCGCTGCTGCCGCCGCCCGCGGCGGCGGTCCCGGCCGGCGCCACCGTGCTGCACCCGGGCGGCAAGATCCCCGCCAAGCGCTGGCCGGCGAAGCGGTTCGCCGCGCTCGCCCGGGTGCTGACCGACCGGGGCCACCGGGTGGTGCTGACCGGTTCCGCCGACGAGCGGGACGTCGCCGCCCAGGTGGCCGGCGCCGCCGGGCTGACCCCGGACGCGGTGCTCGCCGGCCGGACCGGCCTGGCCGAGCTGGCCGCCCTGGTGGCCGCCGCCCGGCTGGTGGTCAGCGGGGACACCGGCGTCGCCCACCTGGCCACCGGGTACGGCACCGCCTCCGTGGTGCTCTTCGGACCGGTCCCGCCGGCCCGCTGGGGGCCGCCGTCGGACCGCCCCCGGCACCGGGTGCTCGACGCCGCGCACCGGGCCCGCATGGAGCGCGATTGGAGCGGGGCGGGCGGGGTAGGAGCACACCCGACATTGGCGGCGATCTCGGTCGACGAGGTGCTCGCCGCCGCAAACGAGGCGGAACGGGCGGTGCGGGTCTCCGGTGCGGTTGCGGCGTAGTGATCCGGGCAGGCCGGGGTACGGACGCCGCCGGCGCGGCAAGGGCTGGCTCTTCGTCGACCAGGCCGGCGAGCCGGTGCGCGACCCCGACGAGCTGGCCCGGCTCCGCGAGCTGGTCATCCCCCCGGCCTGGCAGGACGTCTGGATCTCGCCGTACCCGACCGGGCACATCCAGGCCACCGGTGTCGACGCGGCCGGCCGCAAGCAGTACCTCTACCACCCGATGTGGCGCCAGAAGCGGGACGAGGCAAAGTTCGACCACGTGCTGGAGGTGGCCCAACGGCTGCCGGTGCTGCGCCAACGGGTCGACCACGACCTGGCGTTGCGCGGGCTGCGGCGCGAGCGGGTCCTGGCCACCGTCGCCCGGCTGCTCGACATGGGGATGTTCCGGGTCGGCAGCGACCAGTACGCGACCGGCGACGACCCGACCTTCGGCGTCTCCACCCTGCGCCCCGAGCACGCCCGGTCCCGCCGGGGGTGCGTGGTCTTCGAGTTCCCGGCCAAGGGCGGCATCGACCAGGTGCGCCGGATCGAGGACCCGGAGCTGTGCCGGGTGCTGACCAACCTGCGCCGGCGGCGGCGGGCCGAGGAACGGCTCTTCGGCTACTGGGACGGTCGGAGCTGGCGCGACGTGCGCAGCGACGAGGTCAACGACTACCTCCGCGACGCCAGCGGCGGGGAGATGACCGCAAAGGACTTCCGTACCTGGCACGCGACCGTGCTGGCGGCGACGGAGCTGGCCACGGTCGGCGGGCAGCGTTCGGCCACCGCCCGAAAGAGGGCCGTCGCGGCGGTGATGCGCTCCGTCGGCGAACTGCTCGGCAACACCCCGACCGTGGCCCGGACGTCCTACGTGGACCCGCGCGTGGTGGACCTCTACCACGACGGGGTGGTGGCGCCGGTCGAGCCCGAGATGCCGCGCGGCGACGTGGAGCAGGTGGTCCTGGCGCTGCTGGCAGAGGCCTGACCGGCCCCGTCGTCTGTCCTGGGGGAAAGAACGAGGGGCCGGAGTCGGCGTGTCCGGGGCCCTGCCGGTGCGAGCGGGAGCCCTCGGACCGGGCGGCCGCCCGCGACGGACCGTCGCGGGCGCCTCGCCACGACCCCCCGATACCGGTGGGCCGTGCCGGTCTCCCGGCTGACGGCCCACGATCAGTATGTCCGCCCGGGATTGACCATGGACGCCGCGGTGTTGACGATGCGCGCCAAGGTCCGGGGCGCGGGGGCGGCCGTGCCGTCAGTCGTTGAGCACCTGGGAGAGCCGGTCCCGGAAGCGGCGCTCCGAGTCGCTGACCACGTCGCCGCCGAGGCCCAGGAGGCCGCCGCTGGACGCCGCGGTCACCACCTGGTCGGCGATCTCCACCAGCCAGTGCTTGTACGCCCCGGCCTGACCCTCGTCGACCCGGGCGGCCAGCAGGGCCGCCGCCTGGCCGGCGCGGGCCAGCACGTCGTCGATCGTCGCCTTCGGGTCGGCCGGCTCGATGACCGGCAGCTCCTCGCCGGCCTCCGGGTCGCCCACGCGGGCGACGATCTCGCCGGCGACGGCGGCCACCAGCGGGCTGGCCGACTCGCGCCCGGCGGCAATGCCCTCCAGCCCGGCGGCGTTCTCGGCCATGGTGCGCTTCGTGCCGTCCGACTCGGCCGCGCTCGCCGCGGTCAGCACCGACTGCGGCAGGCCGACCAGCAGCCCCCACTCCTCGTCGGAGAATCCGAACCCGGTGTATGCCGGCTGCTCGATCACGAGTGAGCCCCTCTCGCCCTGGTCATCGTCGTCAGTGGTGCCGGGCGCCAAGGCGGCGCCCGGGTCAGGCTAGTCGAGTGTCAGCAGGCCCTGTTCGGACACCACGCGCACGGACAGCGTCTTGTACCCCACCTCGTCGAAGAGCACCGTCATCCGGTCCTCCTCATAGCTCAGCACCAGGCCGGCGCCCCACTCCGGGTGCCGGACCTGGCTGTGCACCGGGAACGGCCCGCTCGCTCCGTCGTCGGCGACGCTGGTGCCGGCGTGGCAGTTGTCGCAGTGCCCGCAGACCTCGCTCATCTTTTCGCCGAAGTACGCCAGCAGCGCCTGCCCCCGGCACCCGGTGGTCTCGGCGAAGGCCCGCATCATGTCGGTACGCGACCGGGTGACCGTCTGCTGCCGTTCCGCCTCGGCCAGCGCCGCCGCCGCGGCGTCGACCGGCTTGGGGGAGTAGCGCGGCGCGCCCAGCTTCTGACTGGCGCGCGGCTCCACGGCCCCGACCTGCTCCAGCAGGGAGAGGTACTGGCCGAGCTTGCGCGGGCCGAGGCCGGTCAGCTCGCGCAGCTCCTTCTTGGTCCGAGCCTGCTTGCGCAGCACCGCGGCGAGGTCCCGCAGCTCGGTGGAGTCCGGCAGGCCGCCGCTGAAGTAGCGCTGCAGCCCGACGTCCTCGGCGCGCCAGAGCAGCAGCACCCGGGCCGGCTCACCGTCCCGGCCGGCGCGGCCGATCTCCTGGAAGTAGCTGTCCGGGGAGTCGGGCAGCGCCATGTGCACCACCCAGGCGATGTTCGGCTTGTCGATGCCCATGCCGAACGCGGACGTCGCCACCATGATCGGCACCTGGTCGGCGAGGAACGCCTCGTGCAGCTCGTTGCGGGCGTTGGTGGGCATCCCGCCGTGGTAGTACTGCGCCGGGAACCCGGCGTCGGTGAGCCGTTGGGCCAGCTCCTCGGCCGCCCGCCGGGTGGGCACGTAGATGATGCCGGGGCGCTCGTCGTCGCGGAGCAGCGCGACCAGGCGTCGCCAGCGGTAATCGTCGGTGGGGCAGTGGGCCACCTCGAGGAAGAGGTTGGGCCGGTCCAGTCCGGAGACCACCACCTCCGGGTCGCGCAGCCGCAGTCGGGCGATGATGTCGTCGCGTACCGGCGGGGAGGCGGTGGCGGTCAGCGCGACGACCGGCGGCCGGCCGAGGCCGTCGATCAGGTGGCCCAGCGCCAGGTAGTCGGGGCGGAAATCGTGCCCCCAGGCCGAGATGCAGTGCGCCTCGTCGATCGCCACCAGCGCCGGATTCAGCGACCGGACCTCGGCCATCCGGTCCGGGTCGCTGAGTGCCTCCGGGGTGATGAAGAGGAACTCGGCGCGTCCCTCCCGGATCTCGACGATCGCCTCGGCCTGCTGGGCCGCGGTCTCGTCGGAGCTGATCCGGACCGCCCGCAGCTCGGGGCGTTGCCGTTCGTTGAGCGCCGCGATCTGGTCCTGCTGAAGGGCCAGCAGCGGGGAGATGACCACGGTGGGTCCCGGGATCAGGCTGGCCGGGATCTGGTAGATCGCCGACTTGCCGGCGCCGGTGGGCAGCACCACCAGGGCGTCGCGTCGCTTCATCACCGCGCGCATCGCGGCCAGTTGGTTGGGCCGGAGCGCGGTCCAGCCGAAGAGGCTCCGCGCCGCGCGGCGCAACGTCGTCGAGTGCCTGGTCAGTTTCATCGGTGGCCGGAGGTACCCGGGCGGGCATCGGGCGAAACCGGCCGGCCGCCGGCGGCATCGCGTTGACCACCACCGCCGGCACGAAGCCGGCCAGCGCCGGCAGCAGCGGCAGCCGGCCCGGGCGGGGGGCGGGCAGACCAGCGCCGGGGCCCGTTCCCGTTCGGGCATGGGTACAACCGCAGTGGACCGCACCGGCCGGGCGGCCCGTCCGCCCTCCCCGGGGCGTTGACGGCGCGCCGGGCGTCGCTCAGTGGCCGGGTACGTCCGTGGCGAGCAGGGGCTCGGCCGGGTGGTGCCGACGGCCAGTCCCGAGGCGGTGGCCACGCTCGTCGTCGGGGTCTGCCACGACCTGGTCCTCGGCCACCTTCTCGACCCCGCGGGAGCGCCGCCCGAACCCGGTCACCGCACCCGGGGGAGCACCTCGCGCCGGTACAGGTCGAACAGGCCCGCCCAGTTCGGACCGATGTTCGCCACGTAGACCTCGTCGAAGCCGGCCTTGGCGTACTTGTCGATCATCTCGAGGTGAGCGTCGGCGCTGTTGCCGCAGACGAACGACTCCTTCATCATCTCCGGCTTCACCAGCTGGGCGGCCTGCTCGAAGTGGCGCGGCGAGGGGAGGACCTGGGACAGCTCGCCCGGCACCCCGGCGTTCGGCCACTTCTCGTACGCGATCCGCACGCCGGCGTCCTCGCTGTCGGCGTACGCCGCCTTGAAGCCGGCCTGGCACGGCTTGTCGCCGCCGCCGTTCTCGCGGAACCGGCGGACCATCTCGCCGTCGGGCATGGTGTTGATGTACCCGTCGCCGATCCCGGCGGCCAGGTGGATCGACTTGGGGCCGAAGCCGGAGACGTAGATCGACGGGGGCGTGTCCGGCAGCGTGTAGAGCCGGGCGTGCTCGACGGTGTAGTGCCTGCCGTGGTGGTTGACGAACCCGCCCCGCCACAGCTCGCGCATCACCTCGACCGCCTCCTCCAGCATCTCGAGCCGGACGTCGGTCTGCGGCCAGGCGTCGCCGAGGATGTGCTCGTTGAGCGCCTCGCCGCTGCCGACGCCGAGGACGAACCGGCCGTTGTGCATGACCGCGCTGGTCGCCGCCGCCTGCGCGATGACCGCCGGGTGGATGCGGACCGTGGGGCAGGTGACCGCGGTGGTCACCGGCAGCGCGCAGACCTGGCTGAGCGCGCCGATCATCGACCAGACGAAGGGGCTCTGGCCCTGCGCGTCCACCCACGGGTGGTAGTGGTCGGAGATCCAGAGTGCCTCGAAGCCGGCCCGCTCGGCGCCGCGCGCCTGCTCCAGCAGCTCCGCCGGGGTGTACTCCTCGCTGGAGAGGTGGTAGCCGATCCTCATTGTTCTCCCTCGCTGCTCGCGGTGCCGGGCGCACCGGATGGACAACGAGAGCCGTACCCGCGAGGGTGTCGGCCGAACCGGCGGGGCCGGGCGGGTCAGCGACGGAACATCGCCCGGATCGCGAGCAGCAGGAACAGGCCGCCGACCACCAGGCCGAGCAGCCGTACGCCGGGGACGTCCGCCGCGGTGGTGGCGTCGGCGAGCAGCGCGGGGTGCATGGTCGCACTCTTCCACTCCGGTGCCGGGAACCGCCAGGCGCTAACAGTAAGGTTTATTGACTATTTCGGAGCCCGATGTGACCATGGCAGCAGCCGCCGGGGCGGCGGGCCGGTGGGAAGACGGGGGTACGACAGCGCATGAGCGAGCGGATCGTGGGGGCGACCGGAGACCTGGCGGGGCTCGCCGCCGCCGTGCTGCAACCCGGCTTCGTCGGCACCACCCCGCCACCCTGGGTCTGCCGTTGGCTCGGCGAGGGCCTCGGCTCGGTGGTCCTCTTCGCCCGCAACATCGTCGACCCCGGGCAACTCGCCGCGCTCACCGCGACGCTGCGCGCCGAGCGTCCGGACGTCATCGTCGCCATCGACGAGGAGGCCGGCGACGTCACCCGGATCGAGTCCGCCCGGGGCAGCTCCCGGCCCGGCAACTTCGCCCTCGGCGCGGTAGACGACCCGGCGCTGACCGAGGAGGTGGCCCGCGACCTCGGCGCCGAGCTGGCCGCGATGGGGATCACCCTCAACTACGCCCCGGATGCCGACGTCAACTCCAACCCGGCCAACCCGGTCATCGGCGTCCGCTCGTTCGGCGCCGCCGCCGACCTGGTCGCCCGGCACACCGCCGCCTGGGTACGCGGACTCCAGGCCGGCGGCGTGGCGGCCTGCGCGAAGCACTTCCCGGGCCACGGCGACACCCGGGTCGACTCGCACCACGACCTGCCCCGCATCGGCGGCGACCGGGCCCGCCTCGACGCCGTCGAGCTGGCGCCGTTCCGGGCCGCCGTGGCCGCCGGGGTGCAGGCGGTGATGACCGGGCACCTGCTGGTGCCCGCGCTCGACCCGGAGCTGCCGGCCACCCTCAGCCCGCGCATCCTCGGCGGGCTGCTCCGCGAGGAGCTGGGGTTCCACGGGGTGGTGGTCACCGACGCGGTGGAGATGCGGGCCGTCGCCGACCGGTACGGCTTCGCCGGCGCGGCGGTGCGCGCCCTCGCCGCCGGCGCGGACGCGATCTGCGTGGGCGGGGAGCGGGCCACCGAGGCGGACGCCCGGGAACTGCGTGACGCCATCGTCGCCGCCGTGAAGGCCGGAGAGCTGCCGGAGGAACGGCTCGCCGAGGCGGCCAAACGGGTCGGTCAGCTCGCCGCCTGGACGGCCGCCGCCCGCGCCGCCCGCCCGGCCGACACCCCGGCCGCGGCCGACGGCTCGGCCGTCGGGCTGGCCGCCGCGCGACGCGCGCTCCGGGTGGTCACCGCAGCCGCCGGCGCCGACGCGCTGCCGCTGCGCCACCCGGCGCACGTGGTGGAGTTCGCCCCGCCGCGCAACATGGCCATCGGCGAGACCCCGTGGGGGATCGCCGCGCCCCTGGCCGACCTGGTCCCGGACACCACCGTCGCCCGGTACGCCGAGGGCGAGGCGCCCGCCGACCCCACCGCCGGCGCGGCCGGCCGCCCCGTCGTGCTGGTCGTGCGGGACCTGCACCGGCACGACTGGATGCGGGCCGCCGTGCGCCGTGCGCTGGCCGCCCGCCCGGACGCCGTCGTCGTGGAACTCGGCGTCCCGGAGCTGGTCACCGGCGCCGTCCACGTCGCCACCCACGGCGCCACCCGGGCCGCCGCCCGGGCCGCCGCCGAACTCCTCACCGGCGCCCGCTGAGCCGCCGGCGCGGCCCGGTCAGGACTCGGCGACCACCAGGTCGGCGTACTCGGGGTGGCGGTCTATGAAGGCGGCCACGAAGGGGCACTTCGCCACCAGCCGGCCGCCGCGCTCGCGGATCTGGTCGAGGGTGCCCCGGATCAGGGCCGACCCCACGCCCATGTTCTGGAACCGGTCGTCCACCTCGGTGTGGGTGAAGACCAGCAGCTCGCCGCGCGGGACGTACGCCGTGAATCCGGCCAGCGCGTCGTCGACCAGGATCTCGAACCGGTGCTTGGCGGGGTTCTCCTCGACCAGGAAGCTCACCGGGCCATTCTCTCCCCGCCGGCGACGATCCTGTCCAGTTCGGCGAGCAACCGGTCCACCTCGTCCACCGTGTTGTAGTGGTAGACGCTGGCCCGGACCGCCCCGCCGCCGTCGCGCAGCCCCATCGTGCGGAAGTATTCGTAGGCGTAGTAGTCGCCGGCGGAGAGGCAGAAGCCGGCCGCGCCCAGTGCCGCCGCCGTGTCGGCCGGCGCCAGCCCGGCGACCCGGAAGGACACCGTCGGGCAGCGCCGGGCCGGGGAGCCGTACACGGTCACCGCCGGCCGCGCGGCCAGCCCGGCCAGCAGCCGGTCGAAGACCGCCTCCTCGTGGGCCTGGGCGGCGGCCAGGCCGGCGCGGACCCGCTCCCGTCGGCTGCCGGTGGCGTCCGGGTCGAGCGTGGCCAGGTGGTCCACCGCGGCGGCCACCCCGGCCAGCAGCGGGAAGCTCGGGGTGCCGTACTCGAACCGGTCCGGCACCGCGTCGGAGGAGGGAAGCAGCTTCGCCGGACGCAGCCGCTCCCACCGGGCCGGGTCGGCGACCATCGCGGCCAGGTGTGGCCCGGACCACTTGTATGCGCTGGTGACCAGGAAGTCCGCGCCCAGCGAGGCGACGTCGGTCGGGCCGTGCGGCACCGCGTGCACCCCGTCGACGCAGACCAGCGCGCCGGCCGCGTGCGCGGTCTTCGCGATCGCGGCGACGTCCGGCGCGGTGCCGATCGCGTTGCTGCCGGCGGTCACCGCGACCAGCCGGGTCCGCTCGCCGACCAGGTCGGCGTACTGGCCGGCGGGCAGCTCACCGGTCGCCGGGTCGAACTCGGCCCAGCGCACGGTGGCCCCGGCGGCCTCGGCCGCCTGCACCCAGGGCCGCACGTTCGCGTCGTGGTCGAGCCGGGATACCACCACCTCGTCGCCCGGCCGCCAGGCCGCGCCGAGGGTCCGGGCCAGGGTGTACGTCAGCGCCGTGGCGCTCGGCCCGAGCACCACGCCCTCGGCTCGCGCGCCGAGCAGGTCGGCCACCGCCGACCGGGCGGCCGCGACGAGGTCCAGTGACCGCCGGCCGGGCACGAAGGCGCTGCTGCGGTTGCCGATCGCCGCGCGCATGGCGGCGGTGACCGCCTCGATCACCGGCCGGGCGGTCTGGGTGCCGCCGGCACCGTCGAAGTGGGCGAAGCCCTCGGCCAGGGCGGGGTATGCGGCCCGGGTGCGGGCGATGTCGAACGGCATGCCGGGGACCCTACTGCGCCCGTTGGGATGATCTCCGGCGGTGGTGATGTCGCCGGCGTCTCGTACCCTGGGCCGGGTGACGAACCGACGCGTATTCCCCTCGCAGACCCCCACCCGCCGCGCCGCCGGCCTGCTGGCCGGCCTGGCCCTCGGCGTCGCGCTGCTGTCCGGCTGCAGCTCGGAGGGCGCCGCCACCGACTGCGGGCTGGACGCCTGTACGGTCACCTTCGACCGTGGCGTCGACGCGAGCGCCAGCATCTTCGGCGTCGAGGCCAAGCTGATCGGCGCCCAGGGCGACCAGGTCACCGTCGAGGTCGCCGGGGAGCAGCTGTCGCTCACCGTCGGCCAGCAGGCCACCGAGGTCGGCGGCTTCGCGGTCACCCTGGACAGCGTCACCGACCAGCAGGTCAAGATCCGCGTGGCGCACAATCCCAACAGCTGACCTGGCCAGGGCGGCGGTGGCCGACGTTTGGAAATCTTCGCATCCGGAGATTCTGGCGCCATGTCACTCACCCGGAACGCCGGAGCCACCGCCGCCCAGGCTGCGAACAGCAGGTGGCTCGAACTGTTGACCCGGGCCGGCTTCATCGGCTACGGGATCGTGCACCTCCTCTTCGCCTGGCTCGCGCTGCAGATCGCCTTCGGCAAGTCCGGCGAGGAGGGCAACCAGAACGGTGCGCTGCGCACCCTCGGCGCTCAGCCGATGGGCAAGTTCCTGCTCGTCACGATCGCGGTCGGCCTGATCGCCATGGCCATCTGGCAGGCGTTCGAAGCCGCCATCGGGCACCGCGCCCTGCGCGGCCGGGACCGGCTCTTCGAGCGGATCACCTCGGTCGTGCGCACGGTGGTCTTCCTCTGGCTCGCCTGGACCGCGATCAAGGTCTTCCAGGACGCCAGCGCGAACGCCTCCGACCAGCAGCAGGCCCTCTCCGAGAAGCTGATGGCCTCCACCGGCGGTCGCTGGCTGGTCGGGCTCGCCGGCCTGGTGATCGCGATCGTCGGCATCGGGATGGTCATCTACGGCCTCAAGAAGAAGTTCGAGCGGAACCTCAAGATCGGCGAGATGAGCCCGAAGACCCACACCCTGGCCCGCCGCCTCGGCATGGCCGGCTACGCCGCCCGGGGGGCGGTGTTCGCCGTCGCCGGCCTCCTGATCGTCGTCGCCGCGGTGAAGTACGACCCGGAGAAGGCCCGCGGGCTGGACGCCGCCCTGCGGACCCTGCGCGACCAGCCCTGGGGCCCGGTGATCCTCGCGCTGATGGCGCTCGGCATCGCCGCCTTCGGGATCTACTGCTTCCTCCAGTCCCGGTACCGCAAGGTCTGACCTGGTCGATTCCGCGACCGCCGGGCACCATTGGGCCTTTGCCCGAAGCGTTCCCGCCCGGCTGGAGGGAGTAGTGCCTGTGCAGAGCTACCTCGAAACGATCGTCGCCGCGCTCGCCGCGGCGGCGATCGCTCTGTTGCTGGTCGAGGTGGTGCACCGGGTCATCGGTCGGCTCGGCCGGAGCTCGCTGCTGATGACCGAACTCACCGAGCACGCGCACCGCCCGTTCCAGGTGGCCGCCACCGTCCTCGCCGTCCAGTTCGGGGCCCGGTTCAGCACCGGGTACGCCGTCGGCACACCGTTTCGGCGGGTGGTGCTGCACACGCTCGTGCTCGCCGTCATCGCCAGCGCCGCCTGGCTGGTCGCCTCGTTGCTGGTGGTGATCGAGGACACCGCGCTGGCCCGGTTCCGGATGGACGTGCCGAACAACCGGCAGGTGCGGCGGGTCCGCACCCAGGTCGTGATGCTGCGCCGGCTCACCATCGCGGTGATCGTCATCCTGACGGTCGGCGTCATGATGATGACCTTTCCCGCCGTCCGCGGCGTCGGCGCAGGCGTGCTGACCAGTGCCGGTGTGGTCGGTGTGGTCGCCGCGCTGGCCGCGCAGAGCCTGCTCGGCAACGTCTTCGCCGGCCTCCAGCTCGCCTTCAGCGACGCGGTACGCCTCGACGACGTGGTCGTGGTCGAGGGGGAGTGGGGCCGGATCGAGGAGCTGACCCTCAGCTACGTGGTGGTGCAGATCTGGGACGACCGTCGGCTGATCCTGCCCACCTCATACTTCACCAAGACGCCCTTCGAGAACTGGACGCGGACCGAGGCGGCGGTGCTCGGCACCGCCGAGTTCGACCTTGACTGGGCCATCCCGGTGCAGGCGATGCGGGAGGAGTTGCGTCGCCTGGTCGAGTCCAGCGAGCTGTGGGACGGCCGGGTCTGCGTCCTCCAGGTGACCGACGCCACCGGCGGCATGGTCAAGGTCCGGGCGCTGGTGAGCGCCGCGGACGCCGGCAGCCTCTGGGACCTGCGCTGCCTGGTCCGCGAGCACCTGGTGGCCTGGGTGCGCGACCACCGGCCGACCGCGTTGCCCCGGATGCGCGCCGAGGTCGGCGACGCCACCGGCGCCCTGCCGTGGCAGGCGGTCCAGCCGCGCCGGCCGGTCCGCCGGCTCGCCGACACCGACGTCCCGGACGACGCCCGGCTCTTCGGCGGCAGCGACGACGGCGAGGCCCGAAGCGAGACCTTCGTGGGCCGCGAGGAGTCCGCCGACGCCCGTCGCTGACCACCGGGCCGCCGCCCGGAGCCCCCGGCCGCCCCCGCGGCGCCGGGGCCTCCGCGCTCTTCGGGCCGGCGACGCGACCTCGCCGCCCGCCGGCCCGTTGCACCTGCCGGAAGGCGTCGTACGGCCGCGTCGGGGACCCGCGAGGGTCGCCCGTTGCGGGGACTTCTGCTCCCGGTGCGTTTGTTTCGTCAGTTCCGGGGGACCTGCTGCGCACGCCCCGGCTCCGGCACGCGCCCCGCGCACCGGACGGTGGGCGGCGGGACCGGCGCTCCGGGCAGGATTGGCGGGCCGCCACTCCGGGCATACAGCGCGGTGATGATGAAAGGAGGACAGCATGGCTGACGTCGCGAGTCGCAGCGCGTCCCGGACCGGGAGCGAGCCGTCCACCGCGGAACTGGTGCAGCGGGCCACCGAGCAGGTCTCCCGGCTGGTGCGGGACGAGCTGGCGCTGGCCCGGGCGGAGCTGACCCAGAAGGGCAAGCACGCCGGGATCGGGATCGGGCTCTTCGGCGGCGGCGGGGTGATGGCCCTCTACGGGACGGGCGCCCTGGTCGCCACGGTGATCCTGCTGCTGGCGTTGGTGATGCCCGCGTGGCTCGCCGCCCTGATCGTGGCGGTGGCGCTCTTCCTGCTCGCCGGGATCCTGGCCCTGGTCGGCAAGAAGCAGGTCAGCCGTGCCGTCCCGCCGGTGCCGGAGGCGACGGTCCGCAGCGTCCGGGCGGACGTGGACACCGTCACCGCCGCGGTGAAGGACGGGAGGCGGGCATGACGGGCAACGGAACCGGCGACACGGAGGCGCTCCGCGAGGAGATCCGGCGTACCCGGGTGGAGCTGGGTGAGACGATGGAGCTGCTGGCCGCCAGGGCCGACGTCAAGGCCCGGCTGAAGGACTCCGCCGAACAGGCGAAGGCGCGGATGCGCGAGCAGGCCGCGTCGACCATGGCCCGGGTGCGCGGGCAGGCGGCGCAGAAGGCCGGCGTGGTGCGCGGGCAGGCGGCGCAGAAGGCCGGCGTGGTGCGCGGGCAGGCCGCGGAGAAGGCCGGCGTGGTGCGCGGGCAGGCCGCGGAGAAGGCCCGGGTCGCGCGGATGCAGGCGTCCGAGCGGGGTGAGGCGGTCTGGCGCGACCCGGTGCCGTGGGCGGCCGTGGCGGCCGGCGCGGTGGCGACCGTGGTGGTGCTGCTGATCGTCCAGTGGAGGCGCAGGTGAGCGGAAAGATCGGCAAGGCCGCGTACAAGCCCGTCGGGGTGCTGCTCGGTCTGGCCGCCGGCACGGTCGCCGGGGTGGTCTTCCGGCAGGTCTGGAAGGTGACCGCGGGCGACGGCGAGGCGCCCAGCGCCACCGACGAGGACCGCCGCTGGGGCGAGATCCTGGCCGCCGCGGCGTTGCAGGGTGCGATCTTCGCGGTCGTCCGGGCCGCCGTGGACCGGGGCGGCGCGGTCGGCGTACGGCGGCTGACCGGCCGCTGGCCCGACTGAACCGCAGGTGTCGGCCCCTTCCCCAACCATCGACGGGGAAGGGGCCTTTCGCATGGTCCCGCCGGCCCGCCCAGTTGATCTGACGCATCCGTCAGGTCACATGTCGGAGAATTTCGTCGCGTAGGCTGTGCAGAGTTTTCGCTACGTGATTTGCTGTTCCCCGCTGTTGAGAGATGGCGTGGGTTGAGAGAAGTCTCCTTCACCGGGGGCCGCCTCAGGCGCCGCTGCTCGAAACGGCCAATCGGCCGCACGGCGTGCTCGGCCGCCAGTTTTAGAAGGAGATACACATGGCGCAGGGAACCGTGAAGTGGTTCAACGCAGACAAGGGCTTCGGCTTCATCACCGTCGACGGCGGGGGTGCTGACGTGTTCGTCCACTTCTCGGCCATCCAGACCAGCGGCTACCGCACGCTGGAGGAGAACCAGCGGGTGGAGTTCGAGATCGCCCAGGGTCAGAAGGGTCCGCAGGCCGAGCAGGTCCGCCCCCTCTGAGCAGTGCCGGCCGGCAGTCGTCGGCCAGTGCGATCCGGCCCCCCGGATCGATGTGAAGCCCCGCAGCCCGCGCAGGGATGCGGGGCTTTCCGCGTTCCCGGCAAGCGGTTCGGGTGGAACGTGCGGGTCAAGGGCGGTGGCGGCGGGCGCGCATGCCGTACCAGAGCGCGGCCAGTCCGATGAGGACGACCAGCGGGCCGATCACCGCCCAGATCCGCTGGTCGGTCATCACGCTGCCGCCGACGTAGCCGAGGCCCTGCACGGTCCAGACCGCGCCGACGACCACCGCCAGCAGCCCGAGCGTGAGCGTGAGCCAGCCCCTCATCGAATCCCCTCCCGGCGTACCGCACCGGTCCAAGCATGCCCGCCGGCGCACCGGCATGTCGCCGCCGCGCCGGTCACCACCGGTCGTGCACCTGCGGCCGGATCAGCTCGTCGTACGTCTGCCGGACGGTGGACAGCTCCGCGCCGGTCAGCGGCGGCAGGTCGGCCGCCGCGGCGTTGCGCCGGGCCTGCTCGGCGTTGCGGGCGCCGGGGATGACCACGGTGACGCCGGGCTGGTCGAGAATCCAGCGCAGCGCGAACTGGGCCATCGTCCGGCCGTCGCCGACCAGCGGGGCGAGCCGGCGCACGGCGGCCAGGCCGAGGTCGTAGTCCACTCCGGAGAAGGTCTCCCCGACGTCGAAGGACTCCCCGTGCCGGTTGAAGGTGCGGTGGTCGTCGGCGGGGAAGGTGGTGTGCTCGTCGTACCGGCCGGAGAGCAGGCCGCTCGCGAGGGGCACCCGAGCGATGATGCCGACGCCCGCCGCCGCGGCGGCGGGCAGCACCCGTGCGAGGGGCTTGTGCCGTACCGCGTTGAGGATGATCTGCACGCTGGCCACGCCCGGCCGGCCGATGGCGGTGAGCGCCTGGTCGCAGGTCTCCACGCTGACCCCGTACCCGGCGATCCGCTGCTCGCCGACCAGGGTGTCCAGGGCGTCGAAGACCCGGTCGTCGGCGAAGACCGCGCTGGGCGGGCAGTGCAGCTGGACCAGGTCCAGGGTGTCCACGCCGAGGTTGGTCCGGGACCGGTCGGTCCAGGCCCGGAAGTTGTCCAGGGTGTACGCCTGCGGCGTCTGCGCCACCCGGCGGCCCAGCTTGGTGGCGACGGTCAGCCCGGACCCGGGGCGCTCCCGCAGGAACCGGCCGATGAGCTGCTCGCTGCGCCCGTCGCCGTACACGTCGGCGGTGTCCAGGAACGTGACGCCGGCGTCCACGGCGGCGGCCAGGACGGCCATCGCGGCGTCCTCGCTGACCTGGCCCCAGTCGCCGCCGAGCTGCCAGGCGCCGAGTCCGACGACGCCGACGTGCCGGCCGAGCCGGCCGAGCCGGTCGAAGCTGCGCTGTTCCATCCCGACGAGCCTAGTGATCCCCTTGCCCGTGCGCGCGCGGGGCCGTAGGGTTTCAACAAAACGTACGTACGGTTTGGAGGCTGTTCATGTGGGATCCGACCACCTACCTGCGGTACGGCGACGAGCGGTCCCGGCCGTTCCACGACCTGGTGGCCCGGATCCCGGCGCGTCCGCCGCGGGCCGTCGTCGACCTCGGCTGCGGACCCGGCACCCTCACCGCCACCCTCGCCGAGCGTTGGCCCGAGAGCCGGATCGTCGGCCTCGACTCCTCCCCGGAGATGATCGACCGGGCCGGGGCGCTCGGCGTGCCGGTCAGCTTCGCCGTCGGCGACGTGCGCGACTGGCGCCCCGGGGCGGACGTGGATGTGGTCGTCTCCAACGCGGTCCTCCAGTGGGTGCCCGGCCACCAGGAGCTGCTCACCCGCTGGGCCCGCGAGCTGCCCGCCGGGGCCTGGCTGGCGGTGCAGGTGCCGGGGAACTTCGACGCCCCGTCGCACCGGGCGCTGCGCGAGGTCGCCGGGCGGGACCGGTGGCGGGCGGAGCTGGCCCCGCTGCTGCGCGAGGCACCGGTCGGCGACCCGGCGGACTACGCCGCCCTGCTGATCGACGCCGGCTGCGCGGTCGACGCCTGGGAGACTACCTACGTGCACCTGCTTTCGGCCGCCGCCGACGCGGACCACCCGGTGCTGACCTGGATGGAGGGGACGGCGCTGCGCCCGGTCCGGGCCGCGCTGGACGCCGCCGGCTGGGCCGACTTCCGGACCGAGCTGGGGGTACGCCTCGCCGAGGCGTACCCGGTGCGGCAGGGTCAGGTGTACTTCCCGTTCCGCCGGATCTTCGTGGTGGCCCGCACCGGCGCCCACGCAGAGGAGAACCAGTGACCGACCTGTCCACCTTCATCGCCGGACTGCCCAAGGTGGAGCTGCACGTGCACCACGTGGGCTCCGCCTCGCCCCGGATCGTCGCCGAGCTGGCCGCTCGGCACGAGGGGCGCAGCCCCGTCCCGGCGGACCCGGACGCCCTCGCCGACTACTTCGCGTTCCGCGACTTCGCCCACTTCATCGAGGTCTACCTGAGCGTCGTCGACCTGATCCGCGACCCGGAGGACGTCTGGATCCTCACCCACGAGGTGGCCCGGGAGCTGGCCCGCCAGCAGGTCCGGTACGCCGAGCTGACCGTCACCCCGTACTCGCACGTGCACCGGGGCATCCCCGCCCCGGCGTTCTGCGAGGCCATCGAGGACGCCCGCAAGCGGGCCGAGGCCGACTTCGGCATCGCGCTGCGCTGGTGCTTCGACATCCCCGGCGAGGCCGGCCTGCCCGCCGCCGAGGAGACCCTGCGGATCGCGCTGGAGGAGCGGCCGGACGGGCTGATCAGCTTCGGCCTGGGCGGCCCGGAGGTCGGGGTGCCGCGGCCGCAGTTCAAGCCGTACTTCGACCAGGCCCGGGCGGCCGGCCTGCGCTCGGTGCCGCACGCCGGGGAGACCACCGGGCCGGAGACGGTCTGGGACGCGCTGCGCGAGCTGGGCGCGGAACGGATCGGGCACGGCATCTCCGCCGCGCTCGACCCGGAACTGCTCAGCTACCTCGCCGAGCGGCAGATCGCCCTGGAGGTCTGCCCCACCTCCAACGTGCGGACCCGGGCGGTGGCCACCATCTCCGAGCACCCGCTGCCGCAGCTCGTCGAGGCCGGGCTGCTGGTCACCGTCAACTCCGACGACCCGCCGATGTTCGGCACCACCCTCAACGACGAGTACGCGGTCGCCGCCCGGTTGCTCGGCGCCGGTCCGGAGGGGCTGGCCGGGCTGGCCCGCGCCGCGGTGACCGCCTCGTTCCTGGAGCCCGCGGAGAAGGCGCGGATCAGCGGCGAGATCGACGCCTATCTGGTCGCCGCGACACGCTGAGCGGACGGGACGGTGCCGGCCGCCGGGACACCCGCAGCGGCCGGCGCCCCCCGGCGCGGACGAGGCCGAGCCCGACCACCCCGCCGAGCGCCGTGGCGACCATGATCCCGGCCAGCGGCACGCCGAGCGGTGGCCGCCGCGCAGCGTACGCGAGCACCGGGTCCTGCCAGGCGGCGAGCGTGAGGGCGATACCCACCCCGATCACGGCGGCCCAGCGGACCAGGCGGCTGACGGTCGGCGTCATCACGGTCACCTCACGCCCGGGGTGCGGCTCGACGGGAGAGTGGCGCGCGGCGGGAGCGAGGTGTGGGGGGACCGAACTCCCGCCGCGCGCACGGCTCCGTCGGACGGTTGGTGTTACGGGCGTTCCCGCCGACGGAACTGATGGGTTCGTCCCTGATCCTGTCAGTCCGCGGTGGTCCCGACCCCGTCGTTAACCCGGATCTAAGGAAGACTTGCGCCGGCGCACAGCCGGCGGGGGGGGGGTCAGCGCGGCCGGGGCCAGCGGCGGCCGGCGGTCTTCTGCTCCCGCCCCTCCCGGGCCATCCGGCCGACCAGCCCGAACCGGTTGACCTGCCGGGGCGTCGCCTCCGGGTCGGCCAGCAGCATCACCACGCTGGCGCCGCCGAGCCGCGCCCGGTCGATGCTCACCGAGCCGTTGGCCTGCAACGCCACCCGCTTGGCGATGTCCAGTCCCAGCCCGGTCGAGCCCTGGTCACTGGTGCCGCGGCGCAGCGCGCGGTCGGGGTTGGCGATGCCCGGGCCGGCGTCGTCGATCCGGATCGCCACGTACCCGTCGCGCCGGCTGACGGCCACCTCGAAGGCGGTGCCCTGCGGGGTGTAGCGGAAGACGTTGCCGATCACCGCGTCGAGGGCGGCGGCCAGCTCGGCCCGGGGCACCGGCGCGGGGATGCGCAGCTGCGCCCCGCTGACCCGGTGCTGGCGGTTCTGGTCGCCGGCGAGGGCCGCCCAGAAGACCATCCGGTCCCGGACCACCTCGCTGACGTCGCACATCGCCGGGCCGGTCTCCTGGGTGATCGCCTTGCGGGTGGTCTTGATCAGCTGGTCGACCTCACCCTCCAGGGTGACGATGGCCTGGCGGATCCGCCGGATGCCCCGCCGGCGGTCCAGCTCCGCCTCGCTGAACGTGCCGATGCTGGTGTCGTCGGACTCCAGCGCCTCGGCGTCCAGCCGCAGCACGGTCAGCGGGGTGCGCAGCCGGTGGGAGAGGTCGGCGACGAGTTCCCGCTCGTCGGCGCGGAGCGCCACCAGCTGGCCGGCCATCCGGTTGAACGCGTGCCCGGCCTCGGCCAGCTCCCGGGGGCCGCTCGGCTCGACGCGGACGCCGAGGTCGCCGTCGCCGATCGCCAGGGCCGCCTTGACCAGCTCGCCGGTCGAGTCGACGGCGCGGGCGGCGACCCGGTCGACCACGATGACCGCGGCGCCCACCAGCGCGACGGCCACCGCGAGCAGCAGCAGCCAGCGGCCGCCGGAGCCCTCGTCGAGCACCTGGTCGGGGACGAAGACCTCCACCACGGCGACCTTGTCGCCGAGCACCACCGGGTCGAGCCGGAGCACGCCGCCGGGCACGTCGGTGACCAGCGAGCGACGCTCGTCGCCAGCCCGGGCCAGCGCCGCCGCGTCGGCGCGGCCCCCGGACTCGTCGCCACCCAGCCCGTGTACGACGGGCCGGGTCGCCGGTTCGTCACCGCTGGCCGCCACGGCCCGCTGGACGACCGCCGGGTCGGTGCTGACGGCGAGGGCGCCGGTGACCAGGGCGCTGCGCCGGGCGGCGTCCGCCAGCTTCGCCTCACGCGCCTGGTCGCCGAGGCTGATCCCGAGCGGGATGAGGAAGGCGAACGCGACGAGGCTGCACATGCCGGCCGTGAGCCAGGCCAGCGACGGCCTCAGTCGGGTGCCACCAGCCGGAAGCCGACCCCCCGCACGGTGCGCAGGTAGCGCGGCTTCGCCGCGGACTCGCCCATTTTGCGGCGCAGCCAGTACAGATGAACGTCGATGGTCTGGTCCTCGCCGACCGAAGGCTGCCGCCATACCTCCTCCAAGAGTTCCCGCCGGGACACTACCCGGCCGGGACGTGCGGCGAGATACGCCAGCAGGTCGAATTCCTTGCGGGTCAGCGCCAGCGGTTCCCCGTCGAGCAGGGCGCTGCGCTCGCCCACGTCCACCCGCAGGCCGCCGACGGTGTGCACGGCCGGCTGCACCGCGCGGCTGGCCCGGCCGGCGCGGCGCAGCACGGTGGTGATCCGGGCGTCCAGGTGCGCGCCGGTGAACGGCTTGACCATGTAGTCGTCGGCCCCCGCCCGCAGCAGCCGGACCACCGACTGCTCGTCGTCGCGGGCGGTGGCGATGATGATCGGCACGTCGGTGATGCCGCGCAGCATTCGCAGCGCGTCGGAGCCGTCCAGGTCGGGCAGGCCGAGGTCGAGCACGACCAGGTCGGGGGTCTCGGCGGCGACCCGGCGCAGCGCGTCCAGGGCCGTACCGACGGCGTGCACCGCGTGCCCCCGGTCGGTGAGGGACCGCAGCATCGCGCCGCGTACGACGTGATCGTCTTCGACCAGGAGCACGGTGGCCACCTCAAGACCGTACTTGGCGTGGCAAGTTGATCGCGTTGCGGCACTCCCGCGAACCGGGCAAGCTGGGACGGCGATGACGTTCACCTTGTTCCCCGACGCCCGGCTGGCCCTCGCCCGGGACGCGCTCGCCGGCCTGTCGGTCGGCGACGCGCTCGGGTCGCAGTTCTTCGTCCCCGGCCGGCACCCCACGGATCTGGCCGCCGGACGGCTGCCGCCCCCGCCGTGGTCGTGGACCGACGACACGGAGATGGCCTGCTCGGTGGTGGCCGCCCTGGCGGCCGGCGGCGGACCGCTCGACCGGGACCGGCTGGCGCTCGACTTCGCCGAGCGCTGCGAGCCCTACCGCGGCTACGGGCCGGGCGCGGTGACCATTCTCCGGCTGATCCGCACCGGCACGCCCTGGCCGGTGGCGGCCGCGTCCGCGTTCGACGGGCAGGGTTCCTGCGGCAACGGGGCGGCGATGCGGGTCGGCCCGCTCGGCGCCTGGTACGCCGACTCGACCCGCCGGGCCGCCGACCAGGCCCGGGCCTCGGCCGAGGTGACCCACGCGCACCCGGAGGGGATCGCCGGGGCGGTCGCGGTGGCCGTCGCCGCCTCGCTCGCCGCCCGGGCCCGCCTGGACGGCGACCGGCCCGACCCGGCCCGGCTGATCGGCGCGGTCGCCGCGGCCCTCGACCCGGCCGGGGAACTGCACCGGGGCGTACGTCGGGCGGCCGCCCTGCTGGAGCGTCCGGCGGCGGTGGTCGCCGACGCGCTCGGCAACGGCTCGCGGGTGACCGCTCAGGACACCGTCCCCTTCACCCTCTGGGTCGCCGCCACCCACCTCGGCGACTACCCGACGGCGATCCGGGTGTGCGTCGAGGCCGGCGGGGACGTCGACACCACGTCCGCGATCGTCGGCGCGGTGGTCGCCGCGCACACCGGCGTCGGCACCCCCGGCGGCGTGCCGGACGGCTGGCTCGCCGCCCGCGAGCCGCTGCCCGACTGGTTGGGCTGACCTCGCCGCCGCCCCCGTGGGGGTCCGTGCTGGGCGGTTCCTCAGCGGGCCGCCGGTTCCACCGTCGCTCCACGGGCGGCGGAGAGCACCGGTTCGCCGCCGGCGCCCCGGTCGGGCCGGGCGCGCTGGTCCGGGTCGGCCGGGATCTGGTCCGCCTCACCGGCGCTGTCGTCTTCGTCCTCGTGCCCGGCGCCGTCGGCCTGCTCCGGGGCCAGGGCCAGCTCCCCGCGTCGCCGCCGGCTGAACAGCCAGCCGATCGCCGCGCCGCCGGCCAGCCCGGCGATCAGCCCGCCGCCGAGCAGCAGGTCGGCGCTCGGCCCGTCCGGACCGTCGGCGGCTGGCGCCTGACCGGCCGCACCCGCGGCGTCGGCCGGGGCCTGAGCGGCGGCGTCGGCCGGCCCCTCGGCGGTCGTCCCGCCGTGGCCGGCGTGCCCGCCCGTGGCCGCACCGGGCGCCGCCGGCAGCAGCGCGAGCGTCGGGGCGGGGTGCGCCCCGCCCGCCGGGCCTGCCCACGGGACCACCGTGCCGTCCGCGTACGTCTGCACGACCTGGAAGGCCAGCCGGTCGGTCGCCGGCATCGGGCCCATGCCGAGGGCGAGCCGGGCGGGTCCCGCCGTCGCGCCGGGCATCCGGATCCACGTCACCGAGGCCGTCACCGTGTCCACCCCCGCGGCGTGGATGCCGGCCACCGGTCGGTCGAGGGTGCGGGTGGTGATCCGGGGGGCCCAGCCGGGCACCGACATCGGGTACACCTCCCCGACGGGCGCGTCGCCGGGCATCCTGATCTCGATCCGCTCGGTCCGCGTCCCGGACCGCTCCTCGGGCACCGCGAAGGTCACCTCGACGGCGTCGCCCTGGTGGACCTGCGCCGGGGCGGTGGTGATGGACACCCCGGCGGCCTGCGCCGGGCCGGCCCAGCCCAGCAGCCCGGCCGCCGCGGCGACCAGCAGCAGCGTCCCGCGGACCCGGTCGCGACGGGTCATCGTCATGGTCGTCCCCATCCGTCTCCACGCGGCCGGCACCGGATCCGGCCACACCTGGTAGTTCGGCCCGGAGGGCGGAAAGGTTCAACGGTCGGCGGAACTCGGACCCCGGGACCGTGACGCGGGACGCCGGTGGCGTCGCCGACGGTGCCGAACGGGCGACCGATAGCATCGCAGGAGCCGGTCACCGGCGCATCGGATCAGCATCGACGACAGGAGTCACCGTGTCCGCACCCCGTACCCCCGTCGTGGCCGACCCCGCCGTCGTCGCCGCCGGGACGACGGCGGCCGACGCGGTGGCCGCGGCCGGGCTGCCCACCACGGGCCCGAAGGCGATCGTCGTGGTCCGCGACCCGGAGGGCGTGCTGCGCGACCTGGACTGGAAGCCCGCCGAGGAGACCACCGTCGAGCCGGTGGGCATCGACTCGCCGGACGGGCTCAACGTGCTGCGCCACTCCACCGCGCACGTGCTCGCCCAGGCGGTGCAGGACGTCTTCCCGGAGGCGAAGCTCGGCATCGGCCCGCCGATCGAGAACGGCTTCTACTACGACTTCCAGGTCGACAAGCCGTTCCAGCCGGACGACCTGGCGAAGCTCGAGAAGCGGATGCAGGAGATCATCAAGTCCGGCCAGCGGTTCCGCCGGCGCCGCTTCAAGAACCTCGACGAGGCGAAGACCGAGCTGGCCGCCGAGCCGTTCAAGCTGGAACTGATCGACGTCAAGGGGGAGGGGCTGGACTCCTCCGAGGTGATGGAGGTGGGCGGCGGCGAGCTGACCATCTACGACAACCTCGCCGCGAACGAGGACAAGGTCTGCTGGTCGGACCTGTGCCGGGGCCCGCACCTGCCGAACACCCGGCTGATCGGCGCGTTCAAGCTGATGCGCTCGGCCGCCGCGTACTGGCGGGGGTCGGAGAAGAACCCGCAGCTCCAGCGGGTCTACGGCACCGCGTGGCCGACCCGGGACGAGCTGAAGGCGTACCTGAAGCTGCTGGAGGAGGCCGCGCGGCGCGACCACCGCAAGCTCGGCGCGGACCTCGACCTGTTCAGCTTCCCCGACGAGATCGGCTCCGGTCTGGTGGTCTTCCACCCCAAGGGCGGCATCATCCGGCGGGAGATGGAGAACTACTCCCGCCGCCGGCACGAGGCCGCCGGGTACGAGTTCGTCAACACCCCGCACATCACCAAGGCGCAGCTCTTCGAGACCTCGGGCCACCTGCCCTACTACGCCGACACGATGTTCCCGCCCATGCAGCTGGAGGGCGCGGACTACTACCTCAAGGCGATGAACTGCCCGATGCACAACCTGATCTTCAGGGCGCGCGGGCGGTCCTACCGGGAGCTGCCGCTGCGGCTGTTCGAGTTCGGCACGGTCTACCGGTACGAGAAGTCCGGGGTGGTGCACGGCCTGACCCGGGTCCGCGGCCTGACCCAGGACGACTCGCACATCTACTGCACCCGCGAGCAGATGCCGGGCGAGCTGTCCACGCTGCTCACCTTCGTGCTGGACCTGCTGCGCGACTACGGCCTGGACGACTTCTACCTGGAGCTCTCCACCCGGGACGACTCGCCGAAGTTCATCGGGTCCGACGAGGACTGGGCGGAGGCCACCCAGGCGCTGCGGACCGCGGCCGAGGCCTCCGGCCTGGACCTGGTGCCGGACCCGGGCGGCGCGGCCTTCTACGGCCCGAAGATCTCGGTGCAGGTGAAGGACGCCATCGGCCGGACCTGGCAGATGTCCACCATCCAGGTCGACTTCAACCAGCCCGAGCGGTTCGGCCTGGAGTACCAGGCGGCGGACGGCACCCGGCAGCGGCCGGTGATGATCCACCGGGCGCTGTTCGGCTCGATCGAGCGCTTCTTCGGCGTGCTCACCGAGCACTACGCGGGCGCGTTCCCGGCCTGGCTGGCCCCGGTGCAGGTGGTCGGCATCCCGATCCGCGAGGACCACACCGACTACCTGCACGGCTTCGTCGCGGCGCTGCGCGCCGAGGGGATCCGGGCCCAGGTGGACGCCGGTGACGACCGGATGCAGAAGAAGATCCGCACCGCCCAGCAGCAGAAGATCCCGTTCATGGTGATCGCCGGCGACGACGACGTGGCCGCCGGCACGGTCTCCTTCCGGTACCGGGACGGCTCGCAGCGCAACGGCGTGCCGATGGCCGAGGCGGTCACCCACGTCCTCGACGTGGTCAGCTCCCGGACCAACTCGGGGCCGTCCGCCGAGAGCTGACGCCCCCGCGCCCGCCGGCCGGTGCGGACGGGTGGGACCCGGTGCGGTGACCGTAGGATCGGCGATGTGACTGGGGCGGCGCGGCACTTCGACAACGGCACCGACGACGGTCTGGCGGACGGGCTGGAACGGCTCTGGACGCCGCACCGGATGACCTACATCTCCGGCGAGGACCGGCCCGAAGGCGGCTACGAGAAGCCCACCGGCTGCCCGTTCTGCCTGGCCCCGGGGCTGCCGCCGGACGAGAGCCTGATCGTCGCCCGGGGCGAGCACGTCTTCGCGGTGCTCAACCTGTACCCGTACAACCCGGGGCACCTGCTGGTCTGTCCGTACCGGCACGTGGCCGACTACACCGGGTTGGACGCGCCGGAGACCGCCGAGCTGGCGGTCTTCACCAAGGACGCCATGCGGGTGGTCCGTCGGGTCTCCAACGCGCACGGCTTCAACCTCGGGATGAACCAGGGCGGGGTGGCCGGGGCCGGCATCGCCGCGCACCTGCACCAGCATGTGGTGCCGCGCTGGGGCGGGGACGCCAACTTCATGCCGGTGATCGGCCGGACCAAGGTCCTGCCGCAGCTGCTCGCCGACACCCGCGACCTGCTCGCCAAGGCCTGGCCGGCCTGAACCCGCGCAGCGATCCCCGGCCGCGGCGGGGGACTAGCGCAGCGGGGTACGGAGACGGGCCATGCGGCGGCGGGCGGTGGTGGCGGTCCGTTCGGCGGCGGCGGCGCGGTCGCCGGCCAGCCGGGCGCGGACGGCGAGTTGCCGCAGCCGGCGCTCCACCATCCGGTCGCCGTGCCGGGCGATCCAGCCGCAGACCGCGGCGAGCGGCAGCTCGACCCGGCCGTATCTCGGTCGCCCGCTCGATCTGCCCCACCGCGCTGCTCATCCCGTCCTCCGGCAGCGCTATTGCCTCCCCGCCAAGGTCACCAAACCACTGTCGGCCCGCCTCGGTACGATGCGCCGCATGGCTCTGCTGCACCGGGCGGAACTGCGCCCCACCAAGCTCGAACTCCTGGCGGCGTGGCTGCCCGGCCGGCCCTGGTTCCACGGACCGGCGGGCGCGGACGTCGTACGGGTGGCGGGATTCCGCTTCGACGACCCGGCCGGCGAGGTCGGGATCGAGACGATGCTCGTCCGCGCCGGTGACGGGCCGGTCCACCAGGTGCCGCTGACCTACCGCGGGGCCCCGCTGGACGGCGCCGACGGTTGGTTGGTCGGCACCACCCACCACTCGGTGCTCGGCCCGCGCTGGGTCTACGACGCGTGCGGCGATCCGGTCTACGCCGCGGCGCTGGCCGCCGCCATCCTCGCCGGCACCGGCCAGGCGGAGGAATTCTTCGAGGTCGACGGCGAACGGCGGTACCGCGAGCCGAGCATGACCATCACCAGCAGCGCTGCCGGGGACGTCGAGCTCCCCGCCGCGGGCGCGCCTCGCCGGGTGGTGCACGGCGACCCGACGCTCATCGCGACCGACACCGTCGAGCTGGCCGTCGTCCGCCGGCCCGGTCCCGACGACGGGCGCGCCGGCGCCACGCTCGCCGGCACCTGGCCGGGCCAGCCCACCCCGCTGCCGCTGGCGTACGCCACGCCCCGCTGAACCCCGCGCCACCGGCGTGAGGTGACAGGATGCGTCGATGGCATTGACCACGCGGACGTTGGGCCGCAGCGGCATCGAGGTCAGCGCGCTCGGCATGGGGTGCTGGGCGATCGGCGGCCCGTGGGCCGAGGGCCTTCGCCCGCTCGGCTGGGGCGCGGTGGACGACGAGGAGTCGGTCCGGGCGGTCCGCCGCGCGCTGGACCTCGGGGTGACCCTCTTCGACACCGCCGACACGTACGGGGCGGGGCACGGCGAGCGGATCCTCGGCCGGGCCCTCGCCGGCCGCCGCGACGAGGCGGTGATCGCCACCAAGTGGGGCTACACCTTCGACGAGCCGGCCCGGCAGGCCACCGGGGAGGACGCCTCACCGGCGTACCTGCGGCGCGCGGTGACCGACTCGCTGCGTCGGCTGGACACCGACCGGATCGACCTCTATCAGCTGCACCTCGGCGACCTGCCGGTGCCCCGCGCCGAGGCGCTGATCGGCACGCTGGAGGACCTGGTCGCCGCCGGACTGGTCCGGGCGTACGGCTGGAGCACCGACCGGCCCGACCGGGCGGCGGCCTTCGTCCAGGTCGCCCGGGGCGCCACCGCCGTGCAGCACGGCCTGTCGGTGCTGCGGGACGCGCCGGCCATGCTGGCGGTCTGCGACAAGCACGACCTGGCCAGCGTGGCCCGCGGGCCGCTCGGCATGGGGCTGCTGACCGGCAAGTACACCACCGCCTCGACGCTGCCCCGCGACGACGTGCGGGGCACCGCCCCGAACTGGCTGGAGTGGTTCCGCAGCGGCCGGCCGGCGCCGGAGTGGCTGCGCCGGGTGGCCGCCGTCCGGGGCGCCCTGACCGCCGACGGCCGGACCCTCGCGCAGGGGGCGCTGGGCTGGATCTGGGCGCGCAGCGGCCGTACCGTGCCGATCCCCGGCGCGCGGACCGTCGCCCAGGTGGAGGAGAACGCCGCCGCCCTGCGCCGGGGCCCCCTCGACCCCGACCACTTCGCCGAGGTCGAACGCCAGCTCGCCGCGCTCCGTACGGCCGCGCTCCGTGACGCCGACCGCCCCCACTGGCCGATGCCCCCGGTCCCCGCCGCCCGTCCCTGACGCGGCGGTCATGGGGTTGGGCGTCCCGCGAAAGGGGTGCGGCGGACGAGGCGACCACCACATCTCGACGATCGGCGCGGGTGCGGGGCGGCTATCCGGCGAGTGCCTGGGTGCCGAGCACGGTGAGCAGGGCGAGCCGTTCGGCGTCCTCGGTGCCGGGCTCGGCCGTGTAGATCATCATGCGCAGGTCGCTGCCCGCCACGGTGAGCACGTCGCAGTCCAGCGTCAGCGGGCCGACCTGCGGATGGTCGATGGTCTTGCGCGCGGCCTCGTGACGGCCGACGGCGCCGGAATCCCACAGTTCGGCGAACCGCGCACTGTGCGCGCGCAGCTCCTCCACCAACCGCCGTAGCCGCTGGTCGGCCGGATAGCGGCCGGCGGCCGTGCGCAGGTCGGCGACCAGGGCAGCCTCGAACCCGCGCAGGGACTCCGGCGTGTGCCGGACCCGGGCCCCCAGGCCGTGGAAATGTCGCCACACGCCGTTGCGCTGGTCGCCACGCCATCCGGACGGATCCCCCATCAGTGCCGCGTACGGCGGGTTCGCCACCAGCAGCGTCCAGGACGCGTCGTAGACCGCGACGGGTGTCCCGGTCAGTCTGTCCAGCAGTCGTTGGACGCTCGGCGTGAGGTGCGCGGGTACCGTCTCCGGTCCCGGCGGCGCCAGCCCGGCCAGCCGGAACAGGTGTGCGCGCTCGGTTCCCGACAGCCGCAGGGCCCTGGCCAGGGCCTCGACGACCTGCGCCGACGGGTGGGCGGCGCGGCCCTGTTCGAGGCGGGTGACGTAGTCGACGGAGATCCCGGCCAGCAGGGCCAGCTCCTCACGGCGCAGTCCCGCCGCCCGCCGCCGCCCGCCGGCGGGCAGCCCGGCCGCCTCCGGCGATACCCGGTCCCGCCAGCGGTGCACCGCCCGTCCGAACTCCGCGCTCGCCATGCCTACCAGTCTGCGACGCCGGCCGCGGGCCTGACTGGTACCGGCAGTCCCAGGACGACGGGAACACCGGGTAACCACACCGCCCGGCCGTAGCGTCGAGGCATGACCACAGCACTGATCACCGGAGCGAACAAGGGACTCGGGTTCGAGACCGCCCGCCGGCTCATCGCCGCAGGTCACACCGTCTACGTCGGCAGCCGGGACGCTGAACGGGGGCGCCGGGCCGCCGAGCAGCTGGGCGCCCGGCTGGTTGTCATCGACGTCACCGACGACGCGTCCGTCGCGGCCGCGGCGAGGACCGTCGAGGCCGACGGTGGGCTGGACGTGCTGATCAACAACGCCGGCATCGAAGAGCGCGCGCCGGATGGCGCGGTGATCGGCCCGGCCGAGGTGACCGCCGACATGATGCGGCAGGTGTTCGAGACGAACGTCTTCGGCGTGGTACGCGTCACCAACGCGTTCCTGCCGCTGCTGCAGCGGTCCGCCGCCCCGGTCGTGGTGAACCTCAGCAGCGGCCTGGCCTCGATGGCCCGGGTCACCGCGGGCACGCCGACGCACGCGTACCCGGGCGTCGCCTATCCGGCGTCGAAGATCGCGGTCAACATGATCACCGTGCAGTACGCGAAGGCCTTCCCGAACATGCGGATCAACGCGGTGGAGCCCGGTTTCACCGCGACGGACCTGAACCGGCGCACGGGCACCCAGACCGTCGAGGAGGGCGCCGAGATCATCGTCCGGATGGCGCAGGTGGGCCCCGACGGCCCGACCGGCGGCTACTTCGACGCCGAAGGCACCCTCCCCTGGTAGCAGCGGAAGGCCCCTCCTCCCACGGCGGATTCCAGGGGAGGGGCCTTCGGCCGGACCGGACCCGGCCGGCAGGGGTGCGTCAGGGGTGGGTGCCGTGCTCCTTGCGGGCCTGGTCGGCCAGGTGTGCCGGCAACGGGTCGTAGCGGGCGAACTCGCGGCGGAAGGTGCCGATGCCGGCGGTCATCGAGCGCAGCTCGACGGCGTAGCGCAGCAGCTCCGCCGCGGGCACCTCGGCCCGGACCAGCGTGCGCCCCTCGGCGTCCGCGTCGGGCTCCGTGCCGAGCACCCGGCCGCGCCGGCCCGAGAGGTCACCCAGCACCGCGCCGACCGAGGAGTCGGGAACGCGGATGGTCACCTCGTCGACCGGCTCCAGCAACGCCGGCTGCCCCTTCTCGGCCGCGTCGCGCAGCGCGAGCGCGCCGGCGGTCTGGAACGCCGCGTCGGAGGAGTCGACGCTGTGCGCCTTGCCGTCGAAGAGGATCACCCGCAGGTCCACCACCGGGAAGCCGGCGACCAGGCCACGCTCCATCTGCGCCCGGACGCCCTTCTCCACCGACGGGATGTAGTTGTGCGGGACTGCCCCGCCGACCACCTTGTCGACGAACTCGAAGCCGGCGCCCCGGGGCAGCGGCTCCACCTCGATGTCGCAGACCGCGTACTGGCCGTGCCCGCCGGACTGCTTCACGTGCCGGCCGTGCCCCTTCGCGGCCACGCTCAGCGTCTCGCGCAGCGCCACCCGTACCGGCTCGGTCTCCAGCTCGACGCCGCCGGAGCGCAGCCGGTCCAGCACCACGTCGGCGTGCGCCTCGCCCATGCACCAGAGCACCAGCTGGTGGGTCTCGGCGTTGCGCTCCAGCCGCAGCGTCGGGTCGCCGGCGACCAGCCGGGACAGGTTGCGCGCCAGGGCGTCCTCGTCGGCCCGGCTCTTCGCCACGATCGCCACCGGCAGCAGGGGCTCCGGCATCTCCCACGGCGCGACGAGCAGCGGCTCGTCCTTGGCGGAGATGGTGTCGCCGGTCTCCGCGCTGCCCGACTTGGTCAGCGCGCACAGGTCGCCGGCCACGCAGGCGGTCACCTCGCGCAGCTGGGCGCCGAGCGGGCTGTAGATGTGCCCGACCCGCTCGTCGGCGTCGTGGTCGGGGTGCCCCCGCTCGGTCATCCCGTGCCCGGAGACGTGCACCACCTGGTCGGGGCGGAGCGTGCCGGAGAAGACCCGGACCAGGGAGACCCGCCCGACGTGCCGGTCGACGGTGGTCTTGACCACCTCGGCGACCAGCGGGCCGGCCGGGTCGCAGGCCAGCGGCGGCCGGGGCGAGCCGTCCACCCCGGTGACCGCCGGCAGGTCGTGCTCCAGCGGGGACGGAAACGCCGACACCAGCCCGTCGAGCAACGCGTCGAGGCCCACCCCGGTCTCCGCGCAGACCGGCACGACCGGGTAGAAGTGGCCCCGGGCGATCGCCTTCTCCAGGTCGGTGATGAGCACCTCGGTGTCGATCTCCTCGCCGCCGAGGTAGCGCTCCAGCAGGGTCTCGTCCTCGCTTTCGGCGATGATCCCCTCGATCAGCTCGTTGCGGGACTCCACGATCGCCGGCAGGTGCTCCGGGTCCGGCTCGCGCACCGCCGCCGGCAGCCCGGCCGAGTAGTCGAAGACCCGGCGGGTGATCAGCCCCATCAGGCCGACCACCGACTCCCCGTCGTCCCCGAGCATCGGCAGGTAGAGCGGGAGCACGTTGTCGCCGAAGACCCGCTGGCAGAGCGCCACCGCCTCGTCGAAGTCGGCGCGCGGGTGGTCCAGCCGGGTCACCGCGACGGCCCGCGGCATGTCCACCGCGGCGCACTCCTCCCACAGGGCGGCGGTGGCCGCGTCCATCCCGTCGACCGCGGAGACCACGAACAGCGCCGCGTCGGCGGCCCGCAGCCCGGCCCGCAGCTCGCCGACGAAGTCCCCGTAACCGGGGGTGTCCAGGAGGTTGACCTTGACGTCGTGGTGCAGCAGCGGGGCGCAGGCCAGGCTCACCGAGCGCTGCTGGCGTACCGCCGCGGGGTCGTGGTCGCACACGGTGGTGCCGTCGGTGACGGTGCCGGCCCGGCCGATCGTGCCGCTGGCCGCGAGCAGCGCCTCGACCAGGGTGGTCTTGCCGGCGCCGGAGTGCCCGACGAGCACCACGTTGCGAACCCTGCCGGGCTCGGTCACCACCGGCGCGCCGCCGGTGACCCCCTTCTCCTGATTTTTCTGCGCCATCGCGGCGCACCTCCCTCAGCCGGTGGTGGTGGCGACCGCCGCGCGCGACGGGGAAGCGGGCCCGGGCGGGTGCCGCGGCGATATCCTCCGGTGGTCTCCTGGACGACGGGTACTCGACAAGCGGGTCGGTGAGCTGGCTCACCTCCCGGTTCCGATCTCACACCCGTTGCCCACCCCGCACAAGCCTCCCTCCCGCGGGTCGGCCCGACCGGCCGTATCGCGGACCGCTGCCGGCCGTTATCGTGGGGACCGCCATGGCGAAGATCTTCCAAGTGACGGCCCGCGCGGGCATGACCCGCGTCGTGGAGCCGGTCGCGCGCGGCCTGCTCCGCGCCGGCGTGTCCCCCAACGCGGTCACCGTGACCGGCACCCTCGGCGTGCTCGTCGGCGCGCTCGGCCTCGGCGCCCGCGGGCACCTGGTCGCCGGGGCGCTGATCGTCACGGTCTTCGCGCTCACCGACCTGCTCGACGGGACGATGGCCCGGATGAGCGGCGGCTCCACCCGGTTCGGCGCGTTCCTCGATTCGAGCATGGACCGGATCGCCGACAGCGCCGTCTTCGGCGCGGTCGCGTACTGGCTGGCCACCCAGGGCGACCACGCCGGGACGGCCGCCGCGCTGATCTGCCTGGCCGCCGGCGGGCTGGTCTCCTACGTCAAGGCCCGCGCCGAGGGCCTCGGTATGACCGCCAACGTCGGCGTCGCCGAGCGCACCGAGCGGCTGCTGATCGTCGGGGTGGGCGGCCTGCTCACCGGCCTCGGCGTGCCGCTGGCCCTGGAGATCGCGCTCTGGCTGCTGGCCGCCGTCTCCATCTTCACGGTGGGGCAGCGGATGGCCCACGTGTACCGGCAGGCCCAGCTGGTCGGCCGGGAGTGAACCTCACCGAGCTCGGCTACGTCGCCGGCTGGCGCCTGGTCCGCGCGCTACCCCGGCCCGTGGTGGCCGCGGCCTTCCGGGCGGGCGCGGACCGCGCCCACCGTCGCAGCGGCGGCGGTACGGCCCGACTCCGCGCCAACCTGCGCCGGGTGGTCGGCCCCGACCTGCCCGAGGCGGAGCTGGACGCGCTGGTCCGGCGCGGTCTGCGGTCGTACGCCCGGTACTGGATGGAGGCCTTCCGGCTGCCCGCGCTGAGCCGCCGGCAGATCCTCGCCGGGTTCCGCCTCGACGGGCAGGAGAAGCTCGCCGCCGACGTGGCGGCCGGCCGCGGGGCGGTGGTGGCGCTGCCGCACGCCGGCAACTGGGACGCCGCCGGCGCCTGGGTCGCGGCCACCGGCTGGCCGATCACCACCGTCGCCGAGCGGCTCAGGCCGGAGGGCGTCTACGAGCGGTTCCTCGCCTTCCGGCAGGGCCTGGGCATGGAGATCCTGCCCACCCAGGGCGGCGACCGGCCGGCGTTCGACGTGCTGGTGGACCGGCTGCGGGCGGGGGCGGTGGTGCCGCTGCTGGCCGACCGGGACCTCTCCGCCCGGGGCATCGAGGTCGACTTCTTCGGCGGCCGGACCCGGATGCCGGCCGGACCGGCCCTGCTCGCGCTGCGCACCGGGGCGCCGCTCTACGTGGCTTCCCTGTGGTACGAGCCGGGCGCCGCGTGCGCCTCCCTCGAGGGGCCGCTGGAAGTGCCCGATCCGAACAGCGGGCCGCTGGACCAGCGGGTCCGGACGCTGACCCAACGGATTGCCGACGGTCTGGCGGCGGGCATCGCCCGGCATCCGGAAGACTGGCACATGTTGCAGCGGATGTGGCTGGACCAGGGCACGGCGACCGACGGCGGGACCGCGGCGCAGCCGTCGGCCGCCACCCGGACGAGCTGAGGGAGCGGGCGCAATGCGCATCGGCATCGTGTGCCCGTACTCCTTCGACGTCCCCGGCGGGGTGCAGAACCACGTCATGGACCTGGCCGAGGCGTTGATCGGGCTGGGGCACGAGGTGAGCGTCTTCGCCCCGGCCGACGAGGACTCGCCGCTGCCGCCGTACGTGGTGTCGGCGGGGCGGGCGGTGCCGCTGCCGTACAACGGGTCGGTGGCCCGGATCGCGTTCGGGCCGGTCTCCACCGCCCGGGTGCGGCGCTGGATCACCCGGGGCGACTTCGACGTGCTGCATGTGCACGAGCCGCTGACGCCCAGCCTGTCCATGCTCGCCGTGCTCTGCGCCCGCGGTCCGGTGGTGGCCACCTTCCACACCGCGATGACCCGGTCCCGGGTGCTCTCCGCCGCGCAGGGCGTGCTGCAGATCCTGCTGGAGCGGATCACCGCCCGGATCGCGGTCAGCGCCCTCGCCCGCAAGGTGCAGGTCGAGCACATGGACGGCGGCGCGGTGGAGATCCCGAACGGGGTGACGGTGGCCAAGTTCGCCGGGGTCGCGCCGCTGCCCGGCTGGCCGGGGGGGTGCGGGCCGGGCACCGGCGGCACGCTCGGCTTCCTGGGCCGGTTCACCGAGCCCCGCAAGGGCTTCCCGATCCTCCGGGACGCGTTCGTCGCGCTCGCGCCGCACCGGCCCGGGCTGCGGCTGCTGGTCGCCGGCCCCGGCGACCCGGACGACCTGTACGACCAGTTCCCCGCCGAACTGCGCGACCGGGTCACCTTCCTCGGCCTGGTCTCCGAGGCGGACAAGGCACGCATGCTGCGCAGCGTGCACCTGTACGTCGCACCGAACACCGGCGGGGAATCCTTCGGGATGATCCTCACCGAGGCACTCGCCGCCGGCACCACGGTGGTCGCCAGCGACCTGGACGCGTTCCGCCGGGTGCTCGATGGCGGGCGGGCCGGCCGGCTGTTTCCGACCGGTGACCCGGCCGCGCTGCGTGTCGGGCTCGCCGCGCTGCTCGACGACGCCGACCAGCGGGCGGCGCTGACCGCCTGCGGCGACCAGGTGGTGGCGAATTTCGACTGGCCGGTGGTTGCCCGCCGCGTTCTGGAGGTATACGCAGCGGCGATCGAAGCCACCGACGGTCGGGTCATCGACCAGGAATGGGTGGGGATGGGCTGAGCGGCGGGGCCGCTGGGGCCGATGTGACGAGCGCGTCGGCGGCAGCCGCGCCGAAACCGGGCGGGAACGGAGCAGCACTACGATGCCGGGCATGTGGTGGGTGGTGGGCGCGGTCCTGGCCGTCGGGCTCGTCGTGGCGTACCTGATCTGGACGGCCGGCCGGGTCGAGCGGCTGCAGGCACGCGCGGAGTCGGCGGCCCGGGCGCTCGACGCGCACCTGCTGCGCCGCGCGGCGGCCGCGGCGGTCCTGGCCGAGCGGCGGTACGGCGTGGAGCTGTACGCGGCGGCCCGGATCGCCCTGGACGCCCCGCCGGACGAGCGGGAGGCGGCCGAGAACGACCTCACCCGGCAGTTGCGCACGGTCGAGCTGGACCCCGCCGACCCGGCCTGCGAGGCGGTGATCGCGGCCAGTCGCCGGCTGGCGTTGGCCCGGCAGGTGCACACCGACCTGGTCCGGGACGCCCGGTCGGCCCGCGGCCGTCCGCTGGTTCGCCTGTTCCGGATGGGACGCCGGCACCAGTTGCCGCGCTACTTCGACGTCGACGACCCCACCCTCGCCGTCCCGGCGGACGTCACCACCGGCTGACCGGCTGACCGGCGGGCCGCCGGCCACGCTCAGCGGCGCTGGTCAGGGGTGATGGGGGCCACAGAGCAGGCCACCGTGGGTCTGATTGGCTGTCGGACCGGCGTTGGCCCCGTCGTAGCATTTTTTACAGCCACCCCCCGAGCACGCCCAAGGAGCGATGACCCGTGCCCGACTCCACCTCCCCGAACGCCAACGCCACGCCCGTCGTCGGCACCGCCCGCGTCAAGCGAGGCATGGCCGAGATGCTCAAGGGCGGCGTGATCATGGACGTGGTCACCGCCGAGCAGGCCAAGATCGCCGAGGACGCCGGCGCGGTCGCCGTCATGGCGCTGGAGCGCGTGCCCGCGGACATCCGCGCGCAGGGCGGCGTCTCCCGGATGAGCGACCCAGACATGATCGACGGCATCATCGAGGCCGTCTCGATCCCGGTGATGGCCAAGGTCCGCATCGGCCACTTCGTCGAGGCGCAGATCCTCCAGTCGCTCGGCGTCGACTACATCGACGAGTCCGAGGTGCTGACCCCGGCCGACTACGCCAACCACATCGACAAGTGGGCCTACACCGTCCCCTTCGTCTGCGGCGCGACCAACCTCGGCGAGGCGCTGCGCCGGATCACCGAGGGCGCGGCGATGATCCGCTCCAAGGGCGAGGCGGGCACCGGTGACGTCTCCAACGCCACCACCCACATGCGCAAGATCCGTCAGGAGATCCGCCGGCTGCAGTCGCTGCCCGCCGACGAGCTGTTCGTCGCCGCCAAGGAGCTGCAGGCGCCGTACGAGCTGGTCAAGGAGGTCGCCCAGACCGGCAAGCTGCCGGTGGTGCTGTTCACCGCGGGCGGCATCGCCACCCCGGCCGACGCCGCCATGATGATGCAGCTCGGCGCCGAGGGCGTCTTCGTCGGGTCCGGCATCTTCAAGTCGGGCAACCCGGCCCAGCGCGCCGCCGCGATCGTCAAGGCGACCACCTTCCACGACGACCCGGACGTGCTGGCCAAGGTCTCCCGCGGCCTGGGTGAGGCGATGGTCGGCATCAACGTCGACGAGATCCCGCAGCCGCACCGCCTGGCCGAGCGCGGTTGGTGAGCGCGAGGAGTGAGCCGGTCCTGCTAGCCCCGCAGTCGCGAACGAAAGAAGGGTTGGTGACGCCCATGGGTGACCAGCCGAAGATCGGTGTCCTCGCGCTGCAGGGGGACGTGCGCGAGCACGTCGCGGCCCTGGCCGGGTCCGGCGCCGACGCCCGCCCGGTGCGCCGTCCGGCGGAGCTGGACGCGGTCGACGGGCTGGTCATCCCCGGGGGCGAGTCCACCACCATCAGCAAGCTCGCGGACATCTTCGAGATGCGCGAGCCGATCGACAAGCGGATCTTCGGCGGCATGCCGGTCTACGGGTCCTGCGCCGGCATGATCATGCTGGCCGGCGAGGTCCTGGACGGCCGGCCCGACCAGCGCGGCTTCGCCGGGATCGAAATGACGGTACGGCGCAACGCGTTCGGCCGGCAGGTCGACTCGTTCGAAGCGCCGGTGGCGATCACCGGGGTCGAGGGCGAGCCGTTCCACGCCGTCTTCATCCGGGCCCCGTGGGTGGAACGGGTCGGCGAGGGCGTGGAGGTGCTGGGCCGGGTCACCGACGGGCCGGCCGCCGACCGGATCGTCGCGGTCCGGCAGGGCAACCTGGTGGCCACCTCGTTCCACCCGGAACTCACCGGTGACCTGCGGCTGCACCGCTGGTTCGTGGAGCTGGTCCGCGCCGCCTGAGCGATGCGCGGGGGGCCCTTCCGGATCGGAAGGGCCCCCCGCGCATGCCGCGCCGCCCCGGACGGGTGCCGGGTGTGACACGCCGGGGCAGCATCTCGGTAGGATTGCCGCGGTTCGGCAGGGCCCTCGCCCGCCGCAGCCGTCCACGCGGAGCCGACCGGCCGTCCTGTCGCCGGTTGCGGCGTGGAGTCGGCGCGGGCAGTCGACGCAGGCGTGGAATGACAGACGGAGGTACGAGATGTCCGGCCACTCAAAGTGGGCGACCACCAAGCACAAGAAGGCCGTCATCGACGCCAAGCGCGGCAAGGTGTTCGCCAAGCTGATCAAGAACGTCGAGGTCGCGGCCCGGACCGGCGGCGGCGATCCCGCCGGCAACCCGACGCTGTACGACGCCATCCAGAAGGCGAAGAAGAACTCGGTACCGAACGACAACATCGACCGCGCGGTCAAGCGCGGCTCCGGCCTGGAGGCCGGCGGCGCCGACTGGCAGACCATCATGTACGAGGGCTACGGCCCGAACGGCGTGGCGATGCTGATCGAGTGCCTCACCGACAACCGCAACCGCGCGGCCACCGAGGTGCGCACCGCGCTGACCCGCAACGGCGGCTCGCTCGCCGACGCCGGCTCGGTGTCGTACATGTTCTCCCGCAAGGGCGTGGTGATCGTGCCCAAGACCGGCACGACGGAGGACGACGTGATGATGGCGGTTCTCGACGCCGGCGCCGAGGAGGTCAACGACCTCGGTGAGGCGTACGAGGTGGTCTCCGAGCCGACCGACCTGATCGCGGTCCGCACCGCGCTGCAGGACGCCGGCATCGAGTACGAGTCGGCCGAGTCCTCCCTGATTCCCAGCGTCAACGTGCCGCTGGACGAGGACGGCGCGCGCAAGGTCTTCAAGCTGATCGACGTGCTGGAGGATTGCGACGACGTGCAGAACGTGTACGCGAACTTCGACGTCTCCGACGACGTGATGGCGGCCGTCGACGCCTGACCATCGGTGCCGGCGCGCCCCTGGTCGCGGTGGCGGGCCGGCTCCGGACATCCCGCTGCGACACTACGAAGCTGATGTCGTGAACGATTCACCGGTGCGGCGCTGACCCGTGTCGTCCGCACGGCCGGCCGCGACGCCCGGCCCGGCGTTCGGCCCGGCGTCCGGTGATTCATCCACGACATCAGCTTCGTAGCGTCCGGGACAGGTGGTCGCCGCGATCGGTCGACCTGCCCGAGGAATCGGCGCCCCTGCGCGGGGACGTCAAGGCCTCGGCGAAGCGGCGGGCCACCGCGTCGAAGGCCGCCCTGCGCCGCCGGCTGCCGTCGGGCCGAAACTGAACTGACCGGCCGTGACGCCCCGCCGTACGCTGCCGGGATGCTCCTGCCCGATCTCCCGCTCCGCACTGACCGCCTCGACCTGCGGCTCTTCACCGCCGACGACTTCGCCGCCCTGCACGGGTACCAGTCCCGCGCCGACGTGACCCGCTACCTCTACTTCGGTCCGAACGACGAGGCCGCCAGCCGGGAGGCGCTGGCCCGCAAGCGCGCCCGCGTGGCGCTGCGCGAGCCGGGCGACGTGCTGAACCTGGCCATCGTGGTCCGGGCGACCGGCGAGCTGGTCGGCGACGTGCTACTGATCTGGACCAGTGCCGAGCACCGGCAGGGCGAGATCGGATATTGCTGCACCCCGACCACAGCGGCCACGGGTACGCCACGGAGGCGGCCGGGGCGCTGCTGCGGCTCGGCTTCGACGGGCTCGGCCTGCACCGGATCGTCGGCCGGCTGGACGCCCGCAACGCCGCCTCGGCCCGGGTGCTGACCCGGCTCGGCATGCGCCACGAGGCCCACCTGGTGCAGAACGAGTTCGTCAAGGGGGAGTGGGTCGACGAGGCGGTGTACGCGCTGCTGGCCCAGGAGTGGCGGGCCGGCCGGACCGCCGGCTGACCGGCCGGCCCGGCCCGGCGCCCCGTGCGCGCCGGGTCGGACCGCGGCCCCGTCAGGCGTGGTGGCGCCGGGCCTTCACGATGCTGTCGGCGACGTCCCAGACCGTGATCGCGGCGACCACCACGACCGTGACCCGGGCGACGGTGTCGAGGTGTCCGTCCGTGCGCAGCCACTCGAACCGCCGCACCAGCTCCGGGTTGAGCAGCCGGTCGGTGAGCAGCAGGACGATGACCGGCACCGCGAACGCCAGGTCGAGGGCGGCGTTCACCGCTACGAGCGGCCAGGTCCACCGCCCGGCGCGGTACTTGGCGACCTCCAGCACCAGGCTGGCCACGAGCACGGCCGCGAGGAACGGCAGCCACGAGCTCCAGAGCGCCGGGTCGAGGAGCGGGATGCGGTCGCCGTCGGTGTCGGAAACCCAGGGCTGGAAGTGCTGCCAGGGCAGGAAGGCGAGGGTGAGCAGCAGCATCGCCACCGACGCGCAGGTGTCGGTGAGCCGGACGTCTCGCTCCGCCGGACCCTCCGGGAGTTGGTCGACGCTCCACTCGGGCAGGTTCAGCGAGGTGTCGGTCCGTTCCAGGACCGCGAAGCCCAAGGTGACCCAGAAGGCGATCTGCACCGCCGTCTGGAACGCACTGCTGATGCCCACGCCGACCGCCCTGCCGGGGTCGTCGCCGACGGTCGCCTCGAGCACGCCCACCACGACTCCGACGGTGCCGGGCACGGTAGCCAGCATCAGCCGCAGCAACCGCTGCCAGACCAGGTAGTAGGTGGGGCCGATGAGCTGGAGCCGACGGTCGGCGTACCGGGCGGCAAGCCGCTCCGGCTGGCCCAGCTCGGTGAGCACCTCGCGTTCGGCGGCCTCGGCGCCCTGCCCGGCGCCGGTCCGGTCGTCGATCATGTCCTCGATGGCGGCGCGCAGCTCGGAGGCGATCTCGGCGCGGCGGGGCGCCGGCACCGCCCGCAGGGTGGCGGCTAGGTAGCGGTCGGTCAGGGAACTCATCGGTCGTCTCCTTCGATCAGCCCGGCGACGGAGGTCTGCACGGCGGCGAGGTCGTCGAGGAGGCGGGCCAGCACCGTCTCACCCTCGTCACTGATGCGGTAGAACTTGCGCGGCCGGCTCTCCTCGGTGTTCCACTCGCTGGTCAGCAGCCCCTGCTCCTCCAGCCGCCGGAGCAGGGGATAGAGCGTGTTGGCGTCGACCGGGAAGCCGTGCGCCGCGAGGCGTTGCAGCAGCGCGTAGCCGTAGTCGGGGCGGCGCAGGGCGACCAGGCTCGCCACCACCGCCGTGCCGCGGCGCAACTCCTGGAGATGGGTCCGCAGGATCTCCTCGCTCACCATGACTCACACGATACTGTATGACACACACTAATGTCTAGCGCGACATCGTTGTGCCACTAGGCGACACTGTGGACGGTCGCGCGCGCGGCAGGCCCGCCGGGCGGCCCCCGCCGTCTACCGTCGAAGCGGGGACGGGGGTGAGGCGATGGACACTCCGGCGTGGATCGGCCCGTACCGCATCGAGCGGCTGCTCGGGGCGGGGTCCTTCGCGACCGTCTGGCTGGGCCACGACCCGGTCCTCGACTCCCGCGTGGCGATCAAGGTGCTGGCCGAGAACTGGAGTCACGACCTGCGGGTGCGGGAACGGTTCCTGGACGAGGCCCGGCTGCTGCGGCGACTCGACCACCACCGGCTGGTCCGCGTGCACGGTCTGGGGGAGCTGCCCGACGGCCGGCCGTACGCGGTGCTGGCCTGGGCGGACGGCGGAAGCCTGCGGGACCGGCTGGCGCGGGGCGCGATGCCGCTGGCACCGGCCCTGGACCTGCTGGTGGAGATCGCCGCCGGGGTCGCGGTCCTGCACCGCCACGGTGTCGTGCATCGCGACCTCACACCGGCCAACATCCTCTTCCGCTCGGGCCCGAACGGTGAGTGGGTACTGATCGCCGATCTGGGGCTGGCCAAGGCCGTCGCCGCCGCGTCCGGCCTCACCGCCAGGGCGGGCACCCCCGGCTACATGGCGCCGGAGCAGGACGATCCGTTCGCGGTGGTGGACACCCGTGCCGACGTGTTCGGGCTGGGTCGGCTCGGCCTCCGGCTCCTCGGCACCGAGGTGCCGGTTCCGAGCGCGGCGAGCCGGCTGCGGGAGGGGGTTCCGCCGCAGGTGGCGGCGGTGCTCCGGCGGGCCACCGCGCCGCGCCCGGCAGACCGCTACCCCGATGCGGCGGCCTTCGGATCGGCACTGCGGCGGGCGGTGACGCCCACGGGCGCGTCCGCCGGCGCGGGCCGGGCGTCCGGGTGGCAGCCCGGCCGCCGGCACCGGTTCGGCGTCGTTGCCGCGGCGGTCCTGGTGTTCGTCGGACTGGGCGGCACGGCCGGCGACGCCGCGGTCGTGCCGCGGTCGCGCGCCAGCTGGACGAGCGGGCCGCTCACCGTCGCACTGCCGGCAGGGTGGCGGGCGGCGGGCACCGGCTGGGCGGGTCAGTACGGCGACGACGGCCGGCTCGAACCGGCGCTGGTGATGTCGCCCGACCCGCAGCGGTGGGCGGCCGACACCACCCTGCCGGGCGCCTTCGTCGGTCTCTCCGCCAGCATCGCCGCGCGGACCAGCCCCGAGGGTTTTCTCACCGAACGCCCACACGGGAACTGTGCCGCCGCGCCGGTGCGCACGACCAGCCAGGCGGGAGTCGACTGGGTGGTGGCCCAGTTCAGCTGCGGGCGCGGCAGGCCGGTGGTCGTCGAGGCGGCCGGACTCGGACCGGGCCGCAGCGGCCTGATCTACGTGCAGATCGCACCACCGGCGGGCAGCGGAGCGGACTTCGTCGACACGCTGCTCGCCGGGGTACGGGTGCGGTAGGTCGTAGCGCACTAGCGCACCACCACCGTCACCGTGTACGTCCGCCCGCCGTGTGGGATCGTGACCGCGACCGTGCCGCGACGCAGGAAGCGGACGTTCACGACTCCGGCCTCGTAGCTGGTGGAAGCCAGGTCCTTCCGGTCCACGGTGACCTGACCGGGCCCGATCCCCTCGAGGCGCAGGACGCCGCCGGTGGCCAGGCAGAGCGACTTGAGCAGCGCCAGTTCCTGCTCGTCCAACTTGAGGTCGTAGCGGATCGCGCCGAGGCAGGCGGACGCCGGGGTCGGGGACGGCGTCGCGCGGGGGAGGCCCGTCGCGGTCGAGGAGGCGACCGGAGCGGGCCGCGAGGTCGTCGGCGTGCCGGCCGGTCCGGACGGAGTGACGGTGGTGGCCGCCGTGCTCGGCTGGACGGGCAGCGGCGAGACCGGTTCCTCGCCGCAGGCCCCGATCGCACCGATCAGGGCCACGGCGGCGGCCACGGCCGAGAGCCGGCGTCCAGGGATGCTGCTGCTCATCGCGATTCTCCTCGGGCGAGTTGCGTTCACCCTGTTTGTCGCCGCCGCGGCCAGTTCGGTTCGGGGTATCCCTGGCTCAGGTTCGGTCGGCTGTCAGCCGTTGGCGGAGCTGCTGGCGGGCCTGGTGGATGCGGGACTTCACGGTCCCCTCCGGCAGGTCGAGCAGGGTGGCGATCTCGCGGTAGCTCAGGCCGAGGATGTCGCGCAGGGTCACCGCCTCGGCGAGTTCGGGGCGGACCGAGTCGAGCGCGTCGAGCAGGTCGAGCCGGGTGCCGGCGACCACGCTGGTCCGCCGGGGGTCGGGCGGGTCGGGCAGCGGCACGCCACCGGCCTCGACCAACCAGCGCCGGCGCAGCACCCGGTAGGTCGAGCGGGCCCGGTTCGCGGTGAGCTGGTACAGCCAGGTGTGGAACGACGACCGTCCCTCGAACCGGGTGATCCCCCTGGCCAGCGCGAACAGCGCGTCCTGGCACGCCTCCTCGGCGTCCTCCCGGTTGGGCAGCAGGCGGGCGCAGAGCCGCAGCACCTCCGGGCGGACGGCCGCCAGCAGCACATCCAGGGCTCCGGGGTCGCCGCGCGCGGCCGACCTGGCCAGGTCGTCGATACCCTCCGCGAGGGGCATGACTGCCTCCCATGCTCGCCCGAGGTGCCGTGCCCTCCAGGCTACGGCCGGTCCGCGGCCTCGGCCCGGCCGAGTCCGGCAGCCGACTCACCGGCCGCGCAGGTCGGTGCGGGAGATCCACACCACCCTGACGGTGATCTGCCCGCGCGGCTGCTGGAGGTGCCTCTCGGGGCGGGGATAGGGTGGGCCGACCGACTTCTCACCACCCACGAAGCCGACCCGGGGGGCGCCACGCATGGGCGATTCGTTCGCGCATCTGCACGTGCACACTGAGTACTCGATGCTCGACGGGGCGGCCCGACTCAAGGACCTCTTCGCCGAGGCGAACCGGCTCGGCATGCCGGCGGTGGCGATCACCGACCACGGCAACATGCACGGCGCGAACGACTTCTACAAGCAGGCGATGGCCGCCGGGATCACCCCGATCCTGGGCGTCGAGGCGTACGTGGCGCCGGAGTCGCGCTATCACAAGGCGCGGGTCAAGTGGGGCCGGCCGGAGCAGAAGAGCGACGACATCTCCGGTAACGGCGCGATCACCCACAAGACGATGTGGGCGCGGAACGCCACGGGCCTGAAGAACCTGTTCACGCTGAACTCGCGCGCCTCCATGGAGGGCCACTACGTCAAGTGGCCCCGGATGGACATGGAGCTGATCGCCGAGCACGCCGAGGGCATCATGGCCACCACCGGCTGCCCCTCCGGCGCGGTGCAGACCCGGCTGCGGCTGGGCCAGTTCGACGAGGCGCTCAAGGTCGCCGCGAGCTACCAGGACATCTTCGGCAAGGAGAACTACTTCCTGGAGATCATGGACCACGGCCTCGACATCGAGCGCCGGGTCCGCGACGGGCTCACCGAGATCGCCCGCAAGCTCGACATCCCGCCGGTGGTCACCAACGACTCGCACTACACCCACGAGGCGCAGGCGACCGCGCACGACGTGCTGCTCTGCGTGCAGACGGGTAGCAACATCGACGACCCCAACCGGTTCCGCTTCGAGGGCGGCGGCTACTTCATCAAGTCCGCCGAGCAGATGCGCGCGGTCGACTCCTCGGAGCTGTGGCAGCAGGGCTGCCGCAACACCCTGCTGGTCGCGGAGAAGGTCGACCCGGCCGGGATGTTCGAGTTCCACAACCTGATGCCGCGCTTCCCGGTGCCGGAGGGGGAGACCGAGGAGTCCTGGTTCCGCAAGGAGACCCACCGGGGGCTGGCCCGCCGGTTCCCGAACGGGATCCCGGAGGGTCACGTCGTCCAGGCCGAGTACGAGCTGGGAATCATCATCCAGATGGGCTTCCCGTCGTACTTCCTCGTGGTCGCCGACTTCATCCAGTGGGCGAAGAGCCAGGGCATCGCCGTCGGTCCGGGTCGTGGCTCGGCCGCCGGCTCGCTCGTCGCGTACGCCCTCGGCATCACCGACCTGGACCCGATCCCGCACGGCCTGATCTTCGAGCGGTTCCTCAACCCCGAGCGTGTCTCGATGCCGGATGTCGACATCGACTTCGACGAGCGTCGGCGCGGTGAGGTGATCAAGTACGTCACCGACAAGTGGGGTGAGGACAAAGTCGCGCAGATCGCCACCTTCGGCACGATCAAGGCGAAGGCCGCGATCAAGGACTCGGCCCGGGTGCTCGGCTATCCCTACGCGGTGGGCGACCGGATCACGAAGGCGATGCCCCCGGCGGTGATGGGCAAGGACATCCCGCTCACCGGCATCTTCGACCCCAAGCACGCCCGGTACGCCGAGGCCGGTGAGATCCGCGGCCTCTACGAGTCCGACCCGGACGTCAAGAAGGTCATCGACACCGCGCGCGGCATCGAGGGGCTGATCCGGCAGACCGGCGTGCACGCCGCCGGCGTCATCATGTCCGCCGAGCCGATCATCGAGCACATCCCGCTGATGCGCCGGGACGCCGACGGGGCGATCATCACCCAGTTCGACTACCCGACCTGCGAGTCGCTCGGGTTGTTGAAGATGGACTTCCTCGGCCTGCGCAACCTGACGATCATCGACGACGCGCTGAAGAACATCGAGCTCAACCACGGGCGCAAGGTCGACCTGCTGACCCTGCCGCTGGACGACAAGCCGACGTACGAGCTGCTGGCCCGGGGCGACACCCTCGGCGTCTTCCAGCTCGACGGCGGCCCGATGCGCTCCCTGCTGCGGCTGATGAAGCCGGACAACTTCGAGGACATCTCCGCCGTCCTGGCGCTCTACCGGCCCGGCCCGATGGGCGCGAATTCGCACACCAACTACGCGCTGCGCAAGAACGGCCAGCAGGACATCACGCCGATCCACCCGGAGCTGGCCGAGCCCCTGGAGGAGATCCTCGGTCCCACCTACGGCCTGATCGTCTACCAGGAGCAGGTGCAGCGCGCCGCGCAGAAGCTCGCCGGCTACAGCCTGGGCCAGGCCGACCTGCTGCGCCGGGCGATGGGCAAGAAGAAGAAGGAGGTCCTCGACAAGGAGTTCATCCCGTTCCGCGACGGCATGCGGAACAACGGGTACTCCGACGAGGCCATCCAGACGCTCTGGGACATCCTGGTCCCGTTCGCCGACTACGCCTTCAACAAGGCGCACACCGCCGGCTACGGCCTGGTGTCGTACTGGACCGGCTACCTCAAGGCGAACTACCCGGCCGAGTACATGGCTGGACTGCTCACCTCGGTCGGCGACGACAAGGACAAGATGGCGCTCTACCTGTCGGAGTGCCGGCGGATGGGCATCCAGGTCCTGCCGCCTGACGTGAACACCTCGGCCGGCCCGTTCACCCCGGTCGGCAGGGACATCCGCTTCGGCCTGGCCGCGATCCGCAACGTCGGCGCGAACGTGGTCGCCTCGATCATGCGGTGCCGCGAGGAGAAGGGCGAGTACGCCGACTTCTACGACTTCCTGTCCAAGGTGGACGCGGTGGTCTGCAACAAGAAGACCATCGAATCGCTGATCAAGGCCGGCGCGTTCGACTCGATGGGGCACCCGCGCAAGGGCCTGCTCGCCGTGCACGCCGACGCCATCGACGCGTACGCCGACGTCAAGCGCAAGGAGGCGGTCGGCCAGTACGACCTCTTCGGCGCCGGCTTCGGCGAGGCGGACACCGGCGGCAGCACCACGGTCATGCCGACCATCGGCGAGGGTGAGTGGGACAAGCGGGACAAGCTGGCCTTCGAGCGGGAGATGCTCGGCCTGTACGTCTCCGACCACCCGCTCTTCGGCCTGGAGCACGTCCTCGGCGCGGCGGCGGACACCACGATCGCCGCGCTCGCCGAGGAGGGCGGGGTGCCGGACGGGGCGGTGGTCACGCTCGCCGGCATCCTCTCCGGCGTGCAGCGCCGGGTCACCAAGCAGGGCCGGGCCTGGGCCTCGGCCACCCTGGAGGACCTGGCCGGCGGGGTGGAGACGCTCTTCTTCCCGAACACCTACGAGGTGATCGGGCAGTACATCGCCGAGGACGCGATCGTGGTGGTCAAGGGGCGGGTCGATCGCCGCGACGACACGCCGCGGATCATGGCGATGGACATGTCCATGCCGGACATCAGCAGCAACCCGGCGAGCAAGCCGGTCACCCTCACCATCCCGGTGCACCGGTGCACGCCGCCGCTGGTGGAACGGCTCAAGGAGACCCTGGTGCTGCATCCCGGGGACACCGAGGTGCACGTCAAGCTGCTCAACGGGGGCAAGGTGACCACGCTGCGGCTGGGGCCGTTCCGGGTCGCGGCCACCACCGCGCTGATGGGTGACCTGAAGAGCGTCCTCGGCCCCACCAACGTGAGCTGACGCAACCGCCGCACACCCTGGGCCCGTAAACCGGGGCCCGGCCGACCGCACTGTCCCGGCCACGCTCGGTCCCGGGCCGGGCCCCGTTGACCAGGAAACATCACTCTCAGTAAACCTGCTCGTCATCTCGGATCCCTACGCTTCCCCGGCGGCGCGCCGCCAGTGCGCGCCGGAACAGGAAGACCGAGGAGAGAAACATGAGTCATGTTCTCGTCGCCGTCGCGATCAACGTCGTCAGCGCTGCGTTGATCGCGATCATCACCGCCGCCGTCCGCCGGTTTCTGGCGCCGGCCCTCTAGGCGTACGCCGCCCCGCGCTGTCGGGTGCAGCGACGGCGCCGCCAAGTTCCGGGTCGCGGCCACCACCGCGCTGATGGGTGACCTGAAGAGCGTCCTCGGCCCCACCAACGTCAGCTGACCCGGTGCGGACATGGTGAGTTGACGCTGTTCGCCCGTTATAGATTATTTGTCCGTTATTGTAAGTCGATGTCCCGTAGGCAGCTGCTGGCCGCCGTTCCGATCCTGCTCCTGTTGGCCGGGCCCGCGGCATGCACCAGCCGGGAGCCCGCCAAGGGAGCGCTGACCAGCCCGTCCACGGCCGCCCCGTCCGGTACGGCCTTCGGGCCGCTGGTCGCGGGCATGCCGACGTATCCGACGTATCCGACCGCCGGGAACGTCTACGCGGCAGCCGTCCCCGGCCGGCTCGCCGGGCCGGTACGCGGCGACCGGCCGATGGTCTACGTGCCGAACACCAAGAGCAACGACGTCTGGCTGATCGACCCCGCCACCTTCAAGGTTGTGGGGCAGTTCGCCGGCGGGCCGGAGCCGCAACACGTGGTGCCCTCCTACGACCTGCGCACGCTCTACGTGGCGTCCAGCCAGGTCCCCCAGGGCGGGCTGGTCCCGATCGACGCCCGGACCGGCAGGCCGGGCAGGTTCATCAAGCTGGGAGACGTCTACAACCTCTACTTCACCCCGGACGGCAAGCAGGCGATCGTGGTCGCCGAGGCCTACCAGCGCCTGGACTTCTACGACCCGACCACCTGGCGGCTGGTGAGATCGGCCCGGTTCCCCGAGTGCGGCGGCATCAACCACATGGACTACTCCGCGGACGGCAGGACGATGTTCTTCAGTTGCGAGTTCGCCAACCGGATGCTCGTACTGGACACCGCCAGCCTCCGCAAGCTGCGCGACTTCCAGCTCACCGAGGCGGCCGACGGCATGCCTCAGGACACCCGGCTGACTCCGGACGGCCAGCATTTCCTGGTCGCGGACATGCACGCCAACGGGGTGTACGTCTTCGACGGCCAGGCCAGCCGGCAGACCGGATTCATCCGGACCGGGCGGGGCGCACACGGCATCTACTTCAGCCGTGACGCCAGACTGGCCTACGTCACCAACCGCGACGAGGGCAGTGTGACCGTCCTCGACCTGGCCCGCCTGAAGCCCACCACCACCTGGCGGATCCCCGGCGGCAGCCCGGACATGGGCGGCCTCTCAGCCGACGGCAAGCAGCTCTGGCTCTCCGGGCGCTACAACGACGAGGTGTACGTGTTGAGCACGGAGACCGGCAAGCTGCTCGCCCGCATCCCCGTCGGCCGAGGCCCCCACGGCCTGGCCGTCTGGCCGCAACCCGGTCGCTATTCTCTCGGGCACACCGGGAACATCCGGTAGGGCAGGTCCCGTCCCGGCCGGTCCGTCCGTGGCGGCCGCGCCCCGCGACAGCGCGCCGTCACACCGGCCGATACTCGACCTCGGGCCGGCCAGGCGTGCCGTAGCGGGGGGTGCGTACCGCGCGTTCGACGGTCACCAGGTATTCCAGATAGCGGCGGGCGGTCACCCGCGAGATGCCGGTCTGCTGGCTCACCTCGGTCGCGGACCGGCCCGCCCCTGGGGAGAGGACGGCAAGCACCCGGTGCAGCGTCTGCTCGTCCAGTCCCTTGGGCAGGGTGTGCCGCGCGGCGCCGCGCAGGGTGGCGAACATCCGGTCCACCTCGTGCTGGGCGGCGACCTCGCCCTCGGCGAGCGCCTGGCGCCGGTAGTCGGCGTACCGCTCCAGCTTGTCGCGGAAGGCGGCGAAGGTGAACGGCTTGAGCAGGTAGTGCGTCACTCCGAGGGAGACGGCGGTGCGGACCACCGCCAGGTCCCGGGCCGAGGTCACCGCGAGCACGTCGACGCTGCTGCCCGCCGCCCGCAGGGCCCGGCAGACGTCCAGGCCGTGCAGGTCGGGCAGCCGGAAGTCGAGCAGTACCAGGTCCACGTCCTCGCCCGCCCGGTGCCGCAGCGCCGCCATCGCCTCCTGGGCGGTGTGTGCCACCCCGACCACCACGAAGCCCGGCACCCGCTCGGTGTACGCCTTGTGCGCCTCCGCCAGCAGCGGCTCGTCCTCCACCACCAGCACCCGGATGTCGGTCACGACCGGCCCTCCGGGATCGGCAGCCGGACCGTGAACACCGTCCCGCCGCCGTCGGCGGCGGCCACGTCGCAGCGGCCACCGTGCCGCCGGATCACCTGCCCGACCAGCGCCAGGCCCAGGCCGCGGCCGGCGCTCTTGGTCGACCAGCCGCGCCGGAACGCGTCTGCGACCCGGTCGGGGTCCAGGCCCGGTCCGTTGTCGCCGACCCGGACGACGATGTCGTCGCCGACGGCGCCGACGTAGACGCGTACCCGGCGCGGCGGGTCGGTGCCGGCCACCGCCTCCAGCGCGTTGTCGACCAGGTTGCCGACGACGGTGAGCAGGTCGGCGGCGGGCAGCGGGCTGTCGTCGAGCCGGCAGTCCGGTTCGATCACCAGGTCCACGCCGCGCTCGCCGGCTCGCGCTGACTTGCCGAGCAGCAGGGCGGCCAGCGCCGGCTCGGTCACCGCGCCGACCACCCGGTCCGTGAGCTGCTGGGCCAGCGCGAGGTCCCGGGTGGCGAGCTGCACGGCCTCGTCGGCGCGGCCCAGCTCCACCAGGGTCAGCACGGTGTGCAGCCGGTTGGCCGACTCGTGGGTCTGGGCCTGCAGGGCCTCGGTCAGCGCGCGTACCGAGTCCAGCTCGCTGGCCAGGTTGCGCAACTCGGTCTGGTCGCGCAGGGTCAGCACGGTACCGAGCGCGGCCCCCTCGAACCGGGTGGTCCGCTGGTTGGCCACCAGCACCCGGTCGCCGGCCAGCACCGGCTCGTCGTGCGCGTCCCGCCCGGAGGCCAGCAGCTCGGCCACGGCGGGTGGGAGGTCGATCCCGGCCACCGGCCGGTCGGTCACCGCCGTGTCCTCGTCGAGCCCGAGCAGCCGGCGGCCCTCGTCGTTGACCAGCGCCACCCGGCGGTCGGTGGTCAGCACCACCAGCCCCTCCCGTACCGAGTGCAGGACCGCGTCGTAGTACTCGTACATCCGGGTCATCTGGGCCGGGCCGAGGCCGTGCGTCTGCCGGCGGAGCCGGCGGCTGAGCAGCCAGGAGCCGGTGGCGGCGAGGGCGAGCGCGGGCACGGCGGCGCCGAGCAGCACCGGCAGCTGGGCAAGCAGCTTGCGGTTGATCGCCTGCGTGGTGATCCCGACCGAGACAAGGCCGATGATCCGACGATCGTCGTACACCGGGACCACCGCGCGCACCGATTCGCCGAGCGTGCCGACGTTGGTGATGGTGAACGCCTCACCGGCCAGGGCGGGGCCGATGTCGCCGATGAACGGCCGCCCGATCAGCGTCGCGTTGGGGTGCGAGTAACGGGTCCGGTCCGGGGCCATCACCACCACGAAGTCCGTTCCCGTCGCCACCCGGATCGACTCCGCGTACGGCTGGAGGGTGGCCGCCGGGTCGGGAGAGGCCAGGGCGGTGCGAACCTCGGGGGAGCGGGCGACGGTCTTCGCCACGGCCAGCACCTCGTCCTTCGCCGCCTGCTGGGAGTCGCTGCGGGCCAGCCAGACGGCGCCCGAGGCGCCGGCGAGCACTAGCAGCGTCACCACCACGGCCTGGAGGGCGAACAGCTGCCCCGCGATGCTCCACTGGCGTCGGGCCACGTCCACCTCCTCGTACCGCTCGGCTTCCGCCCGCAAGTGTGGCGCACCGGCTCGGACCCGATTTCCGCCGCGAGTCACTCGGATGAACAGAATGAACGCAAGGATGCCCTGTGTTGAGATGCGCTTCACATTGTGGGCATGGACACCACCACACCCACCCCCGTGGCCGCCCGGCCCGCCCGCCGGGACCGGACCCGGTACCTCTATCTGGCGGTCATCGTGGCCGTCGTCGCCGGCATCGTGGTCGGCCTCGCCGCCCCCGAGGTCGGCAAGGAGCTGAAGCCGCTCGGCACCGGCTTCGTCAACCTGATCAAGATGATGATCGGGCCGGTGATCTTCTGCACGATCGTCCTCGGCGTCGGATCCGTCCGCCAGGCGGCCAGGGTCGGCAAGGTCGGCGGCCTCGCCCTCGGCTACTTCCTGGTCATGTCCACCGTCGCGCTCGCCATCGGCCTGGTGGTCGGCAACCTCATCCACCCCGGCGCGGGCCTGAACCTCGGCGCGGACCTGGCTGGCGCCGGCAAGGCCGCCGCCGGTGACGAGAGCGGCGGGACCGTCGACTTCCTGCTCGGCATCATCCCGACCACGCTCTTCTCCGCGCTCACCGAGGGCGAGGTGCTCCAGGCGTTGGTGGTCGCCTTGCTGGTCGGCTTCGCCGTGCAGTCCATGGGTCGGCGCGGCGAGCCCGTGCTGCGGGCCGTGGAGGTGCTCCAGCGGCTCGTCTTCAAGGTGCTGGCGATGATCATGTGGGTCGCCCCGATCGGCGCGTTCGGGGCGATCGCCGCGCTGGTCGGCGCGACCGGCGTGGACGCGTTGAAGAGCCTGGCCCAGGTCATGTTCGGCTTCTACGCCACCTGCGTGGTCTTCGTCTTCGTCGTGCTCGGTGCGCTGCTCTGGCTGGTGGCCCGCATCTCGATCTTCAAGCTGCTGGCGTACCTGGGTCGGGAGTTCCTGCTGATCCTATCGACCTCGTCGTCGGAGTCGGCGCTGCCCCGGCTGATCGCCAAGATGCAGCACTTCGGGGTGAGCAAGCCGGTCGTCGGCATCACCGTCCCGACCGGGTACTCGTTCAACCTCGACGGCACCGCCATCTACCTGACCATGGCGTCGCTGTTCATCGCCGACGCGCTGGGCAAGCCGATGGCGATCGGCGAGCAGATCGGCCTGCTGGCGTTCATGGTGATCGCCTCGAAGGGCGCGGCCGGGGTCACCGGCGCCGGCCTGGCCACGCTGGCCGGCGGGCTGCAGTCGCACCGGCCGGACCTGGTGGACGGCGTGGGGCTGATCGTCGGCATCGACCGGTTCATGTCCGAGGCCCGGGCGCTGACCAACTTCGCCGGCAACGCCGTCGCCACCGTGCTGGTCGGCACCTGGACCGGCGAGTTCGACCGCGAGCAGGCGGAGGCGGTGCTCAGCGGCCGGCGCCCGTTCGACGAGGCGACCATGCTCGACGAGGAGGTGCCGGCCGAGGAGCGGCCCGCCGACGGGTCGGGGGCGCGGTCGTCCACGCTGGCCGGCGCGCCCGCCTGACCCGGCTGCTTCGGGAACGCCCCACCCTGGGTCGCGTCGGACGCTGCTCCGGCGCGCCCCGGGTGTGCGGGCGTCCGTATCCGGGCCGTGCCCCGCCGGGTACGGACGGCTCCGCCGGGCCGGTGAGCCGTCACAGCCGGTGCCCGCCCAGCACGTCCGCCGCGGCCTCCGCGGTCTCCAGCACCACCGTGTGGTAGCTCTCGATCCGGGAGAGGATCGCCTCCCGCGGCCCGGTCCGCCACGCCTCTCCGCCGTAGAACGCCTCCTCCCGCTCGTCGCGCTCGGCGAGCGAGGAGAAGGCCCTGATCAGGTACGCCTCCTCGTGGCCGTCCTCGCGGACCAGGGACGGCCCGGCGGCCACCACCCGGATGCCGGCGCTCGCCAGCAGCGGGGCCGCTTCCTCGCGCATCACCCGGACGAACTCGTCGATGGTGCCGGGCCTGAGACGGTAGGTGCGGATCTCGAGAATCATCGCCAACCTCCGGAGTGGATGTGCGGCCGACGCTAACCGGCATCCGCCACCACGCGGAGGATCACCCGCCGATGGTGTCCAGGTCCGTGCCCTCCGCCGAGCCCACCCGCAGGTTGACCACGTACAGGACGTCCAGGTCGAGGTGCCCGCACCGGCCGCCGGAGCGGCGGGCGCGGGCCGCGGGGTGTCGATTGGCCGTTCCGGCCGGCGACCGGCCTGGCTTAGCGTCGGCCCCATGGAGCTGGAAGAGGCGCAGAAGCTGTGGCAGCCGGAGCCCGGCTGGCTGAACACCGCCAGCTACGGGCTGCCGCCCGAGCCGGCCTGGACGGCACTGCAGGAGGCGTTGGCCGACTGGCGGGTGGGGCGGATCTCCTGGGAGGTGTGGGGCGAGTCGGTCGACCGGTCCCGGGCCGCCTTCGCCGCCCTGGTCAAGGTGGCGGCGGCGGATGTCACGATCGGCAGCACGGCGTCGCAGCTGCTCGCGCCGGTGGCGGCCGCCCTGCCGCCGGGGGCCACGGTGGTGGTCCCGGAGGTCGAGTTCACCTCGAACCTCTTCCCCTGGCTGGTGCAGGAGCGGCGGGGCGTCACAGTACGCACGGTCCCGCTGGCCGGCCTCGTCGACGCGGTCGACGCCGATACCGACCTGGTCGCGTTCAGCCTGGTGCAGTCGGCCGACGGTGCGGTCGCCCCGTACGACGAGATCGTCGCCGCGGCCCGGGCGCACGGCGCCCTCGTCGCGGTGGACGCCACCCAGGCCTGCGGCTGGCTGCCGTTCGACGCCGGCCGGGCCGACGTGGTGGCGGTCGCGGCGTACAAGTGGCTGATGGCGCCGCGCGGCGCCGCCTTCGCCTACCTGGCCCCGGCGCTGCGCGACCGGCTGCGTCCCGACGCCGCCGGCTGGTACGCGGGCGCCGACCCGCACGCCTCCTACTACGGCCCGCCGCTGCGGCTGGCCGACGACGCCCGGCGCTTCGACATCTCCCCGGCCTGGTTCTCCTATGTGGGCGCGGCGCCCGCGCTGGAGTTGCTCACCGAGATCGGATTGCCCGCGGTCCGTGACCACGACGTCGCGCTGGCCAACCGGTTCCTCGCCGGCCTGGGCCGACCGCCGGGCGAGACCGCGATCGTGACCGTCGAGGTGCCCGGGGCGGAGGAGAGGCTGGCGCGGGCGGGGGTGCGCGCGGCGGTCCGCGCCGGCCGGGTCCGGGCCGCGTTCCACCTCTACTCCACCCAGGAGGACGTCGACCTGGCGATCGACGCGCTGACGAGCTGAGTGGGTGCTCCCGCCCCGGGACCGGGCGGGAGCCGCCGCTCAGGCCAGGTGGCCGCCGATCTTCGTGTACCCGCGCAGCAGGTCGCGGGAGATGATCAGCCGCTGCATCTCGTCGGTGCCCTCGAAGATCCGGTAGAGCCGCACCTGCCGGTACCAGCGCTCGATCGGCAGCTCCCGGGTGTAGCCCATGCCGCCGTGGATCTGCAGCACCCGGTCCACCACCCGGTTGACCATGCCGGCGCCGTAGAGCTTGCCCATCGAGGAGGCGTGCCGCGGATCCATGCCCTGGTCCACCGTCCAGGCGGAGCGCAGCACCAGCCAGCGGGCCGCCTCCAGCTCGGTCTCCGAGTCGGCGATCATCCACTGGATGGCCTGGTTGGTGCCGATCTTCGCGCCGAAGGTCTCCCGGGTGTTGGCCTGGTCGATCGCCATCTGCAGGGCCCGCTCGGCGATGCCGATGGCGTGCGAGGGGATGGTGTAGCGCCCCTTGCCGATCCATTGCATGCCGAGCGTGAAGCCCTGCCCGACCTCGCCGAGGATGTTGCGGTGCGGCACCCGGACCCCGTCGAAGATCAGCGAGGCCGGCCCGCCCTCGCCCATGGTCTGGATGAACTCCGAGCGCCAGCCCATCGCCCGGTCCACCAGGAACGCGGTGGCGCCGCCGTTGCGGGCGCCCTTCTCCCGGTCGGTCACCGCCACCACGATGGCGAAGTCCGCGTCGTTGCCGTTGGTGATGAAGGTCTTCTCGCCGTCGAGGATCCAGTCGTCGCCGTCGCGGCGGGCCGACAACCGGATGTTGGCCGCGTCGGAGCCGGCGCCCGGCTCGGTGATCGCGAAGCAGGAGATCCGTTCCCCCTCGACGGTGGGGATGAGGAACTCCCGCTTCTGCTCCTCGGTGGCGTGGAACAGGATGTTGTCCGCCTCGCCGCCGAAGCGGAACGGCACGAAGGTCCGGCCCAGCTCGGTCCAGATCAGCGACTGCATGACCGCGGGCAGGTCCATCCCGCCGTACTCCTCCGGGGTGGCCAGCCCCCAGAAGCCGAACTTCTTCGCCTTGAGCTGAAGTTCCCGCAGCTCCGAGCGGTCGAGGCCGGGCTGGTGGGCGCGCTCGCGGCGGAGCACCTCCTGCTCCAGCGGCATCACCTCGCGGCTGATGAACGACCGGACGGTGTCCCGGACCGCCCGTTCCTCGTCGGTGAGTGAGAAGTCCACGGTGGTCCCCCTGCGTCGGTGCGGCGATGTCTCGCCCTTAAACTAGCGGTGTAAGTTTTCATCCGTCCAGACCCCACGTCCCACCCGGCGGGGGACGGCCCGCCCGGGGTGGCGCGGCTAGGGTGCACGGGGACCGCCGGCGAACCGGCGACGCCCACGAGGGAGAGACACGGTGCCCCGACCCCGACAGGCTCTGCTCACCCGGGACCGGATCGTGGCCACGGCGCTCGCGTTGATCGACGCCGACGGGCTCGCCGCCCTCTCCACCCGGCGGCTGGCCGCCGCGCTCGGCGTCCAGGGGCCGTCGCTCTACAACCATTTCGCGACCAAGGACGCCATCCTCGACGCGGTGGCCGACAGCGTCACCGCCACCGTGGACACCGGCTACTTCGCCCGGCTCGACTGGCGGGAGGCGCTGCGCCGGTGGGCCTGGTCGTACCGGGAGGCCCTGGCCGCGCATCCGAACGTCGTGCCGTACCTGGCCCAGGGGCCTGGCCGGCGACCCGCCGCGCTGGCCATGGCCGACGCGGTCTACGGCGGCCTGGTCCGGGCCGGCTGGCCGCCCGCCCGCGCCACCCACATCGGGGCGGCGCTGCGCTACTTCGTCGCCGGCTCGGCACTCGGCTCGTTCGCCCGCGGCTTCGTCGAGGATCCCGAGCTGTACGCCGCGCACTACCCGCACCTGACGCAGGCGCACCGGCTCGCCGGGCGCCAGCGCAGCGTCGACGAGGGCGCCTTCGCCCTCGGCCTCGACGCACTGCTGCACGGGCTGGCCGCCGAGTACGAGCGGACCGTGGGGCCGCGCGCCCCGCTGGAGCCGACCGGCCGTTCGGAGTAGCGTCCAAACTCCCAGCGCTAGTTTCCAGCCAGCCCCACGAAGGACGACATGGATCTCGCCGCCGCGCCGCCCGCCCTCCTGGTCCGTCGCCACCTGCACGTCGCCGGCGAGTGGGTCGACCCCACCGAGGGCGACGCCATCCCCGTCGAGAACCCGGCCACCGGCGACATCGTCGGGCAGGTCCCCGCCGGCACCCCGGACGACGTCGACCGGGCCGTGGCCGCCGCCCGGGCCGCCTTCCCCGGCTGGGCGGCCACCGCCCCCGCCGAGCGGGCCGCCCACCTGGACCGGCTGCACACCGCGCTCGCCGCCCGCGCCGACGAGATCGCCCGGACCGTCGCCTGGGAGCTCGGCACCCCGCTCAAGCTCGCCGCCCGGGTGCAGACCGGCCTGCCGCTGACCGTGCTGCGCAGCATGGTCGACCTCGCCGCCCGGCCGGCCGCCGAGGAGACCGTCGGGAACTCCCTGGTGGTCCGCGAACCGATCGGCGTGGTCGGCGCGATCACCCCGTGGAACTACCCGCTGCACCAGGTCGTCGCCAAGATCGCCCCCGCCCTGGCGGCCGGCTGCACGGTGGTGCTCAAACCCAGCGAGCTGACCCCGCTGACGGCGTACCTGCTCTTCGACGCGGTCACCGACGCCGGACTGCCGCCCGGGGTGGTCAACCTCGTCCCGGGCACCGGCCCGGTGGTGGGCGAGGCCCTCGCCGGCCACCCGGACGTGGACCTGGTCTCGTTCACCGGCTCCACGGCCACCGGCCGCCGGATCGCCCACCTCGCCGCCGACCGGATCGCCCGGGTCGCCCTGGAGCTCGGCGGCAAGTCGGCCAACCTGATCCTCGCCGACGCCGACCTGGCCACCGCCGTCAAGGTCGGGGTCGGCAACGCCTTCCTCAACTCCGGGCAGACCTGCACCGCGTGGACCCGGATGCTGGTCCACCGCGACCGCTACGACGAGGCGCTCGGCCTGCTCGCGGCGGCCGCCGGGGCGTACCGGCTGGGGGACCCGTTCGACCCGGCGACCCGGTTGGGCCCACTGGTCTCCGCCGCCCAGGCCGAGCGGGTCCGCGGGCACGTCGACCGGGCGCTGGCCGACGGGGCGCGGCTCGTCGCCGGCGGCCCGGACGCCCCGCTCCCGCCACGCGGCCACTTCGTCGCGCCGACCGTCCTCGCCGACGTGCACCCGGACAGCGCGCTCGCCCAGGAGGAGGTCTTCGGCCCGGTCCTCGCCGTCATCCCGTTCGCCGACACCGACGAGGCGGTGGCCATCGCCAACAACTCCCGGTACGGGCTGGCCGGCGCGGTCTGGTCGGCCGACGAGGAGGCCGCCCTCGCGGTCGCCCGGCGGCTGCGCACCGGTCAGGTCGACGTCAACGGCGCCTCGTTCAACCCGCTCGCGCCCTTCGGCGGCTACCGGCAGTCCGGCCTCGGCCGGGAGCTGGGCGCGTACGGCATCGACGAGTTCCGCGAGATCAAGGCGATCCAGCGATGAGGGCGCTGGTTGCCCGCGGCCCCGGCGCGCCGCTGCGCGTCGAGGAGGTACGCCTCCCCGCGCCCGGCCCCGGCGAGCTGCGCGTCCGGATCCGGGCCGCCGGCATCTGCCACTCCGACCTGTCCATGGTGAACGGCACCCTCGCGCCCGCGTACCCCTTGGTGCTCGGGCACGAGGCTGCCGGCGTGGTCGCCGAGGCCGGCCCCGGCACCCGGCTGCCGGTCGGCACCCCGGTGGTGCTCAACTGGGCGCCCGCCTGCCGGGACTGCTGGTTCTGCCGCCACGGGGAGCCATGGCTCTGCGCCGCCAACACCGCGCCCGCGGTGGCCCGCGGCGAGACCGCCGACGGCGACCCGCTGCACGTCACCCTCGGGCTCGGCGCCCTCGCCGAGGAGGTGGTGGTGCCCGAGCACGCCGCCGTCGCGGTCCCCGCCGGGCTCCCGCCCGAGCAGGCCGCGCTGCTCGGCTGCGCGGTGCTCACCGGCACCGGCGCGGTCCGCAACACCGCCCGGGTGGCCGCCGGCGAGTCGGTCGCGGTGATCGGCCTCGGCGGGGTCGGGCTCGCCGTGCTCACCGCCGCCCGGGCCGCCGGCGCGACGCCGATCCTCGCGGTCGACGTCGCCGAGGCCAAGCGCGAGCTGGCCCTGGCGGCCGGCGCCACCGACTTCCTCCACTCCGACGACCAACTGTCGAAGCAGGTGCGCGCACGCACCGACGGACGGGGCGTCGACCACGCCTTCGAGTGCGTCGGCCGGTCCGCCACCATCCGGGCGGCCTGGCGGATCACCCGGCGCGGGGGAGCGGTCACCGTGGTCGGCATGGGCGCCAAGGACGACCTGGTCAGCCTCGCCGCGCTGGACATCTTCCACTCCGCGCGGACGCTGCGCTCCTCGGTGTACGGCTCCTCCGACCCCGACCGCGAGGTGCCCGAGCTGGCCCGGTCGCTCGGCGACGGCACGCTGGACCTGCGCCCGCTGGTCAGCGGCACCGTCGGACTGGACGACGCGCCGGCCGCGTTCGACCGGCTGGCCCGGGGCGAGGGCGCCCGCTGGGTGGTCACCTTCCCGGACTGACAGCCGGCTCCGCGCCGGGCGGCCGAGGCTCGATGAGCGCGGCGTAACCGTCGAGGAGCCGGCGCAGGCCGAACTCGAAGACGCTGTCCAGGTCGAGCTCCACGTCGCCCTCGGCGGTCAGCGCGGCCATGGTGGAGTAGCCGCCACTGACGATGATCTGCTGGAACGTGGCCACCTGGCGGTCCACCCACTGTTCGTCGGTGAGCCCGGTGTCCTGCTCCGCCTGCGCCCGCATCTCCAGGTTCGTCGCGATCCCCCGCACGTACGCGATCAGGGTGATCGCGGCGTGCCAGCGCAGCTGCCGGTCCAGGCCCAGGCCGGCGGTGGCCCGCAACGCCCACTCGGTGTGCGCCATGCCCTGCGGCAACATCTGCGGGCGGGCGATCGAGATGACGTGCGGCAGCCAGCGGTGCCGCCGGTAGGTCGACCACTGCGCCCGGGCGAGCAGTTCCAGGCGGGCCCGCCACCCGGCCGGCTGCACCGCCGGCAGCGGCGCGTCGGCCAGCGCCACGTCGGCCATCGTGAGGATCAGCTCGTCCCGGCCGCGTACGTGCCGGTAGAGGGACATGGTGGCCACGTCCAGCTCGGCGGCGATCTGCCGCATGGAGACCGCCGGCAGGCCGCCCGCGTCGGCGAGGGCGATCGCGGTCCGGACCACCCGCTCCCGGCTCAGCTCCGGCTCCGGCCGCTCAGCGCCGCGCCGGGCCCGGGGCGGCGCCGCGGGGTCGGGGGCGACGACGGTGCCCGCGCCGGGTCGGGTCAGGACCAGCCCCTCCGCGCGGAGCAGGGCGAGGACCTTGGTGGCGGTGGCGATGGCGACCCCGTGCTCGCGGGTGATCCGCCGGGCCGAGGGCACCGCATCCCCGGGCCGCAGCTCCCCGAGGTCGATCCGGCGGCGGATCTCCGCGGCGATCCGCCGGTACGGCGGTTCCGACCCGGGCAGGGGCATCGCGACACCTCCGGCGGAGCGTACTAGTACGGGGGGCGGCGGACCCCTCCTGCCGGGCAGCGTACTAGTTCGCAGTGGGCGCGGACGGCACGGCGGAACCTACCGTTCAGCGCGCGGAGGAACCCCTCCGCCCGGGTCCGGCACCGCCGGACTGACGGTGTACGCACGACCGTTGGGAGCGCCGCGGTGAACGACAGGACCGTACTCATCTCCGGCGCCGGCATCGCCGGCCCCGCCCTCGCCTTCTGGCTGCGCCGGTACGGCTTCCACCCGACGGTGGTGGAGCGGGCCTCCGGTCCGCGCTCCGGCGGGCAGGCGGTCGACGTCCGGGGGACCGCCCGCGAGGTGGTCGACCGGATGGGGCTGACCGCGCGGATCCGCGCCGAGTGCGTCGCGGAGCGCGGGATGGCCTACGTGGACGCCCGCGGCGAGGTGACCTGCCGGATGCCGGTGCACGCCTTCGCCGGCGAGGGCATCGTCGCGGACATCGAGATCGAGCGGGGCGACCTGGCCCGGCTGCTGTACTCCGAGACCCGCGACGAGGTGGAGTACCTCTTCGACGACTCGATCGAGTCGCTGACCGAGACCGGTGACGGGGTGCGGGTCACCTTCGAACGCTCCGCCCCGCGCACCGTCGACCTGGTGGTGGGGGCCGACGGGGTGCACTCCCGGACCCGGGCGCTGGCGTTCGGGCCGGAGTCGGCGTACGTCCGGCCGCTCGGGGCGTACCTGGCGTATTTCGGCACGCCGTACCCGAACGCCGACGGCTGGTTCCTGATGCACAACGCCCCCGGCGGCCGGGTGGTGGGTACCCGCCCGACCCGGCACGGCCGGACCAGCGCCCTGTTCAGCTTCGTCTCCCCGCCGCTGGAGCTGGACCGGCGGGACGTCGCCGCCCAGCAGCGCCTCCTCGCCGAGCGCTTCGCCGACGTCGGCTGGCGTACCCGGGAGCTGCTGGCCGTCATGGCCGACGCGCCGGACTTCTACTTCGACCTGTACGGGCAGGTGCGGACGGACCGGTGGAGCCGGGGCCGGGTGGCCCTGCTCGGCGACGCGGCCTGGTGCCCGTCCCCGCTCACCGGGCAGGGCACCAGCCTCTCCCTGGTCGGCGCGTACGTGCTGGCCGGTGAGCTGGCCGCCGCCGACGGCGACCACACGGTCGCCTACGGCCGGTACGAGGAGACGCTGCGCTCGCACGTCGCCCGGGGTCAGGAGCTGCCCGGTGGTGGGATCTCCGGCTTCCTGCCGGCCAGCCGCGCGGCGATCCGGTTGCGGGACGCGTCGATGCGGGCGATGACCTCCCGCCCGCTGCGCCGGCTCACCACCCGGCTGTTCTTCTCCCAGGCCGACGGCCTGGCCCTGCCGGAGTACGCCGTGACCCGGTGATCCCCCGGGGCCGGCCGAGGAGGCCGGCCGACTCCGGTTCCGGTCCGGGTCAGGTGGCCGGGCCACATGGGAGCGGTCACGCGCGCCACCCGCTCAGCGCCGTCGATCCCGTCGTGCCGGCCGGCAGACGACGAACATGTCCGCCGGCCCCGCGTTCACCGGCCGGAAAGTGTGGGTGATCGACATGGCTCGACTCTGCCGGCGCACCGTAGGTTTCCTCCACGCGACGGCCCTGTGACCGCGGTCACCGACCCGGTCGTCGCCGGACACCTCGGAGGATGTGGCGATGGCCGGGCAAGCGCTCCTGTCGGCCCGCGGGCTGACCCGCGACTTCCGGGGCTTCCGGGCGGTCGACGGCGTCGACCTCGACGTGGCACCGGAGACCGTGCACGCCCTGGTGGGCCCGAACGGCGCCGGCAAGACCACGCTGTTCAACCTGCTCACCGGGTTCCTGCCGCCGACCGCCGGGCGGATCGAGCTGGCCGGCCGGGACGTCACCGGCCTGCCCCCGGAACGGGTCGCCCGGCTCGGCGTGGCCCGCTCGTTCCAGATCACCAGCCTCTTCCCGCAGCTCGGCGCCCGCGAGCACGTCGAGCTGGCGTTGCAGTCATCGAGCGGGCTGGGCTGGCGGTTCTGGCGCTCGGCGAAGCTGATGAACCGCTACCGGGAACGCGCCGACGAGCTGCTGGCCATGGTCGGCCTCGCCGAACTGGCCGAGGCCCCCGCCGAGGCCCTCGCCTACGGGCGCAAGCGGGCCCTGGAGCTGGCCATCGCCCTCGCCCTCGACCCGAAGGTGCTGCTGCTCGACGAGCCCACCGCCGGGATGGGGCTGGAGGACGTCGACCGCACCGTCGACCTGATCGCGAAGGTCCGGAAGGGCCGGACCGTGGTGATGGTCGAGCACAACATGAGCGTCGTCGGGCGGCTCGCCGACACCGTCACCGTGCTCCAGGCCGGCAAGGTCCTGGTCGAAGGGCCGTACGAGCAGGTCCGCGCCGACGAGCGGGTCATCACCGCCTACCTGGGAGCCGCTGATGCTGCGCATTGAGAACCTCTCCGCGTTCTACGGCGAGGCGCAGGTGCTGCGGGAGGTGAGCCTGGAGGTCGCCGCCGGCGAGGTGGTCACCCTGGTCGGCCGCAACGGCGCCGGCAAGTCCACCCTGCTGCGCTGCGTGATGGGCCTGCACCCCGGGCAGCGCGGCACCGTCAGCCTGGACGGCCGAGACCTGACGAAGCTGCCGGCGTACAAGCGGGCGCGGCTCGGGCTCGGCTGGGTCCCCGACGACCGCGGCGCGTACGCCACCCTCAGCGTCACCGAGAACCTGACGCTGCCGCCCCGGGTCGGCCCCGACCCGTGGCCCCTCGAACGGGTCTACGAGGCGTTCCCCGCCCTGTACGCCCGGCGCGACTCGGCGGCCACCATGCTCTCCGGCGGCGAGCAGCAGATGCTCGCCCTGGCCCGGGTGCTGCGGATGGGCGCCCGACTGCTGCTCTGCGACGAGCCCACCGAGGGGCTCTCCCCGCTGCTCGTGCAGCAGGTCGGCGACCTGCTGCGGGAGGCCAAGCAGCACGGGGTGACCGTGCTGCTGGTCGAGCAGAACCTGCACTTCGCCACCGGCGTCGCCGACCGGCACTACCTGCTGGCCGAGGGACGCATCGCGGAGGCGATGGACAACTCCGAGGTGCGCTCGCGGGAGCGCGAGCTGCTGGCGTACCTCGGGATCTGAATTTTCGACGGCTGACCCGCGCGGACCGCGCGGTACGAAAGGGATGGACATGCGTAGGAGCGTGGGTGTGGCCGCCGCCTCGGCGGCGGCGGTGGTGCTGGTCGCCGGCTGCGGCGGCGGTGGCCCGGCGTCGGGCGGCGATCAGAAGCTGACCGGCGACAAGATCGTGCTGGGGGTCCTCAACGACCAGTCCGGGGCCTACTCGGAGCTGTCCGGCAAGAACTCGGTCAAGGCCGTGGAGATGGCCATCGCCGACTTCAAGGCCAAGTACGGCGACAAGGCGGTCACCAAGGACATCACCGTGGAGACCGCCGACCACCAGAACAAGCCGGACGTGGCCAACAGCAAGGCCGCCGAGATGTACGACCGCAAGGGCGTCGACATCATCCTCGACGTGCCGACCTCCTCGGCTGCGCTCAAGGTCGCCGACGTGGCGAAGGAGAAGAAGAAGCTCTACTTCAACATCGGCGCGGCGACCACCGACCTGACCGGCAAGAGCTGCAACAAGTACACGTTCCACTACGCGTACGACACCTACATGCTGGCCCACGGCACCGGCACGACCACCACCGAGCAGGTGGGCAAGAACTGGTACATCCTCTACCCGAACTACGCCTTCGGTCAGGACATGGAGAAGAACTTCTCCGCCGCGATCGAGAAGGCCGGCGGCAAGGTGGTCGGCAAGGACGGCGCGCCGTTCCCGAACACCAGCGGCGACTACTCGACGTTCCTGCTCAAGGCGCCGACGCTGAACCCGAAGCCGCAGGTGCTCGGCACCATGCAGGCCGGCGCGGAACTGGTCAACGTGGTCAAGCAGTACAACGAGTTCAAGCTCCGCGACAAGGGCATCGGGCTGGCCGTGGGCCTGATGTTCATCACCGACATCCACTCGCTCACCCCGGCCGCGCTGGCCGGCACCACCTACACCGACGCCTGGTACTGGAACTTCGACCAGCAGAACCGGGAGTTCGCCGACCGGTTCAACAAGGAGACCGGCACCCGGCCGTCCTTCGCGCACGCGGCCAACTACTCCGCGGCCATGCAGTACCTGGAGGCCGTGCAGGCCGCCGGCACCGACGACGCGGACACCGTGGTCAAGGGCCTGGAGGGCAAGGAGGTCAACGACGTCTTCCTGCGCAACGGCAAGATCCGCGCCGAGGACCACCGGGTCATCCACGACGCGTACCTGGCCCAGGTGAAGCCGCAGGCCGAGGTGACCGAGCCCTGGGACTACGTCAAGGTCCTCAAGACCATCCCCGCCGCCGAGGCGTTCCGCGCCCCCTCGGCCGACTGCAAGATGTGACGAGCCGATGTCCGGCTTCGCACAGAACACGTTCAACGGGTTGGTGAGCGGGGCGTTCTACGCCCTGCTCGCCCTCGGGCTCGCGGTCATCTTCGGCATGCTCCGGGTGGTCAACTTCGCCCACGGCGCCTTCTACATGCTCGGCGCCTTCGGGGCGTACGTGCTGCTCACCGAGGCGGGGGTGCCCTTCTGGGCGGCCCTGGTGATCATGCCGCTGGCCCTCGGCCTGCTCGGCATGGTGCTCGAACGGGCGGTGATCCACCGGCTGACCCGGCTCGACCCGCTCTACAACTTCCTGCTCACCTTCGGTCTCACCCTGATCCTGCAGGACCTGGTGAAGACCCGGTACGGCGTGCAGTCCAGCCCCTACGCCACCCCGGCCGCGCTCAGCGGCTCGGTCGACTTCGGGCTCTTCGACTTCCCGACGTACCGGGTCTTCATCCTCGGCTTCACCGTGCTGCTCTGCGTCGCGGTGTGGTGGGTGCTGGGGCGGACCCGGATCGGCATGGTGGTCCGGGCGGCCACCGAGCGGCCGGAACTGACCCGCGCCTTCGGCATCGACGTGGGGCGGTGGGTCACCCCGGTCTTCGGCTTCGGCATCGGCCTGGCCGGCCTGGCCGGCGTGCTCGCCGCCCCGATGCGGGCGGTGAACCCGCTGATGGGCGCAGACCTGATCATCGTGGTCTTCGCGGTGGTGGTCATCGGCGGCCTCGGCTCGATCTTCGGCTCGGTCGCCGCCGGCTTCGGCATCGGCCTGGTCCAGGCCTGGGGCGAGGCGTACCTGTCGGACTTCCCGATCGTCTCCCAGACGGTCGTCTTCATCGTGATGGCCGTGGTGCTGCTCTGGCGCCCGGCGGGCCTGTTCGGCCGTGAGGAGGCACCGGCATGACCAGCGCCGTCGACACCCCCGCCGACGCGGCCCGCCCGGTGCCACCGTCCGGGCTGGTCACCGTCGCCCGGGCGCCCGGCTGGGTCCGGTACGCCCTGCTCGCCCTCGGCCTGCTGGTGGCGTTGTGGCTGCCCAACGGGCTCTACCCGGCTGTGGCGGTGGACATCCTCTGCTGGGCGCTCTTCGCCGTCTCGGTGGACCTGCTGCTCGGCTTCACCGGGCTGATGTCCTTCGGGCACGCCGCATTCTGGGGCACCTCCGCGTACGTCACGGGTCTGGTGGCGATCCACGCCGGCCTGCCCTTCCCGGCGGCCGTGCTGGCCGGCGCGCTCGCGGCGGCGCTGCTCGCGGTGCCGATCGGCTACCTGGCGGTCAAGCGCACCGGGATCTACTTCGCGATGGTCACCCTGGCCTTCGCGCAGCTGGTCTACTACGTGGCCAACGAGTGGCGCTCGGTCACCCGGGGCGAGAACGGCCTACAGGGCGTGCCCCGGGAGTTCTTCGGGACGGACCTGAGCGACGACTACTACTTCTACTACGCGATCCTGCCGATCGTGCTGCTCGGGCTGGCCGCCGCCTGGCGGATCGTGCACTCGCCGTTCGGTCGGGTGCTGGTCGGCATCCGGGACAACCCGGCCCGCGCCCGCGCGCTGGGCTACCCGGTGCACCGGTACAAGCTGACCGCGTTCGTCCTGTCCGGCTTCATCGCCGGGCTGGGCGGCGGGCTGTTCGCCGTCGGCCACCGCTTCGTCTCCCTCGACGTGCTGCACTGGACCACCTCCGGCAAGGCGGTGATCGTGGTGGTGCTCGGCGGGATCGGCACCCTCTGGGGCGGAGTGCTCGGCGCGGCGATCGTGGTCCGGCTGGAGGACTGGCTGTCCTTCTCCGGATTCGAGGCGATCGGCCTGGTCACCGGCGGCATCTTCGTCCTGGTCGTGCTGTTGTTCCGGCGGGGCATCTGGGGCACGGTGGCCGCCCTGGCCAGACGCTGGGGAGCCGCCCGCCGCGAATAGCTCGTCCGCCGGCGCATCCGGACACCGCCGCCCCGACGAACCCCCTGGTAGCGCACGTCTACCCGGGGGTACGTCTGGTGTTGACAGATCCTATGCGGCGGGGGTGGCACCGGCGGGCGGTCGAGGGTCGCCGCCGATCAGCGCGGCAGCAGGCCGCGGAGCAGCGCGGCGATCGCCGCTTCCGGGTCGAAGTCGTCCTCCGGGTAGGCGAGCTGGTTGCTGAACAGCCCGTCGATGAGGCTGAGCAGCATCCGGAAGTGGGCCGGCGGATCGGCGGAGCCGAGCCCGGCGACCAGCGGCACGCCCCACTCGGCCAGCCGCTCCCGCCCGGCGCCGATCTCCCGGCGCAGCTCGGGGTGGACGGCCGCCTCGATGAAGAGCGCGTGCCGGGCCAGCACGACCGCCCGCCCCTCGGTGGTGGGCTGCCGGATCAGCCCGCCGAGCACCGCGACGAACGCGTCCACGTCGCCCGGCGGGAGCTGCCCGGCGAGCCGGTCCCAGGCCGCCGTCTCGACCTCCACGAGGCGGCCGAAGACGCCCGCGACCAGCGCGCCACGGGTGCGGAACTGGTTGGACGTGGAGCCCTCCGGCAGCCCGGCCTCGGCGTCCACCGCCCGGTGGGTGAGCTGGCGCAGTCCCCGGGTGCCGAGCACCCGGATCGCCGCGTCGAGGAGCTGCTGTCGCCGTTCGGTCACCCTGCAAGACTACAGGCGTAGTCACGCGGACTACAGCTGTAGTAGGGTGCGGGCATGAGGATGCGCGCGGCGGTGGTGGGTGGCGGGATCGGCGGGCTGGCGACGGCGATCGGCCTGCACTCGGCCGGCTGGGAGGTGACCGTCCTCGAGCGGGCCGCCGGCCTGCCGGAGACCGGCACCGGGCTGGGCATCTGGCCGGCGGCGCTGCGGGCCCTCGACGCTCTCGGCGTGGGGGAGCAGGTGCGGCGGCGGGGGCGCCGGCAGAGCGACGGGGTGATCCGCCGCCCGGACGGCTCCCGGATCGCCACCATCGACGTCGGGCGGCTGGAACGCCGGCACGGCGAGCCCGTGCACCTGGTGACCCGCCCGGTGCTGCTCGCCGTCCTCGCCGGGGCGCTGCCGCCGGGGATCGTCCGGTTCGGCGCGCCGGTCTACGACCCGGCCGCCCTCGTCGAGGCGTACGACCTGGTGGTAGGGGCCGACGGGATCGGCAGCGTGGTCCGGGCCGGGCTGTACGGCGACCGGCACCCGCTGCGGTACGCCGGGACGGTGGCCTGGCGCGGGGTGGCCGACGTCGAGGTGGCGACCGGCGGCGAGACCTGGGGGCGTGGGCGCAAGTTCGGCCTCACCCCGGAGGGGCCGGGCCGGACCAACTGGTACGCGGCTGTCGCCCTCCCCGAGGGGCACCCGCCGCCCGCCGACGACCGGGCCGAGTTGCGCCGGCTCTTCGGCGACTGGCACGAGCCGATCCCGCGGCTGCTGGCCGCGCTCACCGCGGACGGCGTCCTCCGGCACGAGGTACGCGACCTGACGCCGCTGCCCTCGTACGTGGCCGGGCGGGTGGCGCTGCTCGGCGACGCCGCCCACGCGATGACCCCCGACCTGGGTCAGGGCGCCTGCCAGGCGCTGATCGACGCGGTGGCGCTGGCCGAGTGCCTGCGCACCACGGACGACGTGCCGGCCGCGCTCCGGGCGTACGACCGCCGGCGCCGCGGGCCCACCCGGCGGATCGCGGCGACGGCCCGGTGGGCGGGGCGGTTGTCGCAGACCCGGCGCCTGCTGCCGGCGCGGGACGCACTGCTGCGGCTGGCGCTGGCGGCCGGCCCGCCGGGGTGAGCTGGGACACAAACGATACGATCCGGTTCCGTATCGAAACTCCCTCACCTACGCTCGGCAGCGTTACGAGTCTGCCCCGTATCGTATTTCGACGCGGGGGAAGCCGGGGGGAGAACCGGACATGGAACCGCACGAGAACACCGGACATCCGAGGAGGTGGGCGATCCTGGGGGTGCTGGTGATCAGCCTCCTCGTGGTCGTCCTCGACAACACCATCCTCAACGTCGCGCTGCGCACCCTCGCCGACCCGGTGCACGGCCTCGGGGCCAGCCAGGGCGAGCTCGAATGGTCGATCAACTCCTACACCCTGGTCTTCGCCGGCCTGCTCTTCACCTTCGGGGTGCTCGGCGACCGCGCCGGCCGCAGGCGCTTCCTCGTGATCGGCCTGGTCATCTTCGGCCTCGCCTCACTGCTGTCGGCGTACGCGCAGAGCCCGGCGCAGCTGATCGGCGCCCGCGCCCTGATGGGGGTCGGCGGCGCGGCCATCATGCCGGTCACCCTCTCGATCATCTCCAACGTCTTCGACCCGCGCGAGCGTGGCCGGGCGATCGGCATCTGGGCCGGCGCGGTCGGCCTCGCCGTGGCGATCGGCCCGATCCTCGGCGGCGCCCTGCTCGAGCACTACTGGTGGGGCTCGGTCTTCCTGATCAACGTGCCGGTGGTGGCGATCGGCGTGGTGCTGGTCGCCGTCCTGGTGCCCGAGTCCCGTGACCCCAACCCGGGCCGCGTCGACCTGCTCGGCGTGCTGCTCTCGGTGGTCGGCCTGGTCGCGCTCACCTACGGCATCATCGACGGCGGCGAGCACGGCTTCGACCGGCCGCTGGTCTGGGCGTCGATCGTCGGCGGCCTGGCCGTGCTGGGCTGGTTCATCTCCCACGAGCTGCGCAGCGACCACCCGTCCCTGGACGTCCGGCTGTTCCGGGTGCCCCGCTTCGCCGCCCCGGTGGCGCTGGTCGGGCTGGTCTTCTTCGCCGCCATGGGCGTGATGTTCTTCAACGCGTTCTACCTGCAGCTGGTGCGGGGCTACAGCCCCCTGGAGACCGGTCTGCTCTTCCTGCCCTTCGCCGCCGCGCAGCTGTTCTTCGCGCCGCGCAGCGCGGCGATGGTCCGCCGCTTCGGCGGTCGGGCGGTCGCGGTGGTCGGCCTCGTGCTGACCGCGGTGGCGCTCGGCGCGTTCGTCTTCGTCGACGAGGTCACGCCGATCTGGGTGGTCCTGGTCCTGACCTTCGTCCAGGGCACCGGCATGGCGAACATCATGCCGCCGGCGACCGAATCGATCATGTCGGCGCTGCCTCGGGAGAAGGCCGGCGTCGGCTCGGCGGTCAGCAACACCGTCCGGCAGGTCGCCGGCGCGCTGGGGGTCGCGGTGCTCGGCTCGGTGCTCTCCGCGGTCTACCGGGAGGACATCGCCTCGGCGCTCGCCGGCCTGCCCGCCCCGGCCCGGGATGCCGCCGACGAGTCCATCTCCGGCGCGTACGCGGCGGCAGCCCAGCTCGGGCCGGCGGCGCCCAAGCTGATCGCGGCGGCCAACGACTCGTTCGTCGCGGCGATGCACTGGGCGGCCGGGCTCTCCGCGGTGGTGGCCGCGCTCGGCATCCTGATCGCGCTGCGCTGGATGCCGGGTCGCCCGGCGGCCGGCCCGACCGAGGCTCGACCGGCCGTCGAGCCGGAGTTGGCCGGGACCGCCTAGGTTGGGCGACAATGTCTGACATGACTTCCACCGCCGATGCTCCGCGGTCGCCCGGGCGACCGCGGAGCCTCCGCGCGGACGAAGCCATCATCGAGGCGACCCTCGACCTGCTCGCCGAGGGCAGCAGCATCGAGACGCTCTCCATCGAGGCGATCGCCGCCCGCGCCGGCGTCGGCAAGGCCACCATCTACCGCCGCTGGTCCGGCAAGGACGCCCTGCTGGTCGACGCGCTGCGCCGGCTCAAGGGCATCCTGCCGCAGCCCGCCGGCCACTCCGTCCGGGACGACCTGGTGCTGCTGGTCGGCGCGGTCGGGCACAACATCGACCCCCGGGCCGCCAAGATCATGCCCTGCCTGGTGCCCGAGGTGAACCGCAGCCCGGACCAGTTCCAGCTCTACCAGAACATCATCGAGCCCCGGCGGAAGCTGATGCGCGAGGTCCTGCGTCGGGGCGTCGCCAGCGGCGAATTGCAGGCCGACCTCGACATCGAGCTCACGATGGCGCTGCTCACCGGGCCGATGCTGATCCAGCGGGTGCTGCGCTGGCACCCCGAGCTCGACGACCGCATTCTGCCCGATCGGATCGTCGATGCCGTCCTCGACGGCATCCGCGCCCGCTGAACCCCGCCACTCCGCCGGCCGGCCGGCCGGTCGCGGCTCAGGCTCCGCTCCAGGTCGCCGATGTGGGGGTGTCGGAAGGATCCGGACGCCGCCAGGTCGGCGACCTGGCGGCCGGTCCGGCCTGCGACGCGGTTCGGGTCCCGGTCGCCGCGGGCCGGGGTCAACCGGTGGGCGTACGCAGGCGGTGCAGGCGCAGCGCCAGCTGCACCTCCAGCGCCCGCTCCGGCTTCTGCCAGTCCGCGCCGAGCAGCTGCCCCACCCGCTCCAACCGCTGGGTCACCGTGTTGACGTGCACGTGCAGCAGTTCCGCCGCGCGGGCCAGGCTGCCGCCCACCCCGAAGTACGCCTCGAGGGTCTTCACCAGCGCGGTGCCCCGCCGGGCGTCGTAGTCGACCACCGGCCCCACCGTGGTGGTGAGGAACCGGGCCACGTCCCGGTCGCCGGAGTCGCCGACCGCGCCGAGCAGCAGCCCGACGAAGCCCAGCTCGGCCGTGCTCGCGCCCTGCCCGGAGCGGCCCAGCGCGCCCAGCGCGGTGAGGCAGCGCTCCGCCTCGGCGAAGGTGGTGGCCAGCGACGCCGGACCGGCCGACGGGCCGCTGGCGCCGGCGGTCACCGGGCGGCCGGTCACCCGGGACAGGTCCCGGGCCACCGCCCGGGCGCTGCCGCCGGCGTCCCGCCCGGGCAGCATCAGCACCACCCGACCGTCGCGCGCCGCCGCCAGCCCACTGCGGGTCGAGGCGTACGTGGTGGCCCAGGAGAGCACCCGCTGCCGGGCCGAGCCGGTCGCGGCGATCGCGTCGTCGCCGACCGCCACCAGCACGTGCGGGGCGTCCAGGTCCACCCCGAGGCGGCGGGCCCGGCTGCGCAGCGCGTCGGCGTCGCGCAGCGGCCGGGCGATCAGGTCGTCGAGCAGCTCGCCCCGGACCCGCCCCTCCGCCTCGGCGACGGTCCGGCGGAACAGCAGCAACAGCGCGGTGACCAGCGCGGCGCGCTCCAGGATCCGCTGGTCCGCGTCGACCAGCTCGCCGTCCGGGCGCAGCACCAGCGCGCCCAGGTTCTCCGCGCCCGCCACCACCGCGGCGTACCAGAGCGGCCCCCGGCGCACGCTGCGTCCCTCGGTACGCGACGCGGCCACCGCCTCCACCATGTCCGCCCGGTCCGGCTCGTCGATCTCCCCGACCCGGGCGAGCTGGCGTCCCTCGGCGTCCAGCGCCAGCAGGGCCCCGCCCAGCACGTCCGTCACCGCGGCCGCCACGTCCTCCACCCCGCCGCCGCGCAGCACCAGCGCGGTCATCCGGTCGTGGGCCGCGGCCGCCCGCTCCACCGAGCTGCTGTGCGCCCGGATGGTGCCGTTCGCCCCGGACAGCTCCGCCAGCGCCGAGCGGGTCTCCGCGAGCAGCCGGGCGGTGTCGATCGCCACCGCCGCGTGCGCCGCGAGCGACACCAGCAGCGACACCTCCTCCCGGGCGAACGGCCGGGCCGACCGGTTGGCCGCGTACAGCACGCCGATCACGCTGGAGCCGAGCCGCAGCGGCACGCCGAGGATGGCGACCAGGCCCTCCTCGCCGACCCCGCCGTCGATCTCCCCGGTGTGCTTGAACCGCTCGTCCTCCTGGTAGTTGGAGGTGACGTACGGGGTGCCGGTCTGCGCCACCAGGCCGCCCAGGCCGTCGCCCATCTCCAGCCGCAGCCGCTGGAAGCGCGCCGAGATCGAGCCGTCGGTGACCCGCATGTACGTGTCGCCGCGCTCGTCGTCGTTGAGCGTCATGTAGGCCACGTCGGTGCCGAGCAGGATCCGCGCCCGGTGCACGATCGCGCGCAGCACGTCGTCCAGGTCGCGCAGCCCGGCCAGGTCGCTCGCCGTGTCGTACAGGCCGGAGAGCTCGATCTCCCGGCGGCGCCGGCGTTCCAGCAGCGCGCGGACGCGCAGCGCCACCACCTTCGCCTGCTCCAGCTCGGCGAGCCGCTCGGCCGGCAGGCCGGCGGCCCGGGCGGCCACCAGCGGCCCCTCGAACTCGACCGCGGCGGCCTCCCGGGCCAGCAGCTCCAGGAACTCGACCGGTGACGACATGAGCGACATTGTGCGCGAGGCCACTAGTTGGCCGTCCAGCCCCCGTCGAGGGCGATCGAGGCGCCGGTGATGAAGGCGGCCGGCGGGGAGCACAGGTACGCCACCAGTTCCGCCACCTCCTCGGGCTCGATCAGCCGCTTGATCGCCGCCCGGGCCAGCATGATCTTCTCGACCACCTCGTCCTCGCCGATGCCGTGGCTGGCGGCCTGGTCGGCGATCTGGCTCTCCACCAGCGCCGTCCGGACGTACGCCGGGTTGATGCAGTTGGCCGTCACCCCGTGCGCCGCGCCCTCCAGCGCGACCACCTTCGACAGCCCCTCCAGGGCGTGCTTGGCCGACACGTACGCCGCCTTGTACGGCGAGGCGCGCAGCCCGTGCACCGAGGAGATGTTGACGATCCGACCCCAGCCGTTGGCGTACATGTGCGGCAGCACCCGCCGGATGAGCAGGAACGGCGCCTCCACCATCACCCGGTGCAGGTACTCGAAGCGCTCCCTGGAGAAGTCCTGGACCGGCGCCACGTGCTGGAGGCCGGCGTTGTTCACCACGATGTCGATGGCGGTCTCGAGCCGATCCACGGCGACCGGGTCGGCCAGGTCGATCCCCTCGGCCCGGCCACCCGCCTCGGCGGCCACCGCCTTGGCCGCCTCCACGTTCCGGTCGACCACCAGCACGCTCGCGCCGGCCGCCGCCAGGCGCAGCGCGCAGGCCCGGCCGATGCCGCTGCCACCACCGGTCACCAGGGCGCTACGACCGGAGAGGTCGACGCGTACGACGTGGGGGACCGCCACGGGTTCTGCCGTCATGGCGCAAGAAGTTACGAGCTGTGTGGCCGGCGGCACATGGGGCGGCGACACATACTCCACCGTCGTTCTGTGTGGGAGCGGTGGGAGCAGTGCGGGGACGGACGGCCGGGGTGGGCGGCGACCGCGTCCGTGCCGGCGGTGGCGTCGCCCGACCGGTCGCCGGGCCGGGGTCGGCGTGTCCCGCCGGGTGCCGGCGCGGGCCGACCAGTATGGTGTCGAACACACGTACTGCTGACGGCTGGGGGAGGAGGCGGCGTGCGCGTGCTCGGCGTCGACCCGGGGCTGACCCGGTGCGGGGTCGGCGTGGTCGAGGGCGTGCCGGGGCGGCCCTGCACGCTGGTCGCCTACTACGTCGTCTACACCGACCCGGCCGACGATCTGCCGCTGCGCCTGCTGCACCTGGACCGCTCGCTGACCGACCTGGTGGCCGAGCATCGGCCGGACGCGGTCGCCGTCGAGCGGGTGTTCAGCCAGCACAACGTCCGCACCGTGATGGGCACCGCCCAGGCCAGTGGGATCGCCGTGCTCGCCGGGGCGCGCGCCGGGCTGCCCGTGCAGACGTACACCCCGAGCGAGGTCAAGGCGGCGGTGACCGGCTCCGGTCAGGCCGACAAGGCGCAGATGACGGCGATGGTGACCCGACTGCTGCGGCTGGCCGAGCCGCCGAAGCCGGCCGACGCCGCCGACGCCCTGGCCCTGGCCATCTGCCACGTGTGGCGGGGCGGGACCCGATCGAAGCTGGCCGCCGCGGCCGAGCGGGCACGACGAGGAGGAGCGTGATGATCGCCAGCGTGCGCGGCACGGTGACCGCGACCGGTCCCGACCATGCGGTGGTGGAGGTCGGCGGGATCGGCCTGGCGGTGCAGTGCGCCCCCGGCACCCTCGCCGAGCTGCGGGTCGGCCAGCCGGCCTGGCTGGCCACCAGCCTGGTCGTCCGGGAGGACTCGCTCACCCTGTACGGCTTCGCCGACGACGACGCCAAGCAGCTCTTCGAGCTGCTCCAGACCGCCAGCGGGGTCGGCCCGCGGCTGGCCCAGGCGGTGCTCGCCGTGCACACCCCGGACGCGGTCCGCAAGGCCATCGCCAACGCCGACACCGCCGCGCTGACCCGGGTGCCGGGCATCGGCAAGAAGGGCGCCGAGCGGCTGGTCCTCGAGCTGCGCGACCGGATCGGTCCGGTGCCGATCGGCGTCGACGGCGCGGCCGGGGTGACCGGCGGCGCCTGGCCCGAGCAGGTCCGCCAGGCGCTGGTCGGGCTCGGCTGGACCAGCGCCCAGGCCGAGCAGGCGGTGGCCGCGGTCGGGGAGACCGTCGACGGGGAGACCCCGCCGGTGCCGGTCCTGCTCAAGCAGGCCATCCGCCTCCTGGGCCGCACGCGATGACGGGGGAGAACCTGGTCTCGGCGTACGTCAGCGACGCCGAACTCGACGCTGAGGCCAGCGTCCGGCCGAAGCGCCTCTCCGAGTTCATCGCGCAGGACAGGGTCCGGGACCAGCTCGACCTGCTGCTGCAGGGCGCGATGCGGCGCGGCTCCCCGCCGGATCACATCCTGCTGTCCGGACCTCCTGGCCTCGGCAAGACCAGTCTGGCCAACATCGTCGCCGCGGAGCTGGGCGCCGGCATCCGGGTGACCAGCGGCCCGGCGATCGAGCGCTCCGGCGACCTGGCGGCCATCGTGACCAGCCTCGCCGAGGGCGACGTGCTCTTCATCGACGAGATCCACCGGATCGCCAAGCCGGCGGAGGAGCTGCTCTACAGCGCGATGGAGGACTTCCGGGTCGACGTGGTGGTCGGCAAGGGTCCGGGCGCCACCGCCATCCCGCTCGACGTCGAGCCGTTCACGCTGGTCGGCGCGACCACCCGGTCCGGTCTGCTCACCGGGCCGATGCGGGACCGCTTCGGCTTCGTGGCCCACCTCGACTTCTACGCCCCGGCCGACCTGGAGACGCTGCTGCGCCGCTCGGCGCGGATCCTCGGCGTGCCGATCACCGAGGAGGGCGCGGCCGAGATCGCCGGCCGGTCCCGGGGCACCCCGCGGATCGCCAACCGACTGCTGCGCCGGGTGCGGGACTTCGCCGAGGTCCGGGCCGACGGCGTGGTCACCCTGGAGACCGCCCGGGCCGCGCTGACCGTGTACGACGTCGACGCGCTGGGCCTGGACCGGCTGGACCGGGCGGTGCTGACCGCGCTGGTCGACTCGTTCCGGGGCGGCCCGGTCGGGCTCTCCACCCTCGCGGTGGCGGTGGGGGAGCAGCCGGACACCGTCGAGGAGGTCTGCGAGCCGTTCCTGGTCCGGGCGGGGCTGCTGGCGCGCACGCCGCGGGGCCGGGTCGCGACCGAGGCCGCCTGGCGCCATCTGGGGCGTACGCCGCCGAATGGTACATTTGGCACCGATGCCCCGTCCGTGCCCGATCTCTTCTCCGCACAGCCCGATCAGCCGTGATCCGAACGTGATCTGTGCCGCATTCGGTGTTCTCAGGTGCAGGGATTAGACTTCGCCGCGGTCTGTACAGGACGTGAGATTCCGCCTCCGCTCCGGCACCCCTCGTGCTGGTTGGAGGCCAATGGGAAGGTCGACAACCGTGCTTTACCTTGCAGCGGGTGGTGGAGGAGCCGGCGGCCTCACGCCGATCCTCATGATCGCCCTGCTCTTCGGCGTCATGTACTTCATGATGATCCGCCCCCAGCAGAAGCGCCGCCGTGAGGCCGAGCAGATGCAGTCCGAGCTCGGCCAGGGCGACGAGGTGGTGACCATCGGCGGCCTCTACGGCACGGTCACCGAGGTGGACGACGACACCGTTCTGCTCGAGGTCGCCCCCGGCGTCCAGACCCGGTACGCCCGGCCGGCCATCGCGCGGGTGACCACCCGGGCCGAGCGCCCGGAGGCGACCGAGCCGGTGGCCGAGGAAGCCGACGCCGTCAAGGAGTGACCGACCGCCCCGAAGGGGCAGCGGACTCTTCCCCACAAGTGGATAGTTGGGTCGGCGCCCGACGCCGACACGCGGAACTCCCCCCGACGCCGCCGCGTCGTGACCCGGAGGCGTGTCGGCCGGCGGCGTCGACCCGCCAGATCAGTCGGCCGGACACCCCCGGCCCGACTTTCGTCGCCGCTGCCTCAGCGGCGCGACCGTACAGGGAGACAGGACAGCCGTGGCACCACCTCAGGGACAGATGCGCCCCGGACGGCAGCTCGCCGTTCTCGGGTTCATCTTCGTCGTCCTCTATCTTTTGGTGTTCTTCTCGGGCGGCGCCAGCGGTGGCTGGAAGGACCGGCTGGAGCCGCGGCTCGGCCAGGACCTGATCGGCGGCACCCGGGTGGCGCTCGAGGCCACCAACAGCGTGGACGGCAAGCCTCCGACGGCCGCCAACCTCGAGGAGGCGCGCCAGATCATCGAGAACCGGGTCAACGGCTACGGCGTGGCCGAGGCCGAGGTGGTCACCGAGGGCAACCGGAACATCGTCATCTCCCTGCCCGGTGTGAACCGGGACCTGACCGACGTCGGCAGCGCCGCCGAGCTGCGGTTCCGCAAGGTGCTCAAGGCGACCGACGGCAGTGGCGCGGCCGCCGCCCCGGCGCCGACCGCCAGCGCGACCCCGGCCCCGTCCGGCAGCGCGACGCCGAACCCGTCGGGCAGCGCCTCCCCGAAGCCGTCGGCCAGCGCCCCGAAGGCCACCGCGTCGCCGAGCGCTGGCGGGCAGGGCGGGATGGCCCCGACGCCGAGTGCCAGCGCCGCCGCACCGACGCCGAGTGCCAGCGCCGCCGCACCGACGCCGAGTGCCAGCGCCGCCGCACCGACGCCGTCGGCGAGCGCCGCCGCGCCGTCGCCGAGCGCCAGCCCGGAGCCGGTGCCGCAGAGCGTCGAGCAGCAGCGCAAGGCCGTCGAGCAGAAGGTCGGCCCGGCCGCGTGGGCCGCCGGCACCGCCCTGAAGGCCCCGGCCGACGTCTCCGCCGACCCGTCGCTGGTCGAGAAGCTGAAGCCCTTCGGCGCGCTCTCCCCGCAGGAGATCGCGGTGCTGCCGGTGGACATGCAGTTCAACGTCCCGACCATCACCTGCGCTCAGCTCGACAAGCGGCCGCCGGCCTCGATCAAGGACGAGAAGCAGCGGGCCGTCGCCTGCGAGAGCGGCGCGAAGTACCTGCTGGACGTGGCGAAGGTGGTCGGCACCGACGTCAAGGACGCCTCCGCCCAGCTCGACCAGACCAGCTCCTGGGTGGTCAGCCTGAACTTCACCGGCAAGGGGCAGGAGCACTGGACCAACCTGACCCGCGAGGCGTTCAACAACGAGGGCCAGGCCTGCGACCAGACCGCCCTCGGGCAGGACGGCAAGTGCCGCGTCGCGGTGGTCCTGGACAACCAGATCGTCTCCTCGCCGGAGATCCAGGGCGTGCTGACCGGCGACTCGCAGATCACCGGCAACTTCGACAACAAGGCCGCCAACGCGCTGGCCAGCCAGCTGCGCTACGGCGCGCTGCCGGTGACCTTCGTGCAGCAGGAGAAGCAGAACGTGACGGCCACACTGGGCGAGAGCCAGCTGCGGGCCGGTCTGCTCGCCGCCGGCATCGGCATGCTGCTGGTCATCATCTACTCGTTCTTCTACTACCGGCTGCTCGGCTCGGTGATCTTCCTGAGCCTGGTGCTCTCCGCGCTGCTGGTCTTCGGCGCGCTGGTGGTGCTCGGCCGGTCGATCGGCTTCACCCTCACCCTCGCCGGCATCGCCGGCATGATCGTCTCGCTCGGTGTGGCGGCGGACTCGTTCGTCATCTACTTCGAGCGCCTCAAGGACGAGATCCGCGAGGGTCGCAGCCCGCGCAGCGCCGTGCCCCGTGCCTGGGTCCGGGCCCGCCGGACGATCATCTCGGCGAACTCCATCACCCTGATGTCCGCCGTGGTGCTGTACATCGTCTCGGTCGGCACGGTGAAGGGCTTCGCCTTCGCCCTCGGCCTGGCGACCGTGCTCGACCTGGTGGTCGTCTTCCTCTTCCGTCACCCGATCATGACGATGTTCGCCCGGAGCCGGGCGTTCCTGTCCCCGCGGGTCAGCGGCCTCGGTCGGGCCCTGCCGGCCCGGTCGGCCGAGCAGGCCACCGTCCGTAACCCGCGCGTCAAGGAGGCCTGAGATGGCTAAGAGTGGTCTGGCGTCCCGGCTCTACCGGGGCGAGGCCGATCTCAACATCGTCGGTCGGCGCAAGCTGTGGTTCGGTGTCGCCGCCGCGCTGGTGCTGATCGCCGTGCTGAGCTTCGCCGTGCGCGGCTTCAGCCTGGGCATCGAGTTCGCCGGCGGCACCTCGCTCCAGGTGCCGGCCAGCGTCGGCACCCTGGACGAGACCGAGCAGCAGGTGAACGACGTGCTGCGGACCAAGGGTGGCGGCGCCGAGGTGGCCACCGCGCAGAAGGTCGGCGGCACCAACGGCGACTCGTACGAGATGCGCACCTCGGAGCTGACGCCCCAGCAGTCGAACGAGGTGAAGACCGAGATCGCCCAGAAGTTCGGGCTCAAGTTCGAGCAGGTCGGCGCGAACCAGGTCAGTGCGTCGTTCGGTGGCCAGGTGACCGAACGTGCGCTGCTCGGCCTGGTCATCTTCCTCGTGGTGGTGGCGATCTACCTGATCCTGCGCTTCGAGTGGCGGATGGCCGTCGCCGCGATCAGCTCGCTGTTCATGAACCTGATCCTCACCGCCGGCATCTACTCGATGGTCGGCTTCGAGGTCACCCCGTCGACGATCATCGGCTTCCTCACCATCCTGGGCTTCGCGCTGTACGACGTGGTGGTGGTCTTCGACAAGGTTCAGGAGAACACCCGGGGCATCACCGCGAACAACAACCTGACCTACGGCGAGGCGTCCAACCTGGCTCTGAACCAGAGCCTGATGCGGTCCCTGAACACCTCGGTGGTCGCCCTGCTCCCGGTCGGCGGCCTGCTCTTCATCGGCGCCGGCCTGTTGGGCGCGGGCACGCTGAAGGACCTCGGTCTGGTGCTCTTCGTGGGTATGGCGGTGGCGTTCCTGACCTCCATCCTGCTGGCCACCCCGCTGCTGGTGCTGCTGAAGAACCAGGACCCGCGGATCAGCGCGCACAACAAGCGGGTGCTGGCCCGCCGCGGCGCGGTCGCCCGGGGCGAGGTGGCCCCGAAGGGCGCGCCGCGGGCCGCCGAGGCCGGCGAGGCGGCCATCGACCCGGAGGCGGCGGCGCTGGCCGGCTCGGCGCCGAAGGTGGGCGTCCGACCGGCCGGCAAGCGCCCGACCGGCGCCCGGGGCGGTCGTCCCGGCGGCGGGGGCAACCGGCCGGGCGGCGCCAAGCGCCGCTGACCGGTCCGCCGGACCCGGTAGCGATCGACCTGACGGCGTCCGCCATGCTGTGCGAGCAGCATGGCGGACGCCGTCGTCGTCGGAAGGGAAGCGGGACAACCGTGACGGAGACCCACAGCACCGGGGTACGGGGAGACAGCGGCCCGGAGGTCGCCCGGCTGGTGGCCAGCCGGGTGCTGGACGTGCCGGACTTCCCGAAGCCCGGCGTCAAGTTCAAGGACCTGATGCCGCTCTTCGCCGACGGTGACGTGTTCCGCGAGGTGATCGACGGGATCGTCACGTACCACGGGCGTGACTCGTTCGACGCGGTGGTCGGCATCGAGGCGCGCGGCTTCGTGATCGCCGCCGCCATCGCGTACGCCACCGGGGTCGGCGTGGTGCCGGTGCGCAAGGCCGGCAAGCTGCCCCGCCCCGCGTACTCGGTCTCCTACGACCTGGAGTACGGCGAGGCGACCCTGGAGGTGCACCAGGACGCCTTCACCGCCGGACACCGGGTGCTGGTCGTCGACGACGTGCTCGCCACCGGCGGCACCGCCGAGGCCACCCTCGACCTGGTGGAGCGGGCCGGCGGCACGGTCGCCGGTTTCACCGTGCTGCTGGAGCTGGCCTTCCTGAAGGGGCGGGAGCGGCTCGCCCCGCGTCCGGTCCATGCCTTGCTGACCGTTTGATGCAGCGCCCCTCGGGCGGAGCCCGCGCAGACCGTCCGGCGGAGCGGCGGGGCACCCTGCGTGCGGGTAGCATTGCCCTTTGCTGACCGGGCGGGCGACCGTCCGGCGGTGGGAAGACCGCCGGCCGCGGGTCGGCGCGGAACAACACCGGCCCCACAGCCGGTTGAACCGAACGTCGGCCGTACGGTCGGCGCACCCCGGCGAGCGGTGAGGAGGCCGGTGTCCCACGATGTCGTCCCTCCGGTGGAGGGCACGGTGCACCCGACAGGCGAGGCGGACGGCTCGGTGACCGAGCGGAGCGGCAACCCGCCGGCCCGGGTGACGGGCTCTGGCAGCGGCGTCGCCCCCGACGCCGGCCCGGACGGTGGCACGTCGCCCGGCGGGGCGGTCGTGGTGCCGTTCCCGACCGACGGCTCGGCCGATCCCTCGCCGAGCGGTGGTTTCGCGCTGTCCAACGCGCCGACCGGCCGGCGGGTTCGCGCCCGACTGGCCCGGTTCAACGCGCCCTGGCAGACCTCGCAGGTCAGCGAGGTGCTCGAACCGCTGATCGCCACCCACCGGGAGAACCACCCCAAGGCCGACGCCCGGCTGCTGCAGCGGGCGTTCGACACCGCGGCGCGCTGGCATTCCGGTCAGTACCGCAAGTCCGGTGACCCGTACATCACCCACCCGCTCGCGGTGGCGACGATCCTGGGCAACCTGGGCATGGACACCACCACCCTGGTCGCCGCGCTGCTGCACGACACCATCGAGGACACCGAGTACACCCTCGACCAGATGCGGGCGGACTTCGGCCCGGAGGTGACCCTCCTGGTCGACGGCGTGACGAAGCTCGACAAGGTCAAGCTGGGTGACGCGGCCAAGGCGGAGACGATCCGCAAGATGGTCGTGGCGATGGCCAAGGACCCGCGGGTGCTGGTGATCAAGCTGGCCGACCGGCTGCACAACATGCGTACCCTCACCTTCCTGCCCCGCCCGAAGCAGGAGCAGAAGGCGAAGGAAACGCTGGAGATCCTGGCGCCCCTCGCGCACCGGCTCGGTATGAACACCATCAAGTGGGAGCTGGAGGATCTCGCCTTCGGCACGCTCTTCCCGAAGCGGTACGAGGAGATCAACCGCCTGATCGGGGAGCACCAGCCGCAGCGGGAGGCGCTGCTGCGTCAGGTCACCCAGAAGGTGTCGACCGACCTGAAGGCCGCCAAGATCAAGGCGGAGACCACCGGCCGGCCGAAGCACCTCTACTCGATCTACCAGAAGATGATCGTGCGGGGCCGCGACTTCAACGACATCTACGACCTGGTCGGGGTGCGGATCCTGGTCGACACGGTGCGGGACTGCTATGCGGCGCTGGGCGTCATCCACGCCAACTGGCAGCCGGTGCCGGGCCGGTTCAAGGACTACATCGCGATGCCCAAGTTCAACATGTACCAGTCGTTGCACACGACGGTCATCGGGCCCACCGGCAAGCCGGTGGAGATGCAGATCCGCACGTACGCGATGCACCGCACCGCCGAGTTCGGTATCGCCGCACACTGGAAGTACAAGGAGCACAAGGGCACCCAGATCGTCGGCCCGCCGGCGCACATCGACGAGATGACCTGGCTGCGCCAGCTGCTGGACTGGCAGCGGGAGGCGGCCGACCCGAGCGAATTCCTCGACGCGCTCCGCTTCGACCTGTCCAGCCAGGAGGTGTACGTCTTCACCCCGAAGGGTGACGTCATCCCGCTGCCGACCGGGTCGACGCCGGTGGACTTCGCGTACGCGGTGCACACCGAGGTCGGGCACAAGTGCATCGGCGCCCGGGTCAACGGCAAGCTGGTGCCGCTGGAGTCGACGCTGTCCAACGGCGACGTGATCGAGATCTTCACCTCGAAGTCGGACACGGCGGGCCCGACGCAGGACTGGCTCGGCTTCGTCAAGAGCCCGCGCGCCCGCACCAAGATCCGCCAGTACTTCAACAAGGAGCGGCGCGAGGAGGCGATCGAGGCCGGCAAGGACTCGATCGTCAAGGCGATGCGCAAGCAGGGCATGCCGTTGCAGCGGATGCTCACCTCGGACGCGCTGATGGCGATCGCCCGGGACCTGCACCTGGCCGACGTCGCCTCGCTGTACGCGGCGGTCGGCGACAGCCAGGTCTCCGCCCAGTCGGTCGTGCAGAAGCTGATGGCCACCTACGGCGGCGAGGAGGGCGCGGCGGAGGACATCGCCGAGACCGCCGTCGCCACCCGGCCGCCGCACAGCCGGCAGAGCAGCAGCGACCCCGGTGTGGTGGTCCGCGGCGTCAGCGACGTCTGGATCAAGCTGGCCCGCTGCTGCACCCCGGTGCCGCCGGACGCGGTCTTCGGCTTCGTCACCCGCTCCGGCGGGGTGAGCGTGCACCGGGACGACTGCGCCAACGCCGAGGACCTGCGGGCGCAGAGCGAGCGGGTGGTCGAGGTGAGCTGGAAGCTCACCTCCGCCTCCACCTTCCTCGTCGCCATCCAGGTCGAGGCGCTGGACCGGCACAAGCTGCTGGCCGACGTGACCCGGGTGCTGTCGGAGGAGCGGGTGAACATCCTCTCCGCCACCGTCACCACCACGCGGGACCGGGTGGCGGTGAGCCGGTTCAGCTTCGAGATGGCCGACCCGAAGCACCTGGGCCACCTGCTGGCCGCGGTGCGGAAGGTCGACGGCGTCTTCGACGCGTACCGGGTCACCTCGGGCGCCTGAGGCAGGGACACGAAAGCGCCCGCCGGCTTCAGCCGGCGGGCGCTTTGTCGTCGTACGGGCGGGCTCAGCCCTGGATGTCGCTCATCGCCAGCTTGTTGATGACGATCTCCTTCTTGGGGTGGCCGCCGCCGGCCTGCTGCGCGAAGGCCTTGTCGTCACCGGCCGCCGCGACCTGCTTCACCATGTCCATGCCGCCGGTGATGGTGCCCAGCACCGTGTAGTTCGGGTCGAGCTGCGAGTCGCCGTACACGATGAAGAACTGACTGCCGGTGCTGCCCGGCTGGCCGGAGTTGGCCATCGCGATGACGCCCTCCGGGTACGGCGGGCGCTTGTCGGTCGGCAGGTTCTCCTCGGCCAGGTTGTAGCTCGGGCCTCCCGTGCCGTCGGTCTCCCGCCAGCCCGTGCCGGTCGCGCTCGGGTCACCGCACTGCAGCACCTTGATGCCCTCGGTGACCAGGCGGTGGCACTTGGTGTTGTCGAAGAAGCCTTTGCTGGCCAGGTGGGTGAAGCTGCCCGCGGTGCAGGGCACGGCCGCCCGGTCGATCTTCGCGGTGATCGGCCCCAGGTTGGTGTCGATCGTCATGGTCTGGGTGCCGGTGTTCTTCTGCTGGTTCGCCGGCAGCCCGACGTCCTTGATCTGCTTGGTGCGCCCCTCCTTGGGGACCTCGGTGTAGGCGCACTGGGCGGCACCCGCCGAGGTGGCGGTCTGCTGCTGCTTGTCGCCGTCGCCACCGAGCGTGGTGGCCAGCCAGACGGTGCCGGCGACCACGAGCAGCAGGACCGCACCGGCCCCGACGATCGCCTGCGTCTGCCGGCGCTTGCGGGCGCGGGCTGCGCGCTCGGCCATCTCCCGCTCGAGTCGGGCCCGCGCCGCCGCGCGCTGCCGCTCTCTCGTGGACGTCACGGTCACTCCTTACGAAACTTCTCGGGCGCGGACGTTGCCGCTGCGTTGGGTGGGCGGCCGGGTCAGCCGGCGCTGGGGCTGGCCGTGGGCGCGCTGGTGGCGGCCGGTGCGGTGGTCGCCTCGCCGACCGTCAGGCTCTGGATCACCACGTCGGTCTTCGGCTTGACCTTGGCCCCGCTCCCATTGTCCACGGTCGGCAGGGCGCCGATCTTCTCCACCACGTCGAGGCCGCCGGTGACCTTGCCGATGACCGGGTAGGCCGGCTTGGCCGGGTTGAAGTCCTTGAAGAAGACGAGGAACTGGCTGCCGTTGCTGCCCGGCGGGTTCGCGATCATGGCGACCGTGCCCTTCGGGTACGCGGGGGGCTGCCCGGCGGCGGGCTTGCCGGACGCGCTCGGCGCCGGGGTGGGGATGTTCTCGTCGTAGAACGAGTAGGCCGGGCCGCCGATGCCGGTGCCGCTCGGGTCGCCGCAGCGCAGCGCGCCCTCGGTGGTGATCTCGTGGCACTTGGTGTTGTCGTAGAACGACTTGCCGGCCAGGTGGGCGATGCTCGCCCCGGCGCACGGCGCGGCGGCCAGATCGAGCTGGGCGGTGATCGGGGCGCCCTGGTTCGTGGTGATCGTCATCGCCCGGGTGCCGGAGGTCGGCAGGCCGGTGGTGTCCGGGGTGCCGACGTCCTTGAGGCTGGTGTTGGCGCTGGCGTCCTGCGGCGTCCACACGCAGACGTCCTCGGCGGCCTTCTGCTCGGGCTTGGAGTCGAACGCGCCCAGCGCCCAGGCCGACGCGACCACGATCAGCGCGAGCACCACGGCGGCGCCGACGCCGGCCTGGATCTGCCGGCGGCGCTTCACGGCCGCGGCCCGCCGGGCGAGCTGCCGGTCGAGCTTGGCCCGCGCCAGTTTGCGCTGCCGGTCCCTGCTGGAAGCCACCCGTGCTCCCCTTCCTCTGCCTGGTCGTCGCTGGCGCTCGGGCGTCATCCGCCCGTGGGCGGCAGGTGCGCCACGCCACACGCCCGCCAGAGTGTACGGGTAGCCGCTGTGAATGTGGTGTACGAGGTCGGGCCTGGGTTTATCGGGGTATGTCACTGTTGCCTGGCGGGACAGCCGGGACCGCTGGGCCGGAAAAACGCGCTCGCTCGTCCGACTAGGCTGCTGGGTGGAGACGACGATTCGACGGAAGGGGAGCGGACGTGCTCGTGGCCGGCTTTCCCGCGGACGCCTTCGGCACCAACTGCTACGTGGTGGCGACCGGGCCGGGGGAGCAGTGCGTGGTGGTCGACCCCGGCATCGGGGTGCTCGACCGGCTCGACGCCCTGCTCGCCGAGCATCGCCTGCACCCGGCCGCCGTGCTGCTCACCCACGGCCACCTCGACCACACCTTCTCCGTGGCGCCGGTCTGCGGCGCGCGCGGCATCCCCGCGTACGTCCACCCGGACGACCGGGAGCTGCTGGCCGACCCTTCGAAGGCGCTGTCGATGGACCTCACCCAGCTCTTCGGCGGCCGACTGCCGTATGCCGAGCCGGACGACGTGGCCGAGCTGACCGACGGCGCGACCCTGGCCCTCGCCGGGTTGGAGATCACCGTCGACCACGCCCCGGGCCATACCGGCGGGTCGGTGCTGTTCCGGATGCCCGGCGCCGGCTCACCCTGGGAGGCCGAGCAGATCTGCCTCTCCGGTGACGTGCTGTTCGCCGGCTCGATCGGCCGCACCGACCTGCCGGGCGGCAGCATGCCCCGGATGCTGTCCAGCCTGCGGGAGAAGGTCCTCCCGCTGGCCGACGACACCGTCGTCCTGCCCGGCCACGGCCCCGCGACCACCATCGGCCGCGAGCGCGCGAGCAACCCCTACCTCCTCGAGGTGGCGGGTTCCGGCGGCGCGCGCCCGGCTGCGCCCACCCGCGGCCTGTAGCCGCACCCACGACCTCCCCGCGCGGTCAGCGCGGGACGCAAGGAGTACGCCATGAGCAAGCCGACGCCCATCTCGGGCTTCCCGGAGTGGACGCCCGCGCAGCGGATGATCGAGCAGTTCGTCCTCGACCGGATCCGCGCCACCTTCGAGCTGTACGGGTTCGCCCCCCTCGAAACCCGCTCGGTGGAGCCCCTCGACCAGCTGCTGCGCAAGGGGGAGACCTCGAAGGAGGTCTACGTGCTGCGCCGGCTCCAGGCCGACGCCGAGGGCCCGGCCGGGGACGACTCGCTGGGCCTGCACTTCGACCTGACCGTGCCGTTCGCCCGCTACGTCCTGGAGAACGCCGGGAAGCTGCAGTTCCCATTCCGCCGCTACCAGATCCAGAAGGTGTGGCGGGGTGAGCGCCCGCAGGAGGGGCGCTACCGGGAGTTCCTCCAGGCCGACATCGACATCGTCGACCGGGACACCCTGCCCGCGCACCACGAGGCGGAGATGCCGCTGGTGATCGGCGACGCGCTCCGGTCGCTGCCCATCCCGGCCGTGAAGATCCAGGTCAACAACCGCAAGATCTGCGAGGGCTTCTACCGGGGGGTCGGAATCGACGACCCGGAGGCGGCGCTGCGGGCGGTGGACAGGCTCGACAGAATCGGCCCGGCGAAGGTGGCCGAGCTGCTGGTCGAGACCGCCGGGGCGACGGAGGCCCAGGCCAAGGCGGCGCTGGCGTTGGCGGAGATCTCC